>JBGVHJ010000117.1:0-42399 GCA_045122255.1 Eubacteriales bacterium | reverse complement strand
GGAAGAATATCCCAGTTTAACGTAATTACTAATGAGGGCGTCGCCTATTATAATGCTTTCATTTCCTTCCTTGCCGAAAGATATACACGTGAGGATGAAAAATACGGCAGAATAGTAGGCATGATAGTCGGAAACGAAGTTAACACGGGATACGTCTGGTGTAATGCAGGACCTATGACCTGTGAAGAATATTGCCGACAATATACTGTCGCTTTGAGGTTGACATATCTGAACGCTTGCTCTGTATATAAGAATATGCGGATATACATTTCGCTCGATCATTTTTGGTCAAGTGCAAATTTTGATGAGGATCCCTTAAAATACTATCCGTCAAGAAGTGTTCTTGAAAACGTCAATTCTTCATGCCTGAAAGATGGGCAGATACCCTGGAATCTGGCTCACCATCCTTATCCCGAGGATCTGCGCTTTCCGGACTTTTGGAACGATTATACTGCCACCGATAGCTTGGACACCTGTCGAATTACCTTCAAAAACCTTGAATTGCTTGTAAAGGTTCTTGAGCAGCCCAATTATCTTTTTGAAGGCAAGCGAAGAAGGATAATTCTCTCAGAGCAGGGCTTTAATTCGCACTACACACCTGAAAGCGAGATTCTCCAGGCGGTTGCATACGGAAGAGCATATAAAAAGGTTATGCAGATACCCGAAATAGACAGCTTCATTCTTCACGCATACCGTGACTGTAAAGAAGAGTTTGGACTAAATCTCGGGCTTTTGCGCAGGAAGATCGAATCAAATGAGATAGATGGACCGAAGCCAATGTATTACGTCTTTAAGGCTATTGATAAGAAGGATGAAAAAGGCGTTTATCATTGGGAAAGATATTGATTGGAGAAATACATATGAAAATTACTGAAAATCCTGATAAGGAGCTCGTTGCGGTTATCAAGGAAGGGCTCAAAAGACGCGGCGGATATTGTCCCTGCAGACGAGAGGATAAGCCGGAATATAAATGTATGTGCGAGGAATTCAAAGCGCAGATAAAAGATCCCGATTTCGAGGGATATTGCCACTGTATGCTTTATTATAAAAGTAAGTGAGGTTAAAAAAATGATTTTTGAGATTACTTCATCAAACTTCGAAGAAAAGGTTTTGAAGAGTGAAAAACCGGTTCTTATCGATTTCTGGGCTGAGTGGTGCGGTCCCTGCCGTATGCTCGCTCCCAGTATTGACGCCATTGCTTCCGAGAGAGAAGATATTGTTGTCGGCAAGGTAAACGTTGATACCGAAGGCAAGCTTGCAGTTACATTTGGTATCGACAGTATACCTACCCTTGTTATCGTGAAAAACGGAGAGGTTGCATGCAAGCTTGTCGGCTTGAATTCCAAGACCTTCGTCAACGCATTTATTGATAAAACATTATAAAAGCATACCGTCTCTGCGCTCTTTTTGCACAAAGACGGTTTTTCAGAATATAAACTGTTTAATATTGTCCTAAAAAGAAACTTAAAGTATAAGATAATCCATTGAAACAAATTCTGTTTGTGGTATAATATAAAGGTATTTATGATAATATAAAGAAGTAGGGTGCAGAATGAAAAAAACAACGTATTCAAACGAGCAATTGAAAATGCTATCGATTCTTTCCCAAGAATATCCTACCATACAAGCCGTAAGCTCCGCTATAATCAACTATAACGCAACTTCAAATCTTCCCAAGGGCACGGAGCATTTTATGAGCGACCTCCACGGCGAAGCCGAAGCATTTAACCATATAATGAATAATTGCTCGGGCGTCATCCGCGAGAAGGTAGACGGAATTTTTTACCGCTCAATGAGCGAAGGAGAAAGACGTGAATTTTGCACTCTGATATATTATCCTACCGAAAAGCTTGAGGAGCTTCGCCAAAAGCAGATAGCCAACGAGGACTGGTACAGTATAACGCTCTACCGTCTGGTTGATCTTGCGCGAAGCGTTGCGTCAAAATATACCAGAGCAAAGGTGCGCGAAGCACTGCCTAAGGACTTTCAATATATAATCGATGAGCTGCTTCATACCAGCGGCGAGGAGCATAATAAGCAGGAATATTACAGACATATAATTTCAACCATTATCGATATAGGTCAGGGCGCGGCATTTGTAGAAGCACTTTGCGGTCTTATAAAGAGAATGGCGGTTGACTGCCTGCACGTAGTCGGCGATATCTACGATCGCGGACCGAGAGCAGATAAAATACTCGACATGCTGATGGCGCATCATAACGTGGACATCCAGTGGGGAAATCACGATATCGTCTGGATGGGCGCCGCCGCAGGAAGCCCTGCGTGTATTGCCGCAGTGCTCAATTCGGCAATTCAGTATAACACACTCTCAATAATTGAAAATACTTACGGTATAAGCCTACGCGATCTTATCGGTTTTGCCCAGGAAACATATAAGGGTTGTACCTGGTTTTTGCCGAGAAATACCGACGATAAGTATTACATAAAGAGCAATAACGATACTCTTTCAAAAGCCCATAAGGCAATAGCAATTATTCTCTTTAAGCTTGAGGGGCAGATTATTCTTCGTCATAGCGAATACAGTATGAATGACAGATTAATACTTGATAAGATCGACCACCAAAAGCATACCGTGATGATCGATGGGAAGGAATATCCCCTCATCGATTATCATTTCCCGACAATAGATAAGAATGCGCCCTACGAGCTTTCGGTTGAAGAGAAAAATCTTATGGATTCGCTGGTATTAGCGTTTAAGAATAGCCGAGTGCTTAAAAAGCATATCAGATTTATGTATAGCGTCGGAGGTATCTATAAAATACACAACGAGAACCTGCTTTACCACGGCTGTGTTCCTATGGATGCCGACGGAAGCTTTTCATCGGTAAACTCAATAGGCGGCACTCCGCTTTCAGGTAAAGCATATCTTGATGCCTGCGATAAAGTTGCAAGACGTGCATATTACCAGGGAGACGAAAATTCCCTTGATTTTATGTACTACCTCTGGTGCGGTAAGAAAAGCCCGCTTTTTGGGAAGGATAAGATCACTACCTTTGAGCGTTATTTCATTGCAAATGAGGAAGCATGGAAGGAAAAGCGCGATCCATATTACGGATTCGTTAACGATTTTGATACCGTGTGCAGAATTCTTGATGAATTTGGACTTGATAAGAACTTTTCACACCTAATAAACGGACATGTTCCGGTAAAGAGCGGCGAAAATCCAATAAAAGCTAACGGACGATATATTCTGATCGACGGAGGTTTTTGCAAAGCATACCATAATAAAACGGGAATTGCGGGATATACGCTTATATACTCGTCAAGAGGCTTGAGACTTGTATCTCACGGTCAGTTCGATGGCAAGGATGCAGCGTTGAAAGAAAACAAGGACATAATCGCAACTCGCGACGTGGTATTTGAAATGATGTCTACGAGAAAGCTTGTCAGTGACACCGATGAGGGAAAAGAAATACTCGGACGCATGGAAGATTTGAAAATGCTACTTGACGCTTATCTTGAAGGCGCAATCAAGCAGCAAGGAAATAATATTTAAGAAAAGAGGCTTGAAATGGACTTTAAACTGAACGACGTATTGAAGGGTAAGACCGATAATTATTTGATGCCCTTCTTCTGGCAGCACGGTGACCATACCGAAAAGCTGCCCGAGCAGATTCAAACTATATACGATAGCGGATGCAGAGCATTTTGCGTTGAATCCCGCCCTCACCCCGACTTTGCGGGTGAAGGATGGTGGAGAGATATGGACATAATTCTCGCAGAGGCTAAGAAGCGCGGCATGAAGGTATGGCTTCTTGACGACGATAAATTTCCTACCGGTCACGCGGCAGGAATAATTGCGACGAAATATCCGCACCTCCGTCAATGGAATGTTGCAGAGAGACATATTGATATCTGCGGTCCTATGAAGGACGGAGCAGTGTTGGCTTCTGCCACGGGTCACGAGCATATACTTCTCGGTGCCTTTGCTTATCGCAGGCACGACGATCATGATGAGATATGTGATCTCGATGGTATTGATCTTACCGCGAATATCAAGGACGGATATCTTTATTGGGATGTTCCCGAGGGCCTCTGGCGCATATTCTTCTACTATAAGACACGCCAGGGAATTATGAAGGATTATATCGATATGACCCGTGCGGAGTCGGTTCATGCGCTTATAGAGGCCGTTTATGAAACTCACTACGAGCATTATAAAGAGTATTTCGGTAATACCTTCGTAGGATTTTTCTCGGATGAGCCCTGCTTCGGTAACGAATTCCGTTACGGTGTTCCAAAACTCGGTTTTGTTGGTAAGCGCGGTTTCAGACTACCGTGGAATGACGATCTGCTTGAAATTATGAAAAATAAGCTCGGATACGATCCAATACCTCACCTTAATCTTTTGTGGTTTGAGGACGGTGTAAACGGTGACTTCCAGTGTGAATTCCGATACGCTTATATGGACGCGATAACCGATATGTACAGTAAGTGCTTTAATAAGCAGCTTGCTGATTGGTGTCAGGATCACGGTGTGATGTATATGGGACATGTTATAGAAGAAGCATCAACAGCTGTGGGCGCAGGTCACTTCTTCAAGGCCACAAGATGGCAGCATATGAGCGGAATTGACGTAGTGCTTCATTCCGTAATGCCCGGTATGGATCATATTTCTCATTCCTCAAGCGGAGCTGCAGGTTTCCTCGTATCCGATTTTTCGCATTACGTTCTTCCTAAGCTCGGTGCATCTCTTGCGCACATCGAGCCTAATACGAAGGGAAGAGCAATGTGCGAGGCACTCGGCGCTTACGGTTGGGCTGAAGATACCTCCGTTATGAAGTACGTAATGGATCATTTTATCGTTGGAGGAATCAATCATTTCGTGCCTCACGCGTTTGATTCAAAATTCCCCGATCCAGACTGTCCTCCTCACTTTGGAATCGAGGGCAAGGATCCAAGCTTTGACGGCTTTACTGCATTAATGAACTATACGCAGAAAGCTTGTCATATACTTTACGGAGCTAAGCATATCGCAAAAACTGCGATCTTCTATCCTTTTGAAAACGAGTGGGCAAGCCGATTTGATAACACGATGCCTATTGAGAAGGTTGCAATAAAGCTCTACGATGCGCATATAGATTACGACATAGTTCCTCACAGCTATCTCGGAGCAGAGAAAATTGTAAATGGCAAGCTCTGCCTTGGCGAAGAGCAATTCGAGTGCCTTGTCATTCCTTATGCCGATCATATTTCCACAGATGTTGCTAAGACATTCAAGGAAATGCAGGATAAGGGATTGAAGCTTATTTTCGTTGATGCAAAGCCTGAAAATGTAGAAACAAGCGGTGAAGTAATCGCCCTTGATAATCTCGCAGAAATGCTAACCGAAATCGGTATGGGCGACGTGATCTTTGAAAAGGGATTTGACAAGGTGCGCATTTATCACTGTCAGCGCGACGGAAACGATATATTTATGTTCGTGAATGAAGAGAGAAAAACCGTTAATACTTCGGTGAAGCTGCCTTGCAACGGCAAGTTCGCAAAACTTGACCTTGCAAACGAGCTCATTTTCGGCGGTGAGACAGACAACGGTGTAATAGACCTCGTCCTTGAGCCTTCACAGTCACTTATATTTGTATTTGGTGACAATGAAGGACTTCCGACCGAGCCTGTTCTCGAAAAGACGGTCGAGCTTGCTCCTGATTACGATCTTGAGCTTGCCGATTGCGAGGATCTCAGTGTATTTGAGAATGTTGGTCACTTCAACAGTTTCTTTAATGTGACGGGTCCCAACTTCAAGCCTACATTCTCCGGTAAGATGCGCTACTCCTTCAAGATAAGTGCGGAAAAGGGAAGAACAGCTTCTCTTGATCTTGGCAGAGTGGGTACGAGCGCAAGGCTGGTAATTAACGGAAAGGACCTTGGTGTCAGATTTACAGCTCCCTATGTCTTCGATATTACCGACGTTATACGTGACGGTGAAAATGATGTTACGGTTACTGTAGGTAACACCTTGACTCAAAAGGTCAGAGACCGTTTCTCATTTAATATGCTTTTAGCCCCCTCCGGTCTGCTCGGTGAAATGAAGCTTAAATATTATTCTTAACATTAAAAAATCCTACGGCAATCTGCCGTAGGATTTTTGGTTTAAACGTTATCTTTAATAAGTCGGTTAACAGCTTCTCTGACAGCAAGCATCTGTTCAGAGGTTCGAGCACACTTGTTGAAAGTAATCTCTCCGCCAAACGCCGTCTCCATGGCCTCTAAAACGCGTTCCTTGCCGATTAAGCTTTCTGCAAGCTTCATAGCGCGTATATCCTGAATCGCGTCATAGAAGACGATTATGCGCAACGATTCAAGTGCGCTACCGTCGGGAGCAGGGTAAACGGAGTATGTATCTCCGCCGGGAACCCAACCGTCACCGCAGGAGTCGGTATAAGGATTGATCGCCTCGTGTGAACCTTGGTTGTTATAGAAATTATAACCCCATTGCAAGAATCCGACGATATCATACTTATACATCTGCATACCGATAGAACGGTTACGGTAAGAAGGCATTGCGATAAGACGGTTGGAGACATCCTTCCACTGACTGCTACAATAGTATGTCCAAAGGCCTTCGATCTTGGCATTAAGGAAGGGAGTGATATGATCGTTTGAGGGAATAGGCGTTTCGACCAGACCTTGGCTGTAGAACTCAAAATTAGAGAGCGCGTCCATAATAGTATATCCCTCAAGCAGGTCGGAAATAAAGCTCTTAGCCGCTTGATATGACTCAAGATGGTCGGTCGACGGTTCATCGGAAACGTGGAAGTAGCAACGCTTGTCATCACCTCGCGCCTTCATGTGCTTAAAGAATTCAACGATAAAGGCACGAAGGAAGCTTATGTATTCATCGGAAGTGGCATCGGTTTCCCAGCCGAATATTTTTGTATATTCACCGTTAACCGTGGCCATGATCTTGGGAGCATGCTTTGCGCCCCACTGTGTGAAGAAATGAGCAATTTCAAGATATTTAATACCAACGCGGTTGCACATTTCTATCCAGCGGTCGAGATGCGTGAAATCAAAGGTGTAGCCGTCATCTTTTTTCTCAATATTTACAAGCTGTGTCGTGAGTCTTTCGCCTCCGATGTACGTATCAAGCGCAGGTGTAAACACGGGGGTCAGAAGCATATTTATACCGTTTGACACAGCGGTACGGGCAAATTTTTCAATGATCTCCCAGTGTTTTTCGCTCCACACCTCACAATTATAGTAATTAGCAAGACAATCGCAATAGAACCATTCGGTGTATTTCAGTTCTTGCTCGGGAAGGCATGCATCGATGATGTCAAGGGTGATTGATTGAGAAGACGCAACGCTTCCACAATATAAAAATGTGAAGTTAAGTGCATTGCTACCGGCCTTTACGTCATTTACCTTTCTAAGATCAAGCTCTATCCACAATGAGCAGAGCTTACGTGCCATTACGCTCACCTTGTTTGAATATCTCAATGGAGACAGCAGGTCGGGATAAAGACCGGGAGCCGTACGAAGGTAGTTATCGCTATTTGCAGGGAGGACAACGGGCATAGTTACAGGCACACTGATAACCTCGCGAACGGTAACGTATTCGGCAAGATCGCCGGAAATCTGCAGATCATACAATCTTCTGAGAGCACCGTCGTCTGCGGAAAGCGCGCAAAGAATCTGGAAAGATATTCTTTCATTTTTCAAAGCAGAAATTTGTTTTATTTCCTGAAAGCTTTCGAAATCACTATCCAAAAAGCAATTCTCAAGCGAAGAAGTAATTTTTGTTATAAGCATTTAATGCCTCCTGAGTTTTATTATTTGTTCAAATTAAATTTTAGCACATTTTATACATTGTGTCAAGTGGATTGTGTCATAATGCACAAAAATATTTCAACTTTAGGCTAAATATCGTTATATCTTTCAATTTATTTTTTTGAAAAAATGTGGTAAAATATATATTTGGTAGAAAACAGAAAATATTTGTAAAAAACAAAGGAGAAAGTATGGTAAGAGAAGATTTAAGAAACATTGCGATAATCGCACACGTTGACCACGGAAAAACCACCCTTGTTGACGGTCTGCTCAAGCAGGGCGGCATATACAGAGACAACCAGGAAACGGTTACAAGAGTTATGGACTCTGATGACATCGAAAAGGAAAGAGGAATTACCATACTCGCAAAAAACACCGCAGTTCATTATAAGGATGTAAAGATCAATATCGTAGACACCCCCGGTCACGCAGATTTTGGTGGCGAGGTCGAGCGTGTGCTTAAGATGGTAAACGGTGTTATTCTCCTTGTTGACGCTGCTGAGGGTCCTATGCCCCAGACCAGATTCGTACTTCAGAGAGCTCTTGAGCTTAATCACAAGGTAATCGTTTGTATAAATAAGATTGACAAACCCGATGCACGTCTTGGCGAGGTTGAGGACGAGATCCTTGAGCTTCTCATCGATCTTGGTGCAAACGATGATCAGCTTGATTCTCCCATGCTTTATTGCTCGGGTAGATCAGGTACTGCAACTAAAGATCCTTTGGAGGAGGGAACCGATCTTACCCCTCTGTTCGAGACTATACTTGATTATATTCCTGCTCCCGAGGGCGACCCCGAGGGCGACCTTCAGGTGCTTGTTTCATCCATCGACTACAACGAGTACGTTGGACGTATTGGTATTGGAAGAATTGAGCGAGGCTCTATCAAGGTAAATCAGGAGGTGCTTGTTTGTAACTATCACAAGCCTGATGAGAAGCCAAGAAAGACCAAGATAGTAGCACTTTTCCAGATAGACGGACTTTTGAGAGTTCAGGTCGATAAGGCACAGATGGGCGATATTATCTGCTTCTCCGGTGCAGGCGACATCTCTATCGGTGATACTATAACATCCACAAATAATCCTGAGGCAATTGAATTTGTTAAAGTCAGCGAGCCTACAATGGAAATGACCTTTGCGGTCAATACAAGCCCTCTTGCAGGCAAGGAAGGTAAATTCGTTACCTCACGTCAGCTCCGCGAAAGACTTTACAGAGAGCTTCTCCGTGACGTTTCTCTCCGTGTACGCGACGGTGATACTACCGATGAGTTCATAGTATCGGGAAGAGGAGAAATGCACCTTTCCATACTTATTGAAAATATGCGCCGTGAGGGCTACGAGCTTACCTGCTCCAACCCCAAGGTTATCCTGAAGGAGATCGACGGCGTTAAGTGCGAGCCTATGGAGCGTGTAACCCTCGACGTTCCCAACGAATACGTTGGAGCTGTTATCGAAAAGCTTGGTCAGAGAAAGGGTGATCTTATCGAGATGAATCCCGTTGGAGAGCGCATGAGAATAGAGTATAGCATTCCTTCGAGATGTCTCTTCGGATATCGCTCCGAGTTCCTTTCCGCAACTCACGGAGAAGGCGTTCTCAATACGCTTTTTGAAGGCTATCAGCCTCACCGCGGCGGTATTATTATGAGATTTACCGGTGCTCTCGTTGCAAGCGAAGCCGGTGTTACTACAAGATACGGTCTTTATAATACTCAGGAGCGCGGTCAGCTCTTCGTTGGTCCTCAGACCGAGGTTTACGAGGGTATGATCGTCGGTGAGAACCCCAAGAACGATGATATTTCCGTAAATCCCTGTAAGGAAAAGCATCTTACCGCTATCCGTAGCGCAGGTGCTGACGAGAAGCTTCTCCTTACTCCCCCCAAGATCTTCTCCCTTGAAGAAGCTATCGAGTTTATCGCAGACGATGAGCTCATTGAGGTAACTCCCAAGTCTATCCGTATCCGCAAGAAGATTCTTGACACCAGTATCCGTATGAGAGAAATGGTCAAGGCTCGCCGTGCGGCAGAGAATAACAAATAATATATTAAAAGCTCCCGGGAACTTTCATTCCCGGGAGCTTTTAATTATCAGTTAGCCTTTGCGATGTTGGTAAACTCTCCAACGTAAACGTATTTATCGTTACTGTCTGCAGGAGCACCGCTCGCTACAAGCGCGAACTGAACGTTGATCTTTTCATTACTTGCAAAGAATTTTGAAAGATCAATTGAGAAGCTGTGACCCTTACCGTACTGGACTTCAATTCCTCTCTTGGCCATCTCACCGCCAAGATCGGTACGGTTGCTGATCACGGCACCGGTATCTAACCAACCGTTTGTCAGCTCATTGCCGCTTGCGTCGTATACTCTATATGCAACGCCTGCAATTCCGCCATTCAATCCCATCCAGCCTTCTCCGTGGAGAATGCCGTTAGCATCAGCCTTGAAGGACTTATCAGCACCATTGATTGTATAAGTAGAAGCATCGATGATTCTGTATCCCTTGTTGTTTTCGAAAACAGTAGGCTGAACGTTGCTTTGAGTTCCGATTGCATTGAAGAAGAATACGAAAGCAGGATCGGAGGTTTCAAACACCTTTTCACCGCACTTGCAGGTCTTTACGATAATTGCCTTATCGGTCTTACTGTCACCGTCATCTGTGAAGGTATAAGTGCTAGATATTGTTTTATGATCGCAGACCTCTCCTGCCTCGGCGTCTGCGTCGGAAGCGTAAACTCTGACGTTAGTTACGTGAGCAATGATTCGGATATTACCGTTATCAGCCTTAGGAACTACCGCGAAGGTTACGTCAACGGTTTTGCCGATGTAGTCGGTAAGATGAGCTGCAATTCCTGCAGGAGAATTAGCGAAGCCCTGATATACGGAATTCTCATAATTAGCCTGATCGTAAGAATTCTTATCAAATCCGGGAACCTGAGAAGAGAAGTGTCCGTCGCCTGCATCCTTTATTCCACCGGATGCTGCGGCGATCTGCTTATCGGAAGGATAAGTGGTTGCATCGTACCAGGTCTTACCTCCATCTGCAGACCACACGTATTTTTCAACACCGCCGTATACACAAGTCCATCCGGCAAGTGCAAGATAAGCATTATCGATGGTAGGTCCGTCGAATTCTATTACCTTAGGACCGGCAACCTCATGCGAACGGAAGGCGTTGAAGGCGGGATCACTGGGATCTCTGTCACCGATTCCGTTAATGAAGTCTATGCCGGAAACGTATGAGAGCTTAGATTCTCTGTAGCCTCTATTGTTGGTCTGTGCAATATATCCGCCTTCAACGATATCTTCACCCTCGATCTCATTTCCATCAAGATCATATACCTTGAAGTCGTTATTCTCTCCAAAAACTCTTACTTCTTTACAAGCATCGGTCTGATCCTTTTCAAGCTCAAGAACCTTGCTTATATCATCTGTAATACCGATATAGGCAATATCGATAGAGCTATCAGCAGACATCGCGGTATTGAATATGTCGAATCTGAGGTACTGAGCGTAGTATTCCTCACCGCCGTCTGCGGGTTCAAAATGCTTTGCGCCCTTGGCAACAAGGTCAACGATCATTACGTGCCATTCACCGTTCTTGTATGCGCGTCCCGCACCAACAAGGCAATCTGCCATATCTACAGAAGCATCAGTTGTTGTATAGAACTGGAATGTATTAGCCTCCTTAACGGTCTTGGGAATGCGGTACTTGACAACGGCATATTTACCGGTCGCAATGTCATTTGTGTTTTTGAACACTTCAAAGTAAGCTTCACCGGTTCCAAGTCCGTCACCGTAATAAGTTACGTAGTCGGCACTTTCAGAAAGAACGGTGCTGGAAATACCCTTGATCGATCCGCTTGTAAGGGTATAAAGTATGGTAGCGGGCACAAAGATATTGAGAGGAGAATCGCCTGCAACGTCATTGATAGGAGGCCAGTTAGTGAAATCGCTGTCAGCAACGATTCTGAAGGTTCTGCTTTCAACATCGGTCATATTAACCGCAAATGCATAAGAGAATTTGGCGTCGCCATCGTAGTAAACGCTGTATCCGTCATAATAATGCTTGTTGCCCATCTTATCGGGAGTATCAATAGAGCTGACCACGTATTCAACCCATTCGCCTTCAATAAGCTCGTATATCTTTGGAGCAGTAAGCTTGTTGAAGCCGTAAGCTCTTACGGTAACATTGTCGGTACTGCCGGAAAGGGTAAATTCTGCGCTCTTACCGTTAGTGGAAAGAACCTTGGGAACGTAAACGCTTTCGATCTTTTCGCCTTCAATAACATTTATAGTAAGAGGATCGAGACACGTGTTCTCACGGATCTTCTGCATGTTAACGTCATCTGTTGATTTGTTATATCCCCAAGGAGAGATAATCATATTAAGATTAATCTTATCTCCGGGTTTAAGAGTAACCTCACCGAGGTCCATAGAAAGACTATAAACGTATTCCTTGCCCATAATGACGAAGTTTTCGTTACGCTTTTCGCCGCCAATTACGATGTCGGAGCTGTGAATAACAAATCCGAGGTTCGCGTTATTATCCTTCCAGCTGCTGTTATCAGCGGTTTTAAGATTGTAAAGTGCTACGTAAGGAGACTGATTACCGAGAACGAGCTTTTCGGCAGTCTTTGTTCCGTTTGTTTCCTTATGTACTACTCCGTCCTCATCGCCAAGCTCTGCCCAATAGCCCATGTTCTGATAGTGACCTGAATAGCCTTCAAACGAATAGAAGGAGAAATCGTTTGCAAAGTCCTTGATAGAAACCTCATCGAGGATCTCATAATTGATTTCGTAATATGCACGGAGCTCATCCTCCTGGGGCATCTCAACGTGGGTATATGTTACCTTGATCTTACCGTCATCGGAGATATAGGTCATAGCAGCGTCAACGTAAACAGGTCCTGAAGAGTCGATCACATTGGAAATATTTTCGGTAGCTGAATAATTACCCTTGGAATCGGTATACTGCAGGAAATACTGAATACCTGCGTGTGTATGCTGAGGCTGATTACTGTAATGCTCACCCTCAAGCTCAAACCAGTAGGGCATAGACTGTGAACGGAAGTCGGGAAGAGTCCAGAGATCACGCGCACCGTACCAGGGAGAAATACAGCTGGTCTCTGTAGTACCTACGGAAAGGTGATAGTAGGGCCAGAAGTACTGAATGGACGAAAGCTGCTTCAGAGGGAATTTACCCCAATTCTGATAAAGATTAAGAACGGTAAATTCAATTCTTATATCCTTGGGGAGCATTAAGGGGAAAAGGGTCTCACTGTAAGTTCTGTCGCCTGCGTTAAAGATGGGCTCTTCATTTTCTCCACCAAAGTTTTTGGATACCTCTGTAGGTATAGGAAGGAGGAGATCATTCTGACCGAGAATAGCCGCAGATTCAAGGCAACCGCTTGTACCTATAGTTCTGATGTAAATAGGTCTGTCAACGTCACTTCTTATCTTTGCGGAGGTCTGATGATGATAGTTCTGCTCGTAGAAGAAGGGAGCATTGAAGCCCGTGCTGGAGATATTGAAGCTATATGAGCCCTTGAATGCTTCATAGGATATATAACCGTCACCTGATATTGCTTTTAGAGGATTTCTTTCCCATTCAGCTTCCTTGAGGAAAGCATCAAAGGTATGATTCTCATCGGTATAGATACGGTGACCGGTGAAGAAGTCATTGTCTGTAAAGGTTTCCTTGGCGTTTATGGGTTCAATAGTGCCATTTTCGGGGCAGAAGGTCTGAGTGATAACGTAATTGCCTTCTACAAGCTCAACTGTCATTTTTCCCGCATCGGCATGATTGGGAAGAATATATCCGAATACACCGACGTTCTTTATATCAAATCCGATATATTCAGCTGTGGTCCAGTCAACACCGTCGATAGAGGTGTGAAGCTCCTTTGCGGAATCCTTAACGATAAGCTTTTCAACGGTATCAGCAGAGATCTTTGTAACAATACCCATCTCTTTAATGCCGGTAAGCTTGGATGTGGCCATGAAGTGAAGCTCCTGGTGAAGCTTATCGGAATAAGTGTGGAAGGTTCTGTCAAGATAAAGCTCAGAGGGTCCCTCAGATTCTGCGCTTACGAGCTTGAGATCCTTAAGCGTGACCTTTTCTCCTGCAGCAAAGCCTTCAAAATCTATTCTGAGCTTGCTTACGTCGCCCTCATATTCTACACCATCGCTGAGCATAACTGTATATGTATGATATTTACCGTCAGGCTCGATATTTATAGTAACACACTGATCATCGTTATGTGTAGGCTTAGATCCTGCAACGTAGTAAACCTTAACAGAGGAGGTTTTGGTAGCGCTAATGCTGAACTGAATACCATTATATTCTTCAGCCGAATAGGTGAACATATCCTCGCCGCCTGCCATAGTGATATAGGGGTCACCACCGGCAATCTGAAGCACTATCTCACCGTCTCTTGAAACCTTCATTCCGGAAATGCCTGCGCTTTTCTGTGAAAAAAGCTCAGGATCAAGATCGGTGGACGAATTTATATTCACATTGCCCTTGAAGCTATTTTCAAGGAAGTGAACGTCGTAATAATAGTAACCGATTCTGTAAATGTTCGGGCGAATATTTTTCGCTGACGTAGACGCGTAAATTCTTTCGCCACCCTCCATCTGAACGAATACGTCCATAGTATCCTTGATGTAAACGCCACCGTTCTTATTCGAGATATAAGAAAGAAGCTTTGTATCATCGAGGGAATACTGAAGATTCATGTTGTGATTCTCAACACGATAGTTGCTTCTGGACGCTTCAGTATAGTAGGCCTGAACACCGTTGATAATGCTGTTTGCATACTCAATGGATGGGCCGTAAGTGCCGTCTTTTAAGGTGTCTTTATCCTTATCATCCTCTTGATTACCGTTGTTTTCCTTGTCGGTGGACTCACTCTCATCCTGAGATGACTCTTCGGAAGAATCCTCAGGAGTTACGGGTCCGGTGCACGAAGCAAGGACAGACAACAGCATCAGTGATGCAAGAATTAAAGAAAGAAGAGAAACAATTGATTTTTTCATAGTTGGTTCCTTTCATAAAAAATGCTGCAACAAATAATTTGCCATTATGTTTAATATAACTTAAAACATAATATAATTATAATATAAAAAACAATCTATGTCAATTGGCTAAATTGCCATAATTTACGATGCAAAACTATACAATTTGACAACTGAAAAAGACACTCCGAATACAGAGTGTCTTTTTGTGTATAAAATGATTTATTCAGTTTCCGCCACTTCGGATTCTTCGGCAACTTCTTCACTCGTTTCATCAGACTCATCTTCTTCGGGAAGATCGTCGGGAACGTCATCAGGCGTAAGACCGTTGAAACCGTGTGTTTTAATGAGAGTCGGGTAATCCTTATAAGAGTAATTGAAATCAACCTCAGTAGTTATGGGAGCAAGCGAGCCTGTCATACTGTACTGCCACATGCCGAGATGTGCTCCGTACTTATCGGCATTCCAGACAAAGCTTTCACTGTCTTCGGGATTCCATACGTAGGGGTCTACAGAAGGGTAGCGCGCGTACCAGATCTCGAAAAGCTCGATCATATTTTCGGTCTGAAGAATATTAAAGAGAAATTCGTTATTAACGTAAAGGCCGGTATAGTATCCGTTTTTCTGTAACTCGGAGAAGAAGGACAGGCACATTTCAGTCAGTATCGGTGCGGCGATCTCGCTTGGCATATAGCCCTCGTTTGGCGAATTTTCGAGATCAAGATATATAGGATACTCAAATTGCTTTCCTTCAAGCAAGCCAAGAATATATTCTGCATCCTTTCTTATCTCTGAAACGCTTTCTGCATAAGTGAAATAATAGACTCCAACGTCAATACCCGCCGCCTTTGCACCGGCATAGTCCATTTCAAAGGTGGGTTCGACTCCACCAAGCGTTCCGTCCTCTCTCGGTGTGCTTCCGATCTTCAGAATAACGTAATCAACGCCTGCCTCCTTGAGTGCCATCCAATCCAAGGGTTCAAATTCCCCCTGAGCATTGACCGTGTGATTCCACTTAGAAATATCGATGCCGTGAGCAACTACTTGATCGTTGCCTGCGTACGCATTATCAAGAATTTCGCTGTAAAAACGGTAATTTCCTATGTAATTGAAACCGCATTCGCAGGTGAATTCAGTGTATCCCATGTCCGAAACGGTGGGGGCTACGTTCTTGTGGCTGAAATTGTGCCCTTTGGGAGGGGTAATAGCAGAATATGAGTATCCGCAATCACAGGAATACTTTATCTCTCCCTCGGTTTCACAATCTGCTTCAGAAACCGTTTCAGCGGTAAAACTGTGTCCGACGGGAGGGGTAATAACAGAATAAGAATATCCGCAATCGCAGGTATACTTTACTTCACCCGCAACTTCACAATCTGCTTGCGCAACCGTTTCCGAAGTAAAGCTATGAGGCGCAGGATCAACGAAATCAGAAACAAAGCTATAAGAGCAATCGGAGCAGGTGTAGGTAGTATATCCCGAATTATTACAATCGGGAAGTGTAACGCTGGTTGTGAATGAGTGCCCCGTCGGTTTGCAGTAGTCGGATAAAAATGAATGATCACAGTTCTTGCAGGTGTATTCCGCGTATCCTTGATCTTCACAAGTAGGATCGATCTTTTTGCATTCAAGATCGTGTCCTGAGGCTGAAAGTGTTTTGTCCTTATACGCATCATTGCAAACGTTGCAGACGAAAAGGGTATATCCCCCCTCTGTGCAGGTAGGATCGACAACTATATCGCGGTAATCGTGACCGTTCGCTGAAATAAAGCTTCCTTTATAGGAGAACCCGCAATCGCAGGTATACAAGGTATAGCCCTCGGTCGAGCATGTAGGTAATACAACCGATTCCTTGAAGCTATGACCCGACGGAGAAATGACCACATCATGCATTTCACCACATTTCAGGCAGGCTTGACGGCTAATTGTCTCGTGCTCACAGTCTGCCACAACGGAACTTGTGTCATACTCGTGTTGGCATGTATCGCATGAGGAGAGCACGGCAAGGATCACAAAAGCAGAAGCAAACAGTATTAAAAGCTTGATAATTTTCTTCATTGATCCCATTCTCCGTTGATCTCTTTATATAGCATGTCGGAAAGTGTACAGAAATCGGAAACAGTAAGCTTTTCACCTCGGATATCAGCCTTGAGACCGCACTCGATAACTATCTCGGTGAGTCTCTCCTTACTTATCTCTGAAAAGCCTGTCATAAGGGAATTGGGCAGTGTCTTACGCCTCTGCTCAAAAGCCGCTTTGACGGTTCTGAAGAACATTTCCTCGTCGATGGGCTTTATCGGCTTATCCTTCCAAAGATCGATGCGAACAACGCTGGAAGTAACCTTAGGAGGAGGCATAAATCTGTCAGCACTTACTGTAAAGAGCAGATTAGCGTCTCCGTAGTAGTCAATAGCGGCGGTAATAGCTCCGCAATTCTTTTTACCCGCACCTGCCGCCAACCTTTCAGCGACCTCGGTCTGTACCATAACGGTAATACTGTCAAATGGAAGCTTGCTTTCAATAAGCTTCATAAGTATGGGAGTCGTGATGTAATACGGAAGATTTGCGCAGACTGCCACCTTGCCCATTTCAAAATAAGGAGCAAGCGTGGTTTCGAGATCTGCCTTCATGATATCCTCGTTTATTACAGTGACGTTTTTGTATCCGTCGAGAGTGTATTTAAGCACGGGAATAAGCCCCTCGTCTATCTCAAAGGCAACAACGCGTGCATATCTTTCACAAAGCTCGCGCGTCATACATCCGATGCCGGGACCTATCTCAATAACTGTAATATCCTTATCATTGTTGCAAGCATCGGCAATATCCTCAACCGTCATATTATCGGTAAGAAAGTTCTGACCGTACTCCTTTTTGAAGGACAGTCCAAACATATCCATTACTTGTTTAATTGTTCTGGGATCGCAAAGATTAAGCATAATTTATCCTTTATTTGTTGTATTTTTTGTTGAAATTCTTATTTTTGTCAAAGCTGCGGTTGCCGTCAGCTCTTTTCTTTTCAAAGTGCTTGTCCTGACGGAATTCAGCCGGCTTGAAGAACTGATAAAGAGTGCAGGGAAGCATACCGTTATAAAGCTTTCTTGTCTTATCGGCGCGTCTTCCGTAAAGTTTTTCGAAATAATCGCAGGATGTGATAACGTATATGTGCCAAGGCTCAAAGGTCTTGAAATGACGACCGATATCCTTATAAAGGAACTCAACCTCGCGCATATCGCCCATTCGCTCACCGTAGGGAGGATTACATACGATAGTTCCGCGTCTGCCCTCGGGCTTTTCTATCTTTCGAGCATCACAGTGAAAAATATTAAGATTCTCTTCAACGCCTGCGCGAAGCGCGTTCTCATAAGTAACGTCGAGAATGTCTTCATCAATATCGGATGCCCATGCCTCAAATTTAGAGTCGGTTATTTCAAATGACTTTGCTTCTTCACGGGCAAGCTTCCACATATCTGCGTCGATTCTTGGGAAAGCCTCGGCGGCAAATTCGCGCTTAAGTCCGGGAGCAATTTTTCTTGCGATCATTGCGGCTTCAATGGCGATAGTACCCGAACCGCAGAAGGGATCCCAGAAGAGATTTTCATCGCACGGTCTTGAAGTAAGTGCAATTGCCGCGGCAAGTGTCTCTCTTAAGGGGGCGGCACCCGCATCAGGGCGATATCCGCGCTTGTGCAATGCTATTCCCGAGGTGTCGATCATCAGCATAGCCTCGTCCTTGAGAATGAAAAATTCGACTTTATATTTGACAGCTGTTTCATCAAACCAAGCTATGCCGTAAGCACCCGAAAGACGGTCAACAATAGCCTTTTTAACGATACTCTGGCAGTCGGGAATACTTGTCAATTTACTTTTGATCGAATGACCCGAAACGGGGAACTGATCGAGCCTGCCGATCCAATCCTCCCATCTGATGGCATTGGTACCGTCGAAAAGCTCGGTAAAGCTTTCCGCGTGAAAACGACCGAGAACGATAAAAACACGCTCGGCAAGTCTCAGATTTATATTTACTCTCGGTATATCTCTTTCTTCGCCTTCAAAAAGAACGCGACCGTCAATGGTTTCGATTCTTTTGAGTCCAAGTGCGTCAATTTCTTCTCCAAGCTGTTTTTCAAGCCCGAAAAGACAGGTTGCGGCAAGCAGCATATAAGCAGACCTTCCTTAAAATAGATTATCAATTAATTATAATATATAACCGAGGTTTTGTCAACAAAAAACGGACGAAAATCGTCCGTTTTAAGTAAATTATTCTGTTTCGTCAAAAGATTGAGCCTCAATACCGAGAACCTCCTCGGATTCTGCGGAATCAAGCTCCTCAATTCCTTTTAGTTTCTTGTGAATCATATCGTTCCTGTGCTGCGCATCGTCAAGGGATTTACCTGCCTCGTCGATCTTCTTCTTAGCTTTTGCCAGAACCGCAGAAAAGGTATCATATTGTGATTTAACTGCGGAAAGTATCTTGCGCACCTCATTTGCCTTTTCGTTGATCGCGGCGAATCTGAAGCCCATAGAGAGGGAATTAAGAAGCGCGGTGATCGTCGAAGGCCCTGCCACCATTATGCTGAATTCTGTCTGGAGTCTTTCGGGAATAGCATTGGGCGAACTTGCAATTTCGGCATAAAGTCCCTCGCTTGCAAGATACATGATTGCAAAAGGTGTTGTCTTCGGAACACTGATGTACTTTCTGATAGACCTTGCTTCTTGAATAACACGGTCCTCAAGAGCCTTTCTTGCCGCTTTGGTAGCCTCGGCATCTGCTCTGTCAGCCGCATCGCAGAGACGGACGTAATCTTCCATCGGGAATTTAGAATCAAGAGGGAGATACGTGATCTCGGAATAGTTTTCGCCCGAAGGGATCTTTATCGCAAATTCAACTCTCTCCTTGCTTGTGTTACTGGGAGCATAGTTCTCGACGTACATATTGGGAATCGTTTGGTCAAGAATGTTTTTGAGCTGGACTTCTGCCCAGGTACCTCTCGACTTAACGTTAGTAAGCACACGGTTAAGTGAAGAAACGTGCTCGGTAATACCGCCCGACATTTCTTTCATTTCACCAATTGCCTTATACAGATTCTGAAGATTGTCAGCAACCGTCTTGAATGAGCTGTCAAGTCTCTGTGTGAGCGTATTTGTCAGCTTTTCGTCAACTACCGTTCTCATTTCATCAAGCTTCTTTTCGTTGCTCTCACGTATCTTGGTCAAGGATTCTTCAATGCGCTGATTTTGCCTGTCGTTCATTTCGGCATTTTTCTCGCGTATCGTGTTTAATCCCTCGGTCATTTCACCGAGCTTCTTCTCGTTGCTTTCTCTAATCTTTGTTAAAGAATCGGTTATAAGCGCGTTCTGCTTCTCGGCCATTTCGGAATTTTTCTCGCGGATAGTACTTATTCCTTCAGTCATATCCCTGTAAATTCTCAAAAGCTGTGCGTTGTTTGTTTCGGTAATAGATTCAAGTCTCTTATTCATTTCGGAGATCTGCTTCGAAATCTCCTCACGTTGAGCCAATGCCGCCTGATTTTGCTCATTGCGGTTTCGCGAGAACTCGTTATATATGCTCTCTTTAAGCTCGTCAAGCTTTTTCTCATCGGTTCCACCCTTTGGTAGCTTTGCCACTTTAATGAAAAGCACGATGATCGCTACGAGACTTATAAACGATAGAAGAAGAGATGAAATCCCAATAATCAAATTAGCAAGATCCATAATTACGCTCCTTAAGTTTTATTGCTTTAATTTTACCATATCAAAACGGTTTTGTCAAACAAAAAGTAAAAATTCCGCCGAAATTTCGACGGAATTTTTATGATAACATATCAGGTCATCTCTTCGATGTGGTAAACGTACTCTATGGAGCTGAGAGCCTCAATGATCTCACTGTGAGATTTATATTTCTTCAGCTCATTACTCATAATGGTAAGAGAAACAGAATAAACACTGAGTCCTGAATTTATGTATGCCGGATTTACCTCGATATCGTCGATACGGAGACCGAGCTTTCTGATAGTAGCAACAAAGCTCTGAAGGTTTTCCTTGCTTTTAAGCTCAAGGTGAACCTCAAAATGATTAGACTTATTCTTGAAGTATCTCTCCATAGAAGGGAATACAGAAAGGCATACCATCATTGTAATAAACGCGATCAGTGCAACGGAGTAGAATCCGGCACCGTTAAGTAGACCGATAAAGCCTACGCTCCACAAAGCTGCAGCGGTGGTAAGACCCTTTATCTGGCTCTTGGAGCTGAAAAGAATAGAGTTGGAGCTGATAATTGCAATTCCGACTACAACCGCAGCGGATATGATCGGGAAACCGAGATTGAAATTTGTGACAAGGAAGACGTCAAGAAGCATAGCCATTGTAGAAGCAAGCGAAACAAGCATAAAGGTACGCAGACCTGCAGCGTGACGCTTAGTTGAGCGTTCCCAACCTATTATAGCGGAAAAGAGAACAGAAAGCGCGATTCTGAGTGATATCGATGCAAGATCGAGATTTGATGACCAATCACCGAGCAATTTGCTTATGGGATCGGTAGCACTAATAATTGTAATGAAATCAGGCATAATAACTAACCTTTCTTAATTTATTTGCGATTGCGGAATCGCCTTTTCTGAAGCTCGGAGAGAGCCTCGTACTGTTCCTCGGCAGCTTCAAGGAAAGCCGCTTCTTCGGGAGAGATCTCGATCTTTTCAGGTTCAGGAATCTCCTCACGGATCTTGTTGATACGCTCGATAAGAATTTCAACGTCATTCTTGCGGTTACCCTGCTCGTCTGTGACGGGTACGGGAGCAAGATCCTCAATATTTTCTTTAAGCGAGCCCGAAAGGTGAAGCGAGAGCTTTGCGCAAGCGGGACCGATCAATTCGTACAAGATGCTTGAAGCAAGGATTATTGTTTGCAGATTTTCACCGTGCTCACCACCAAGTGTTCTTGCCGCCATTGCCGCAAGACCGATGGCAACACCTGCCTGAGGAATAAGCGCCAAACCCAAAAATTTTCTCGTTGCCGCAGGGCTCTTGGTAACAAGACCGCCTAAGAATGCTCCGCCGTATTTACCGATCATTCGGACAATAAAGTAAAGAATAGCGATAACGATGATCGGAACGGCACCGGTATTTCCGTTAGGAGTGAACAGAGAATCAATTTGAAGATTTGCACCGGAACGAACGAAAAACAGAAGCATAATGGGAGGGCTGAAATAGTTTATCTGCTTATAAAGCTTGTCGTCTCCGGAAACGTTTATGTAGACCATTCCCATGGTGATACAGCCGAGAAGGGGAGAAATATCAAGAAGAACGCATATACCGCAGAAAACGAAGAGCATACTTATGAGTATGATAAGTCGGTTATCGGTAGAACGCTTCTTGGGCATCAAAAGCTTAAGGAATAAGCCGAAAAATGCGCCGAGTATCATGACACCGACGTTGATAATGATCGGCATTATGACGGTCGTAGCAGAAAGAGTTTGATTTCCGTCTGAAAGCAGAGAACCGGCAACGGAAAGCGCAATGCTGAATGCAATAAGACTGAAAACGTCATCAAGAGCTATGACCTGAAGCACCGTGTTAACAAAGTCACCCTTAGCACCTGTTTGCCTAATTGTCATCGCGGTCGAAGTGGGAGCAGTTGCCGCCGCGAGTGCAGAAAGTACAATAGAGAATACAGGGTCAAGTCTAAGAACAAAGAACGTGAGGATAAACACCAACAAAGCCGCAAGAAGCGCTTCGGAGAGGGTTATGATCAAGGTTTTAAGTCCGTTTCTCTTAAGCGAGGAGAGCTTGAAAAATTCACCGACACTGAATGCGATAAAGGCAAGAGCGATGTCGGAAATAAAGTCTGTACCGTCAATGACCGTTTGCGGTATCAGGTTTAAGCAAAAGGGACCTATAATTATTCCGGCGACTATATATGCCGTTACATTCGGAAGCTTGAGAAGCTTTGTGATACGAGTTAAAGCAAAACCTGCAAAAAGCATGATCGAAATTGCAATAATTACCTGAGCAGTCATGGGAATATTAGCATAAAATTCGTTCAGCAAGTTCTCACCTCCTAAAAATTAATTAAAAAAACGAAAAGACACATCAAAACAAGCGAGCCATGCCCAATTGTCTCGATACGTCTCATCTACTCTGTATCTTTAGATAATTTTACTACTTTTTTACAGTTTTGTCAAGTGGTTTTTAAAAAATCTTAATAAAACATTGACTTTTTATTACAGTTTATGTTATAATTAACTAAATAGTTACGGATTAAAGTATTAAAATGCAAAGGAGTCTGATTTATGAATGAAGTTTTGAATTGTGAAAGCTGCTCTAAGGAAAGCTATAAAACGCTACCTTTAACAAGATTGATGCAAAAGCTGGACGAGTTGTTTTCAAAAAACGATCTTGAAGCAGTAGGCAGACTTCTTGATTATTGGGAGAGCGAAGCAAGAATTCTTCTTGATGACAGAGGACTTCTTGAGGTGTTGAACGAAAAGGTCGGCTATTACAGAAGAACAGGTGACAGAGACAGAGCGCTTGATTCGGTTAAGGAAGCGTTGGCGCTTATAGAAATAAAGAAGATCGGAGATCCTGTATCTCACGGTACGATATATCTTAATTGCGCTACCACCATGAAGGCATTCGGTCTCGCCAAGGATGCTATGCCTTATTACGAAAACGCACGAAATCTGCTTGAAAGCAATCTTAGTGCCGACGATTACCGCATTGCCGCATTCTATAACAACGTTTCATCGGCATATAAGGAGCTCGGAATGATAGACGAAGCCGAAGAAGCTTGCTATAACGCCATCGAGATCCTAAAAACAAAGGATGACTGTTACGGTGAGATAGCAGTAACGCTCATTAATATCGCACATCTATATCACGACAACGATCCCTTTGACGAAAGGATTTACGAGATCATGGACAAGGCTTGGGATCTGCTTAACTCCGATAAAAATACGCACGACGGAGATTTTGCGTTTATCTGCTCAAAATGTTACCCTTCATTCGGTTATTTCGGCTATTTTGAGAGAGAAGCAACGCTTAAAAAGCTCGCGGAGGAGATATATGCGGGGAATTGAATTGTCGAGAGCGTATTTTGAAGAATACGGACGTCCAATGCTTGAAAAGGATTTTTCCAAATATATGGATAGGATCGCAGTAGGTCTTGTCGGTCACGGATCAGAATGCTTCGGATTTGACGATGAAATATCAGCAGACCACGATTTCGAACCGGGATTTTGTATATGGCTTAGCGAAGAAGACGAAAAGGAGTTCGGATTCCGTCTCTTTCGAGCATATTCAAAGCTTCCTAAGGAGTATATGGGTGTAAAATGCTTGGATAAAAGCGCACTTGGCTCAAAAGAAAAAGGTGTTCATACGATTTCGGAGTTTTATTCTGCATATACCGGTTGTCCGGGCGCACCGCAAAGCTGGCAAAATTGGCTATATACTCCCTCACACTATTTTGCCGAGGCAACTAACGGAGAGGTGTTTTTCGACGGATCCGGTGAATTTTCTCGCATCAGAGAAGAAATACTTCACGGAATGCCAGAGGACGTCAGATTGAAAAAAATAGCATCCTGCGCCCTGCGAATGGCTCAATCTGGACAGTATAATTATAAAAGGTGCTTAGCGCACGGCGAGATCGGTGCCGCAAGACTTGCGCTTGATGAATTTGTAAGATACGGAGCTGAGATTATCTTTTTACTTGAAAAGAGGCATTCTCCATACTACAAGTGGGTCTTCCGCGCTATGAGGTCCTTGCCGCGTCTTTCCTGCTTTGCCGATAGCTTTGAAAGTCTTCTTACTCTTCCCGCAGAAGAAACCTTGAGGATAGAGCTTGAGATAGAAAAAATATCCGGAGAAATTATATCAGAGCTTAGAAGACAGGGTATTACGTCGGCAACCTGCAATTATCTAGAATCTCACGCCTATTCGGTAAACGATAAGATATCCGACAGCGAGATCAGGAATTTGCACGTCATGTTATAATAAAAAAACAGCCTCGATGAGGCTGTTTTTTTATTGAATTATTCCGCCGCCGACAACAAAATCACCGTCATATAAAACTGCCGACTGACCCTTTGCGGGGGCTCTTTGAGGCTTATCAAATTTGATCGTTATCTCATCTGTACCCGTTTGTGTGGCGTAAGCATCGCTTTCCTCGTGTCGGTAGCGTATCTTTGCTTTGATTCTTATCTTACCGTCTATTTTATCAAAAGGAATAAGATTGATATTTCTTATAATGACGGTATCAGTGAAAAGTCTGTCCTCATCTGCCAAAGTGACTCTGTTTGTCTGCGCATCCTTTTTGGTGACGAAAATATGTCTGCCCATAGAGATACCGAGCCCCTTACGCTGACCTATCGTATAATGTATCTGCCCCTTGTGTTTACCAAGTACGTTGCCGTCTTCATCAACATAATCTCCTGCGGGATACTTTTCACCAAGCTCCTTTTCAATGAAAGAAGCGTAATCTCCGTCGGGCACAAAGCATATATCCTGACTGTCGCTCTTATGTGCGATAATAAAGCCGTTTTTCTCGCCTATACTTCTTATCTCGGGTTTGGTCAGATCACCAAGCGGGAATACAGTATGAGCAAGCTGATGCTGGGATAATGACCATAGCATATAAGTCTGATCCTTTTTTGCGTCTGCAGCTTTCTTCAACAAAAATCTGCCGTCTTCTCGCTGCACGATCCTTGCATAATGACCCGTTGCGATAAGATCTGCCCCGTCGGCAAGTGCCTCATCGAGAAGAATGCCGAATTTGAGAAGTCTGTTGCAAACAATACAAGGATTGGGCGTACCGCCCGAAATGTAAGTGTCGATAAAATCACGAATTACGGTATCGTGAAATTTATCCTCGAGGGAATATACCTTATGTTCGATACCTATTTTTTCGCATACGCTTTTGGCATCAGATACGTCCTGCAGTGTGAGATCATTACCGAAAGCATCAAATTTGTGACACAAGGTCATAGTTGCACCGCTGACCTCATACCCCTCATTTATAGCAAGCAAAGCCGCAACGGCACTGTCGATTCCTCCGCTCATCGCAACTGTAAGTTTCTTTTTATTCATAATAAAAAACCTTTATTTACCAATTGAATTTTGTCAGCTCTCCGATTTCCTGCATTCCCTCAAAATCGCGCTGTCTCAATATTTCATAAACGGCAATAGCAACCGAATTTGAGAGATTAAGCGAGCGCAGTTGGTCTCTCATCGGGATACGGACGCAGGTTTCGGGATTTGCATATAGAAGCTCCTCGGGAAGACCGCGAGTCTCCTTACCGAACATTATCCACGCTTCATCGGGATACTTAATATCGGAATATTTATTCTTTGCCTTGGTTGAAAAATAATAGACGGAAATACCCGGATGCTTGGCAAAAAAGTCATCAAGTCCATCATAAAAGGTTATATCAAGCTTGTCCCAATAGTCAAGACCGGCGCGCTTGAGCTTCGCGTTGTCTATCTCAAAGCCAAGAGGTCTTATAAGATGAAGGGAAGCACCGGTCGCCGCGCAGGTACGCGCAATGTTTCCGGTATTCTGAGGTATCTCCGGTTCACAGAGAACTATATTGATCTTCGACATAAAATACTCCATTAGATTAAATTTCAGTATTAATTATATAACAAAACGGTAAATTTTTCAAGTGTTTTTCGAAAATTTACAATTACGGGTTGCTTTATCTTATTTTTTATTGTATAATATACTTTATAATGCGAATTTATGTGCTCAAATGCATTTCGAGCTCAGAAGCAACTCAAAATCAACTATATTTGAAAGGATCCTGAATAATGGGACTTGTTACAAAAATATTTGGCACTTACAGTAGCCGACAGATCAAAAAAATTGAAAAAATCGCTAATGAGATAGAAAATCTCGCAGACAAATACGCGAAAATGTCCGATGACGAATTGAAGGCGGTAACTCCTGCTCTTAAGGCTCGTCTTGCAAACGGTGAAACTCTCGACGATATTCTTCCCGATGCCTTTGCGGCTGTTCGAGAGGCTGACGACAGAGTTCTCGGCAAACGCCCCTTCCACGTTCAGCTCCTCGGAGGTATCATCCTCCATCAGGGTAGAATCGCTGAGATGAAGACGGGTGAAGGTAAGACCCTTGTTGCGACTCTCCCTGCATATCTTAACGGTCTTGCAGGTAAGGGTGTTCATATTGTAACTGTCAACGATTACCTTGCTCGCCGTGACAGTGAGGAAATGGGCAGAGTATACGGATTCATGGGACTTACTACGGGTCTTGTTGTCCACGGTATGTCCAACGCTGAAAAGCACGAGGCTTATGCCGCTGACATTACCTACGGTACAAACAACGAGTTCGGATTCGACTACCTCCGTGATAATATGGTTGTTTACAAAGAAAGAATGGTACAGAGAGGTCACGCTTTCGCCATCGTGGACGAGGTCGACTCGATCCTCGTCGATGAGGCAAGAACTCCTCTTATCATTTCGGGTGCAGGCGATGAGCCTACCGATATGTACGAAAGAGCAGACCGCTTTGCGCGCACACTTCGTAAGCTTGTAAATAAAGAGATCGATAACAAGATCGAGCAGGACGAATACGACGCTGACTACATCGTTGACGAAAAGGCAAGAAATGCCGTCCTTACCCCCAAGGGTGCGAAGAAGGCTGAGGCATTTTTCGGTGTTGAGAACTTTACAGATCCCGAGAACGCAGACCTCATGCACTACGTAAATCAGGCTATCAAGGCTCACGGAACTATGTTCAGAGACCAGCAGTACGTTGTTACCGATAAGGGTGTTATCATAGTTGACGAATTTACCGGACGTATGATGCCCGGCAGACGCTACTCCGACGGACTTCATCAGGCTATTGAGGCTAAAGAAGGAGTTAAGATCGAGAAGGAAAACAAGACTCTGGCTACCATCACCTTCCAGAATTACTTCAGAATGTATAAAAAGCTCTCGGGTATGACCGGTACGGCACTTACCGAGCAGGAGGAATTCAAGGAGATCTATTTCCTCGACGTTGTAGAGGTTCCCACCAATAAGCCTATGATCCGTAAGGACCACCCCGATGCGGTATACAAGACTGTAAACGGTAAGTATAATGCCGTAATCGATCAGATCAAGGAATGTCACGCAAAGGGTCAGCCCGTGCTTGTTGGTACTGTTTCTATCGAAAAATCCGAGGAGCTTTCCCGTCGCCTTATGAGTGCGGGAATAAAGCATACCGTCCTTAACGCCAAATTCCACGCTAAGGAGGCAGAGATCGTTGCTCAGGCGGGTAAGCTTGGCGCTGTAACCATTTCCACCAATATGGCGGGACGTGGTACCGATATTATGCTCGGCGGTAACCCTGAGTTCCTTGCAAAGCAGGAGATGAGATCAAAGGGAGTTGCAGAAGAGCTTATCATTGAAGCCAACGGCACTTCTAATACCGATGACGCTGATGTCATCGAGGCAAGAAATATGTTCTCCGAGCTTTATGAAAAATATAAGGAAGAGATCGCTCCCGAAGCTAAGAAGGTAAGAGAAGCGGGCGGACTTTTCATCCTCGGCACCGAGAGACACGAAAGCCGTCGTATCGACAACCAGCTCCGCGGACGTTCGGGACGTCAGGGTGACCCCGGTGAATCAAGATTCTATCTGTCACTTGAGGACGATCTTATGCGCCTCTTCGGATCAGAAAGAATAGCAGGTCTTGTTGACAGAATGGGACTTGATGAGAATACCGCAATCGATGCACGTATGCTTTCCAACTCCATTGAGGGCGCGCAAAAGAAGATAGAGGACAACAACTTCAAGCGCCGTAAGCACGTTCTCGCTTACGACGACGTTATGAATCAGCAGAGAAGCCTTATTTATAAGCAGAGAGCAGACGTACTTGACGGCGGCGACGGCATCGGAGAAACCATCAAGAATATGATGACATCCACCATACTTGATTACGTTGCGGCTCACACCTCTGACGATAAATCCGAAAACTGGAGCATTGATGCTCTCCGTTCCGATCTTTCTTACCTCTTTGCTGAAGATGATGCCACCTTCTCGGCAGAAGCGCTTGGTAAGCTTAAAAAATCTGATCTTGAAAAGCTGCTTGTTGAAAGAGCGCTTTGCGTTTACGGAGAAAAGGAAGAGCTCTTCGGAAGAGATGTATATCTCGAGGTTCAGCGTTCCGTTCTTCTTAAGAACGTTGACCTTGCCTGGATGGAGCATATCGACGCTATGGATGATTTGAAGGGAATGATCAACCTTCAGGCATATGCTCACCGCGATCCTATCACCGAATACAGAATTACCGGCGGCAATATGTTTGACGATATGATTGCCGAAATAAGAGATAAGACGGTAAGAATGGTGCTTTCCGTCGTTCCGAGACCCGCACAGCAGATACAGCGCGTTCAGGTTGCAAATCCTTTGACCGCAGGCTTTGAGGGTGGAACAAGAACCGTTGTTAAAAAGGTTACTATCAGAAAGGATGCCGCGCAGAAGGTGGGAAGAAACGATCCCTGTCCTTGCGGCTCGGGCAAAAAGTATAAAAACTGTTGCGGAGCAAACGGAGCTTCGGGCAATTAACTTATCAAATGAGAGGAATTTAAAATGGGCTTTGGTTTACTGTTGATAGGCTATGTTTTTGCATTTATTGCAACCGCCGGACTCGGCCCTTACGTTTTCGGAGGAATTATCGTCGGCTGCACATTTATGTTCTTTGGCTTGAAAGAGTTAAAGAAATACAGTCCTGCGTTTATATATGCCTATATCTGCAACGTTTGCCTTTTCTTGTGCGCAATTCTTCTCGGTTCCTCGTGGTTCCTGGATACGTTCACACAGCTCGACGTTTCAGTATATTCTGCCGTTGCCTCCTCTCTAAAAATGGCATTCAACTGTCTCTTTGATCTTGCTATGCTTTACGGCATTGCTGATCTGTCGAAACGCGTCGATTTTCCCGACACGATGCAAAAGGCATACCGAAATATGATATTCGTTGGGTTATTTAACGTATACCAGATATTTTTAATGCTTCCTATCGGTTTCATGCAAAGCAATAAATCATTCTGGATGACATCTCTTTTGTTAGTTCAGCTGGTTTACACAGTTGTGAATGGTTTCCTTATCTTCAAGTGCTACGCTTTGATCTGCCCTGAGGGTCAGGAGGATATGCCGCGTAAAAAGTCGAGATTTGCCTTTATAAATAAATTCCGCGAGATAAGAGATGCCAAAGATGAGAAGGCAATGGAAGAAATGAAGAACTACTACGAAGAGAAGCTTCGTAAGAAAAACGAGAAAAACAATTCAAAAAAGAAGAAAAAGAGAAAATAATAAAAACGGAAGGAGGGAATCAGATTGAACGGAAAACTTAAAAGGAACGTCGGCTTGTCATTATTGCCATTTGCTTTCTTATTTTTGTTTGAACCGGCATTTACAATAATTGACCCTCTGCCCGATTTTATTGGATACATCATACTTTGCTCGGCACTGGTTAATCTCTCTGATATTAATCACAGAATTTCAGAGGCGTTGTCAGGATTCAGAAAGGGCATAATCATCAGCCTTCTTCGCTTTGTAGCGATATATCTTTTGAACAGCTATTTTATTGAAGCGGAGCTTTCTATCGGACTGTTACTTTTCGTATTCGTTTTCACCTTTTTTGAGTTAGTCGTGCTGATCCCTGCCTACAAATCTCTCTTTGAGGGTCTGCTTTCTCTTGGTGTGCACCATGACGGAAGTGTGGTATTTTACAAGAGGATAAGAAAAAAGAAGACGGTTGATCCAAACACAGGTGAAAGAATAATCGAGATAAGAGAGGGTGCAAGAAATCTTTCCGAGAAGACCTATTTTTTCACCGCGGCGTTTCTTATAATACGCGGACTTGCAGTCACTCTTCCCGAATTCACTTCTTTGATAAATAATGAAGCCTACGAATTCGTCGGAGTGATCCGCGTTTTCGGTATTATTTTAGCGCTACCCGTTGGCTTTGCGTGGCTCGTGTCAATTATATCCTACTTTGTTCGTGTTAAAAACGATAAGCCCTTTATAAAGAGCCTTTCAAAGCTTTATTTTGAAACCATAAGCGAAAAACCCAACTACTTTACCGTACGTAAATTGACAGTTGGGCTCTATACGCTCCTGATAGCCTTCATTTTTAGCTCGGACTTTTATTCTAACCACGTCAATCTTATCCCAAACAGTATTTTCTATATTGTGCTTATAGTTGCGGCGATAATGCTCCATAAATACTCAAAAAAATGGAAGCTTCTCACAGCGCTTTCCTCGTTGGGAATAATCAGCTCTGCATTGTCACAAGTGTCCGCCGTGATGCTTTATTCCGATCCCGATTTCTATCCAGCAGCAATAAGAAAAGACATCGAGGCATATTATGCATATTATCGTATGGTCTCATATCATGTGATCGATTCGGTAATATTCATTATAACAGTGTTGGTAGTAGTTTTCATGCTTTGGGATATCTACAAAGCTCATTCGGACATAGCTATTGCCGAAAGCGAAAGGGAATACGAGGAGCACAAGCGGCACTATATAAAATGGTCAATTCCTATGATAGTATTAACTCTCATCTCAGCCGCGGGAACGGTATATTACGTCTTCGCTCAGCCCTTCGAGAGCAGCGGAAATTGGATATTCTACTATTCAGCAATAATTTCCATTGCGCTCAGTGCGATATTTACCTTTTTTGCCGCATACTTTATCGGTTTCATCAATAATTGCATAAAATTCAGATACAGACTCGATATTTGAAAAAATTGAATATCTTTTCGCTTTAATGGTAATAATCAGTATTGTCAGGCAAAGCCGACGACCTATTTCCATTTCGGAGGATATTAAAATGCAAAACGAAAACAAGAATCAGAACAATCAGCAGAACAGCAAGAATTCTCAGAACAACCAGAATTCCCAGAACAATCAGAATTCCCAGAACAATCAGCAGAACCAGAAGACAAACAAGAACCAGAAATAATTTAAATAATGCCGTCATGCTGAGGCGTGGCGGCAGAATTACATAAAAACGGACGGATATATGAATTTCAACGAAAGATTTTTAAAATTAAAAAGAGCACTTTTTGATAAATGCTACGGTCATCTCAACGAAAAACAGAGAGAGGCCGTTTTTACTGTTGACGACCCACTACTTGTGCTTGCAGGTGCGGGAAGCGGTAAGACTACCGTGCTAGTCCAGCGAGTTGTATTTATAATCAAATACGGAAACGCGTACTACACGGATTTTGTTCCCGAATATGCGGACGAAGCTTACCTTAGCGAAATGGAATACGCATTGAATTCCCCCGACAAATCTCTGGCCGAGGAAATGCTTCCCGATTTTACTTATAAGGCATGCCAGCCCTACCGTATGCTTGCCATTACCTTTACAAATAAAGCGGCAAACGAGATCAAGGACAGACTTGCTAAGTCACTTGAGGACGAAACCGTTGCCAACGATATTTGGGCGGGAACATTTCACTCGATATGTATGCGAATACTTCGCTCAAATTGCGAAAAGATAGGTTACAGACCCGGCTTTACGATCTACGATCAGGATGACCAGAAAAAAGCCGTCAGCTCGGCAATGAAACGCTTGTATATTGATGAAAAGCAATTCCCAATAAAGAGTGTTATGTCTGCAATCAGCCGCGCTAAGGATAAGCTCATGACGCCTGAGGCATATGCTGATCAGGTTAACAGTGATTTCCGACTTTCAAAGATCGCCAAGGTCTATGCAGAGTATCAGAAAACGCTCCGCGAATCCAACGTAATGGACTTTGACGATATAATTATGAATACCGTCAAGCTCTTCAGAACAGACAGTGAAATTTTAAGCTATTTCCAGAAAAAATTCAAGTATATATGCGTTGACGAGTATCAGGATACTAACGAGGCTCAGTTTGTCCTTACGTCGCTACTTGCCGGCGGATTCAGAAATTTAATGGTAGTTGGTGACGACGACCAGTCTATTTATAAGTTCCGCGGTGCTACTATCGGAAACATCCTTGATTTTGATAAGACCTATACCGATGCCAAGGTAATCAAGCTCGAGCAGAATTACCGTTCCACCGGCACAATTCTTGATGCGGCAAATGCCGTAATCGCAAACAATAAGGGTAGAAAAGGCAAGAAGCTTTGGACAAGCGGAGATATCGGTGAAAAAATAACCGTGCGCCGCCTTGATGACCAGAATATCGAGGCAAAGGACATCGTTGATACCGTAGTTGATGCGGTTGCGAGGAAGGGAAGAGAGTACCGTGATTTTGCCGTGCTTTTCAGAACAAACGCGCAGTCAAACAGTATTGAGCGAGCCTTTGCAAAAAGTGCTATCCCTTACAGAATGCTTGGCGGTGTAAGGTTCTCAGACCGTAAGGAAATAAGAGATGCCGTCGCTTATCTTCAGCTTATCGTAAACCACAGTGACCGCGAAAGATTACTCAGAATTATCAACGAGCCTAAGCGCAAAATCGGTGATAGAACTATCGAAGCCATTTCTCAGATCGCTGCAGAGCAGAACTGTTCTTTGTTCAACGTAATTGAGAATGCAAAGCAATATACGGCTCTTTCAAGAAGTGCCGACACCCTTGAAGCATTTGCCAACCTCATAAATAAGCTTACTGCTATGCTTGATCATCTTTCACTGCCCGACTTTTTCGACGCAGTGCTTGACCTCAGCGGATACAGAAAAATGCTTGAGGATGCAGGTGAAGAGGAAAAGGATAGGCTCGACAACCTTGAGGAATTCAAATCGAGTATACAGGAATATGTAAAGAACTACGAAGAACCTACTCTTGTAGGATTTTTGGAGGAAAACGCTCTCGTTGCGGACGTAGACCGATACGATGATACTGCTGACGCTGTTGTCCTTATGACGATACATAGCGCAAAGGGACTTGAGTTTCCGATAGTCATTCTCCCCGGATTTGAGGACGGAATTTTCCCCGGTATGCAGAATATCGTGGGTAGCGAGGAGGATATGGAAGAGGAGAGACGTCTTGCATACGTAGCGATCACAAGAGCTAAGGAGCAGGTCTATATCCTGCACACAAAGTCAAGATTGCTTTACGGTCAGACTCAGTATAATCCGCTTTCACGTTTCGTAAAAGAGATTCCCGATGAATATATCATTGAGGACGATAGAACCGAAAGCTCGGTATTCTCACAATTCGTCAAGCCTGGCAAGACATATATCTTCGATAGCCCAACATACACAAGCGGTCCTCGCTCCTCAAGCGCTACCCAGCAGAGAAGCAATACGGGTTACAACAGCTACTCAAGACCTACACAGGGCGCAGCGCGTCAATCAACAAGTAATGCCGCCGTTGGTGGTGGATATACCGGCGCCAAGCCTACCGCACAGCAAAGCAATGTCAAGAAGGAAGTATTCGCTCCCGGCGACAGAGTCAGACATATGACATTTGGTGACGGCGAGGTACTGTCCGTTCGTTCTATGGGTGCAGATATTCTGTACGAGGTTATGTTCGAGACGGCAGGAACAAAAAAGCTCATGGCAACCTATGCCAAGCTCAAAAAGATATAACCGAAAGCTCCCCAAAAGGGAGCTTTTCTTTAAAAATTAATTAAATTCGAATTAATTTATGTTCAAGACGATAAAAATGACGATATTTCATAGTTAATCATTAATAAAAAGTGAAAAGTGCTATTGACTTTATGTAAATCATCGTGATATAATTATAATAGAAAAATTAAAAGGGAGGTTTGCTTGTGAATGCATTTCTTGCAGATAATTTATGCGATATAAGTCTTCATCATTGGACAAATTATGCAAAAATGCCTTTTTCTCATACTCATCCTCAATATGAAATATATTTCTGCTTCGACAATGTTGAACAGAAGTCGGTTATCAACGGAGCCGAGTACAGCTATAAATATCCTTGTGTTATTATATCTTCGCCCTATACCGTTCATGCAATGTCATGCGCAGAACCGAACGCGGAGCATTATGAAAGATTTGTAATGTACTTTAATGAAAGTATAATCGATCAATTTGATGCGAAATTTTTGCCGGAAGGACTTTTGTGCCGAAATTCGGGATATATGTTCAAGCTTTCAGAAGAATCCGCAGAATATCTAAAGCGATTGATACTCACCTTTGACCCTCAGAATAAAACTGAGCTGAAGCTGCTTCTTGCAACTTTTCTTAATAAGCTTATCGCGCTTTCTCCTATGAAGGACGCGATCTGTGTCGGTAAGTCCTCATTCTACATACAAGACGTACTGCAATTTATTGCAGAGCATTTTTCTGAGCAGATCGATGCAAACACCATTGCATATCAGTTTCTTATCAGCCGTTCTAAGCTCGACAGAGATTTCAAACAATTTACCGGTGTAACCGTTCACGGTTTTATCGATATGTGCCGACTTAATCAAGCCAAAATGTTGCTTGAGCTTCGCCCTGATATGTCGGTATCCGATGTATCCTCGGCCTGCGGATTTTCCTGCGAGACCTATTTCTTTCCGTTCTTCAAAAAGAGCATCGGAAAGACACCTATCGAATACAGAAAATATATTGTATCTAAAAAAGCATAAATTTGCCGCTTGTCGATCACTATTTAATATATAAGGAGAAAAAATATGGGAAAGATCACATTTATGGGTGCAGGAAGCACCGTATTTGCTAAAAACGTAATCGGTGACTCGATGCTGACACCTGCGCTCAGAGACTTTGAATTTGCGCTTTATGACATCGATGCCGACAGACTTGAAGAGTCATTTATTATGGTGAATGCTCTCAACAAGAACATTAATGAGGGAAGAGCACGAATCACCAAGTATCTCGGTGTTGCCAACAGAAAGGACGCGCTTCGCGGTGCTGATTTCGTAGTTGATGCCATTCAGGTTGGCGGTTACGATCCCTGTACTATAATCGACTTTGAAATTCCCAAGAAATACGGCCTTCGCCAGACCATTGCCGACACTCTCGGAATAGGAGGAATCTTCCGCGCGCTCCGTACTATCCCCGTGCTTCAGGATTTTGCCGACGATATGGATGCAGTTTGCCCTAACGCGCTTTTCCTTAACTATACCAATCCTATGGCAATGCTTTCCGGATATATGCAGAGATACACCGACATAAAGACCGTCGGTCTCTGCCACAGTGTTCAGGTCTGCTCAGACCATCTTCTCGCTGAGCTTGGAATGAAAGACGTCAAGAGACCTCTCAAGGAAAAGATTGCAGGAATCAACCATATGGCTTGGCTTCTTGAAATAGAAGATGCGGACGGAAACGACCTCTATCCCGAAATCCGTCGCCGCGCTTGCGAGATCCTCGATAATCCTCCCGAAGGATTCTGCGATCTCGTGAGACTTGAATACATCCGCCGTTTCGGTTACTATTGCACCGAGTCCAGCGAGCATAACGCGGAATATAATAATCTCTTCATTAAGTCAAAGTATCCCGAGCTCATTGAGAGATATAGAATTCCTCTTGACGAGTATCCTCGCCGTTGTATCAACCAGATCGCAGGCTGGAAAAACGCTAAAGAGCAGTATCTGAGCGGCAATATCAGCCATAATCGTTCGAGAGAATATGCATCACATATTATGGAGGCTATTGTTACCAATAATCCTTATCAGATTGGCGGTAACGTTATAAATACCGGACTTATTACAAATCTTCCGTCCGACGCTTGCGTAGAGGTTCCTTGCCTTGTTAATAAGCTCGGTATTCAACCTACGGTTGTTGGTAAGCTTCCCGTACAGCTGGCTGCCATGAATATGACCAACATTAATCCTCAACTTCTTACAATTGAGGCTGCTGTTACCAAGAAGAAGGATGCAATTTATCAGGCGGCAATGCTTGATCCTCACACCTCATCCGAGCTTTCGATCGACGACATCGTTAAGATGTGCGACGAGCTTCTTGAGGCAGAGAAGGACTGGCTTCCTAAATATATTTGATCATAATTATTCAAAAAGCTCCGCTTACCGGCGGAGCTTTCTTTATGACACAAAATATCCCTGCCTTTTGGCAGGGATATTTTATATAAGATAATTATTTGCTCTTCTTTTCAACTACTTTAATAAACGCCTGAAGCTGACGGTTGCTTCCGCGCTCAAAGGACGCGAGATAGGAGAGAGGCTCCTTACCGCCTTCACCGGGCCAGGTTACGTAGCAAAGGAAATAAAGGGTGCTGGGACACTCATCAAGATATGTCTGAGCGAAGTCGGTACAAACGCTATCCCAAACGATGTCAAACATCTTTCTATCGTCCGGAACGTCTGCTACCTGCTTACCAAGCATCTTCTCGTAGAATGTGATCATAACCTCATCGCTGTAGAATGCGAGAAGCTCGAGGGTCTCACCTACCATCTGAGCGTTGGTAAGGTAGTTGGGAACTGCTATGTATCCGCCCCACTGGAGAGAACGGTAACCAACGTCCTTCTGGTTAGTATCGTACATAGGATAGGGGAGTACGCCGAAGGTTACGTCATACTGAAGGTAACTATCAAGGTGGTTGGTGCTTGCAAGCTGCATAAGAGTTCTGCCGGAGGTGATCGGAACAGATACACTCTTAATGGTACCACCCATGGGGAACTCGAAGTAACCGTACTTGGAAGCAGAGAACTCTTTAAGCTTGGAAATAAGATCGTTGGATCTTTCGCTATTAACGGAGTTCATAAAGGAGATAGCATAATCGCCCTTCTCATTGACCTCAACGATATTAATGTTGGAGGCATGGAAGAAGCCGATCCACGGTACCCACTGCTGACCGGTGAGACCGAAGGTATCATCTTCAGTCTTACCGTCACTGGTACGGTCAGAGGAAACAAGCTGAGCAAGACCCAGCATCTGGTCGAGAGTCCACTCGTAATCGTTTACGAGCTGGTAAACGCTCTTTTCCATAGATCCTGCATGCTGATCCATCATCTCCTTATTGAAGGCGATAATGTGAGTGTAAAGAATGTTGTAATTGCTGAAACCGAGGTAGTAGTTATCTGCGATAGAGATAGCATCCATAAACTCTCTGTTCCAGTAATCCTGGTCGAGATCTACACCGGGAAGCTCGCTGAGATCCTGGAGATACATCTCAGAAACGAGACCAGCAACGCCGGAGTGAACGTGAGTCATAAGAGTGTCAACAGAGCCGTCCTTGTTCTTAACGGAAGTCTTGAAGCCCTCAGTGTAGGTAGTGTGTCCACTAACCTCCTTACCGAGAATCTCAACACCTATCCATTTACGGACATCTTCCTGACGGGCATATACTGCCTCGGACATGGCATCTCCCTCGCTCTTTTCAACCCAATAAAAATCCGGGGGGTTGGTATCGGGAAGAATAGAGAGATAGAACTCGGCATTATACTTGTTCTTTTCGACTGTTGGAGGAATTACCTCCGGAGGTGTGCTGCTTTCCTCTTCGCCATCTTCGATCTCATCACCGCTAAAGTTACAAGCGACAAAAGCAGAAGCGAGCATAAGAATGGCAAGAAGGGCAGCTAAAAGCTTGAAATACTTTTTCATTCTTTCATTTCCTTTCATAAATATTACAAAAAATTATATTTGTACAATTATTATTATACCATACGTTCGTGTCAATGTCAATATGTATTTTTCAAATCCAAGCATAAAAAATTACAATCCCCGACGGGCGGGGATTGTAATTAAACTTAATTTATGTTGCTCTTTTTCTGAACAAGCTTTACAAACTGATTGAGAGTACGGTTACTTCCGCGCTCAAAGCCTGCGAGGTAAGAAGAAGCCTCTTTTCCATCAGCGCCGGGCCAGGTAACTTTAGGAAGATAGTACATGATATCAGGGCACTCATCCGCGTATGTCTGACCGAAATCAGTACAAATGCTATCCCAAACAATGTCAAGCATCTTTCTGTCGTCCGGAACGTCTGCTACCTGCTTACCGAGCATCTTCTCATAGAAGGTGACCATAACCTCATCGCTGTAGAATGCGAGAAGCTCGAGGGTCTCACCTGCCATCTGAGGATTGGAAAGGTAGTTAGGAACTGCTATGTATCCGCCCCACTGGAGAGAACGGTAACCAACGTCCTTCTGGTTGGTGTCGTACATGGGATAGGGAAGTACTCCAAAGGTTATGTTATACTGAAGCATGCTTTCAAGTGAATATGTGGAGGTGAGCTGCATCAGAGTTCTTCCGGTGGTGAGAGGAACACGAGAAACGCTGATAGCACCTCCTACGGGGAATTCAAAGAAACCGTACTTAGATGCGGAGAATTCCTTCAGCTTAGAGATAAGCTGATTGGATTTCTCACTGTTAACGTCATTCATTACAGCAATTGCGTACTCACCCTTTTGGTTCATTTCAACAAGATTGATGTTAGAGGCGTGGAAGAAGCCGATCCACGGAACCCACTGCTGACCGGTGAGACCGAAGGTGTCGTCTTCAGTTTTACCGTCACTGGTACGGTCAGAGGAAACAAGCTGAGCAAGACCCAGCATCTGGTCAAGAGTCCACTCATAATCGTTTACAAGCTGATAAACACTCTTCGACATAGATCCGGCATACTGCTCCATCATTTCTTTGTTGAAGGCTATTACGTAGGTATAAAGAATATTGAAGTTACTAAAGCCGAGATAATAATTATCTCCGATAGCTATAGCATCCATAAAATCTCTGTTCCAATAATCCTGATTGAGGTCGATTCCGGGGACCTTTTCAAGATTCTGGATATACATTTCCGAAACAAAGCCGGCAACACCGGTGTTTACGTGAGTAAGCAGAGTATCAACAGAGCCGTCCTTGTTCTTGACTGCCGTCTTGAAATCCTGAACGTAGTTTCTGTACGAGCCTGCAGATTTACCGAGGATCTCGACACCGATATAATTGTAGATCTTTTGCTGACGGGCATAAAGAGCCTCAGACATTGCGTCGCCCTCGCTCTTCTCAACCCAGTACGAATCCATCGGATTACAGTCGGGAAGGATAGAGAGATAGAACTCTGCGTTGTAATTGTTTTTCTGAACGGTTTCAGGAATAGCCTCTTCAACTGATTCAGAGTTATCCTCGTTGCCGTTTTCGTTTTCATCGCCTAAATCACATGCAACAAATACTGAGCACAGCATAAAGAGTGCAAGGATCAAAGCGATGATTTTAAAATGATTTTTCATTTTAAAACATTCCTTTCTTTTAATAAGTATCTTGTTTGGTGCAAGTTTACCATATTAATTATAACATAATTATTTATTTTGTCAATACTTATAATAGCTTAATTTAAAAATAAAATTAAGTTATCCACACCTTGACTTTTTGCTACTCAGCGTCAAAAACAGTTTCTACCGTCCTTTTACAGCATTTTGGAGAATATATCCAGCGATCGATATGTTTTTGATTTTCGTAATCAAAATAGTATTTGATGCCTGAATTATCAAAATCATCTTCAAACGCATCTATAAGTACAAGCTTGATCTTCATTCGCTCGGGTATGATGCTTTTTATGTATACCGCGGCTCTTCGATTGCTTGTAAAAGCATTGGCAGGTATACCGTCCTTAAGCTCTGCGAGTCCCGCAAGATTAGGGGTGAGCTCAACGAAAATGCCGTAGCTCTCAATGCTTCGGATAATTCCCGAAACCGTCTGTCCGGGTGTGAAATTCGCCACATTTTCTTCCCAAGTACCCAATAACTCTCTAAGGGAAACGAATATCCTGCCGCTTTCTCTGTCAAAGCTTTTCAATACGGTATGAATAACTTCGCCGTTTTTCAATCGGTCCTTGGGGTGCGAAAATCTTGACACTGATATGCAGTCAACAGGTAAAAGAGCTATCAAACCGCATCCTACGTCAACAAATGCGCCGAATGGTTCAAGATGCGTAACTCTTGATTCGATAATGTCGCCAGGGATCATATCTCTGATATAATTATTGTAGCAATCGATCTGCGCTGCCCTTCTTGAAAGATAAACCGTAGGTTTTCCGCCGATAAGCTCTATAGACGTGACCTTAAAGCATACCGATTTACCTACTCTTGTGATGATCGCGATATCCTTTGTTTCTTCGTCGGATATGCTATAGCAAACCTCATCGCGGGGAATTATTCCTATAATACCGTGAAGATCCACGTGCAGATTCATCTCGGAATCGCATAGAAGCACCTTGCTCTCCAGTATTGTTCCTGATGCCATAGCCTTTTCGAGCCCTGAAATACCTGAATATAAAAACTCACTGATACGTTGATAATTACCGATAAGCCCCTCGGGTCTGTATGTGTTCATGAATGATTGTACCTCCGATTTTTTGAAATTACAGTAATAAATATGACGGCGATACCCTTTTTTATAACTATAAGAAAAAATTTCAAAAAAATTTTTAAAATCATTTCAAAGCAAATATAATGAAAAAACGAGAAAAAGAGAGAAAACGAGAGCTTTGTAAATGCTAAATCAAAATTTCGAAAAAATTTTTAAAAAAGGTATTGACAAACTAAATACCTTGTGATATAATACTCAAGGTTAAAAAAATGAACACTTTTTGGAGGATAACAAAATGTCTACTTTTATGCAGAAAAAAGAAGCAGTTGTCCGCAAGTGGTACGTAATCGATGCAGCAGGTAAGCCCATGGGTAGAACCGCTGTTGTCGCTGCAGACCTTCTCCGCGGAAAGAACGCTCCCGAATTCACACCCCACGTTGACTGCGGCAACTTCGTAATTATCGTAAACGCTGATAAGGCAGTGCTTACCGGTAAGAAGCTTGAGCAGAAATACTATCAGAGACACTCCGGCTACATCGGCGGTCTCAAGAGCATTCAGTACAAGAAGCTCATGGCTGAAAAGCCTGAGTTCGCAATGGAAGCAGCTGTAAAGGGTATGCTCCCCCACAACACTCTCGGTAGAGCAGCAGCTACCAGACTTAAGGTTTACTCCGGTGAGGCTCACAAGCATGAGGCTCAGAAGCCCGAGACCTACGAGTTTTAATTTAAGGAAAGGAAGGACGTAAACCTATGTATACAAGTGCAAAGCCCTACTTCTACGGCACTGGTAGAAGAAAGAAGTCCGTTGCTCGTGTAAGAGTATATCCCGGTAACGGTCAGATCACCATTAACGGTAAGGACATCGATGAGTACTTCGGTCTCGAGACCCTCAAGCTCATCATCAACCAGCCCTTCGGCGTAACCGGCACTACCGGCAAGTTCGACATCGTTGCTAACGTAAACGGTGGCGGTATCTCCGGTCAGGCAGGCGCTATCCGTCACGGCGTAGCTCGTGCTCTCATCACCGCTGATGAGAACTACCGTCCCGCTCTCAAGGCTGCAGGATTCCTCACCAGAGACCCTCGTATGAAGGAAAGAAAGAAGTACGGACTCAAGGGTGCAAGACGCGCTCCTCAGTTCTCCAAGAGATAATTTCTTTTGGGAATTACTTCTATATACAAAAAGCTCTGCTTGGCAGAGCTTTTTGTGTTTTATAGGGCGGTTCAATTTGTAAAAATTGAGCCGTCCTATTTACTTTTCACCATTTTTATGGTATAATACAACTAATAGGTAAACTTGAATTTGTGAGGATGATAAGATGGTCAATATAACAGATGTAAGACAGATTCTTCAATTCGCAATAGATGCGGAGATTAAAGTCTTTCTTGATGGCGGCTGGGGTGTAGATGCACTTCTTGGACATCAGTCAAGAAGCCATA
>JBGVHJ010000116.1:0-2431 GCA_045122255.1 Eubacteriales bacterium | reverse complement strand
CCCTTGTGTAAAGGGAGGTGGATCGCGTAGCGAGACGGAGGGATTGTAAAAGTAACATTTCACAGCAAAACAATCCCTCAGTCAGCTTCGCTGACAGCTCCCTTTACACAAGGGAGCCTTACCGCGCAAATCTGCCTCGCTCAACTAACCGACAAATCAAAATTCAAAAAACAACTTCTTTTGACGAAATATTGATCATTTTTTATTTATTATCTGTAAGGATCTCGGTTTTATGCAAATTTCTCTTGATTTTTGGTGATAATTGTGATATACTGATAATATATAAGCAAAATTTCGATTTACGGAGGTCAAAAATGCTTTCTTCTCACGAAAAACAGTATCATATAAACGTTTCTGCCGACCAGATCGGCAAATATTGCATTCTCCCCGGTGATCCCGGCAGATGCGAGAAGATCGCGGCTTACTTCGACGAGCCCTACCACGTCTCCACAAACAGAGAATACTGCATCTGGAACGGCAAAATCTGCGGCGAGACCGTAACCGTTTGCTCCACGGGTATCGGCGGTCCCTCTGCGGCTATCGCTATCGAAGAGCTGGTTTCCTGCGGCGCGCACACCTTCATTCGCGTTGGAACCTGCGGCGGTATCGATCTTAAGGTCAAGTCGGGCGATGCCGTTATCGCAAGCGGCGCGGTACGTCAGGACGGAACCTCGAGGGAATACGCTCCTATTGAATTCCCTGCAGTCAGCGACCCCGACGTTATGTTTGCGCTTCGCGAGGCGGCTAACGCCTTGAATATAACCAACCATACCGGCGTGGTTCAGGCTAAGGACTCCTTCTACGGTCAGCACTCCCCTCTCAGAATGCCCACGGCAAGCGATCTCACCGAAAAGTGGGAGGCTTGGAAGCGTCTCGGCGTTCTGGCAAGTGAGATGGAATCGGGCACGCTTTTCACCGTTGGAAGCTATCTGCGCGTACGTTGCGGCTCGGTCTTCACCGTGGTATGGAATCAGGAGCGCGCAAACGCGGGTCTCGACACCGACTCTGACGAGCAGCACGACACTACCGGTGCTATCCGCATCGGCGTTGAAGCTCTCAAGTCGCTTATTTTAAAGGATAGGGAGAGTAAGGCATGAAAAAGCCCGAAAAGATAATCGTCTCTTACAACGGCAAGCTTTACGAATGCACCGAAGTAAAAAAGCAAAAGCAAAATCGCGGCTTTTTCGGCACGGTCTATTCCGTTCTCGACACCGCCGAAAGAGTTGCTATTGCTTTGGCTAATCTCAACAAGTTGAGAAAAAAATATGACAGCGCAAAGCTGAAAAAGCTGAAAAAATACGGCAAGGTGGATAAAAACACCGGAATTCTGACCTATGGCAAGCTTCAGAGGCTGAAGCCCGTAAAGCCTGCGGCGCGAGTTAAAAGATATACCGTAAACGCGCTCACAAAAACTGACCGAGGATAATTATGAATATCGTAACCACAACCAGCGTTTTTCCCAAGAATTACGCTCCCGAAAAGGCGCTTTTGAGGCTTTCGGACGCAGGCTTTAAGCATCTTGATCTCGCGATGGATTACACCGCAGAAAACACCGATTGCCCCTTCAGCTCCGACGGGTGGGAGAGTTGGGCAAACGGGCTCAGAGAGCTTGGCGAGAAAAACGGAGTCAGATATACCCATTCCCACGCGTGGGGTGACGCGACCACAAGAGACTTTCGCATATTCCGCTGCTTTGACGTTGCAAAGGTCCTCGGAGCAAAATATTGCGTAGTTCACCCTTATTTCAAGAAGGCTGACGGAAGCTTTATTTACGATGACGAGGAATTTGTCAAGGTCAACGCAGAGCTTATAAAGCCTCTGCTCGAATATGCGGAAAAGAGAGATGTTACCATTCTTTCCGAAAATCTGCTTTGGGGCTCTTCTATAAAGGCAACAGCGATATCGGCTCTTGTCAAGGAAGTTAATTCAAACTATTTTGGATGGTGCTACGATACCGGACACGCCAACGCTCACGATATTTCCTGCCGCGAGCTGTTAAAATGCGAGATAGCACCCGTGTCGCTTCACATTCAGGATAACAACGGGCATTACAGAGACGACCACCTGCTTCCCAGAGACGGCAGCATCGATTGGAAGGAATTTCTCGACGTGCTCCACGATATCGGTTATAAGGGTGAAATGGTGCTTGAAGCGCATCACCAGTCTCTCGATGCCAAGGACAATGACAGAGACGCGATCTTGAGCGAGATATACTCAAGAGCCGAAAAAATGAGAGAATATTTTTTGAGATTGAAATAACAAAAGGGCGGAAATCCGCCCTTTTTTCGTTTAAATTGGTGTTTATCGGTGAGACGATTGCTAACGAAAGCCTCCCTTGTGTAAAGGGAGGTGGATCGCGTAGCGAGACGGAGGGATTGTAAAAGTAACATTTCACAGCAAAACAATCCCTCAGTCAGCTTCGCTGACAGCT
>JBGVHJ010000115.1:0-2873 GCA_045122255.1 Eubacteriales bacterium | reverse complement strand
CACTTGTGCGGTTCCCCTCTGCCAAGCCCTTGGCTTGGCATTCACCCTTCGGTGGCGCTTAGGAAGGATAAAGGAGTTTCGCGCTTGCGAGCGCGACCGCCGATCGCGGCGGCTCCGACAAGCCTTTGGAAAGGCTTGAGCAAAACTCCCAATTGACAACGCTCAACTAACCGTTAAATCAAAATTTGAAACATCGGCTCTTTTCCAAAACTAAATATTGACAAGCGCGTATTTTTATGATACAATATAGTGATGTATTATTGCAAAAACGCGAATTGGAGGGAAGACTGTATGACAGACGGATTTTTTCCGAATATCGTCGGCAATGAGCCGCTTAAAAAGCGACTGTCGCGCGACGTAACCGAAAATCACCTCTCCCACGCGTACGTTCTGGAGGGACCTCGCGGAAGCGGACGGCACACCGTTGCGCTTCAGGTGGCGGCGGCGATAGAATGCGAAAGGCGCGAAAAGCTTGACGGCTACGACCTTTTCGGCAACAGCTCTGCAGCTGCTCTTCCCTGCGGTGTCTGCCCCTCCTGCCGCAAGATACTCGAAGGCAAATCCCCCGACGTCATAATCATTGGACTTGAGGAAGACCGCGCAACAATGGGCGTTGAAACTATTCGAGATCTGAAAAACGATATGTACACCGCGCCCAACGATCTCTCGGTAAAGGTCTACATTATAGAAAACGCAGATCTTATGACCGCTCAGGCGCAGAACGCTTTTCTGCTCTCCCTCGAGGAGCCGCCCGAGTACATCCTCTTTTTCCTGCTCTGCGAAAACTCTGCCGATCTTCTTGAGACCGTCCGCTCCCGCGCTCCCACGTTGAGAACGCACAGGATCGAGACCAGTGAGATCGAAAAATATCTTCTCTCCCACGACAACCGCGCCGCGGCGCTGAAGGATGAAAGCGAAAAGGATTGGAAGGCTCTTCTGGCGGTGTCTCAGGGCTCTATCGGATACGCTCTCGAGCTTCTCGACCCCAAAAAAAGAAATCAGATCTTTGAATGCAGAAGCGATGCGAGAGAGCTGATATTCCTGCTTTCAGGTTCTCGCCGATCTGCGGCATTTGAAGCCATTAAGGATCTTGGAACCAAGCGCCAGGAGGTCAAAAGCAGAATATCGCTTTTACAGTACGCGCTCCGCGATCTTATTCTTCTCAAAAAGTGCGACATCGCGCCTCTCTGCTTCTTCGAGGACAGAGACGAGGCTCAGGAGATAGCCTCTCGCTTTACTCTATCCGCTCTGCTATCCTACCACGATTCGCTGATCACCGCGCTTGATGATCTGGATGCAGGTGCAAACGTGCGTCTCGCCCTTACCGCTATGATGCAGAGGGCAGGCATAATCTGACAAAATCACTACACAATAAAACAAATACAAAAGGTTGGTAACTTATGGACCAGAATACAAAGCCCGCCAATCAGGGCGGCAACGGTGGAAACCGTAACAAGCATCACAGAAGAAAGCCCTTTTACATCAAGAAAAAGAACGAGGGCGAAAACAATAATCAGGAGGCGCGTCTTGATGCCGTTCAGAGCACAGAGCCTTCCGTAAAGGAATCGGTTGAGCCCCATAATGAAAATACGCCTCAGGGTGGTGAAAGAGGTGAAAACCGTCACAACAACAACCATCGCCGCGACCGTAACAGAAATCGCCGCAACCGCGACAGAAAGCATAACGATGGCGCTGAAAATGTCAAAAATGCTGATAACATAGCTCTCACCGAAAGCGAAGAAGAGGTAGAGTTTGTTCCCTTTGAAGCCGAAAGCGTAGCCGACGAGACCCCCGAGGTCATAGTCTCCATTGAGGACGAGATCGTCGAGATAGAGGACAACACCCCCAGAGTGCACGTTACCGGTGTACGCTTCAAGCCCGGCGGAAAGGTATATTATTTCGATCCCGGCGAGCTTAAGATCAAAAATAATTCCTACGTTATAGTAGATACCGCAAGAGGTCAGGAATTCGGCGAGGTCGCCTTTGGCGACAAGGAGGTCAAGGAGACAGCTCTCGTGCTTCCCCTTCGACAGGTCATCCGCGTTGCAACCGATGCCGACGTGGAGCGCAATGCGGCAAACAAGGAAAAGGAAGAGGAGGCTTTTGCCATCTGCCAGGAAAAGATCGCCAAGCACGAGCTTGATATGAAGCTTATCGAGGCTCAGTATTCCTTCGATAACTCCAAGCTTCTCTTCTACTTCACCTCTGCGAACCGTGTAGACTTCCGAGAGCTTGTAAAGGATCTTGCAAGCGTTTTCAGAACCAGAATAGAGCTCCGTCAGATAGGTATACGCGACGAGGCAAAGATCATGGGCGGTCTTGGCGCCTGCGGTCGTCCCCTTTGCTGCGCTACCTTCCTTTCCGATTTCGTTCAGGTATCGATAAAGATGGCAAAGGAGCAGAATCTTTCCTTGAATTCGGGTAAGATCTCGGGATGCTGCGGCAGACTTATGTGCTGTCTCCAGTACGAGTATCAGACCTACCGCGAGGAGGGCGCAAAGACTCCCTCGGTCGATTCTACCGTCAAGACCCCCGACGGCGTGGGCGTAGTTACCGAATCCAACGCTCTTGCCGGCACTATTAAGGTCAAGCTCAAGGACAAGCCCGATTCGCCCCCTGCTCTTTATAAGCGCGACGACGTTACCGTTCTCAACCGCGCTAAGAGAGAAGACGACGATGAAAAATAAATATTTTGGAGAAAACCGCGTTGCGGTTTTCTCTTTTTTTATTGGTAAATTGGTGTTTATCGGTGAGACGATTGCTAACGAAAGCCTCCCTTGTGTAAAGGGAGGTGGATCGCGTAGCGAGACGGAGGGATTGTAAAAGTAACATTTCACAGCAAAACAATCCCTCAGTCAGCTTCGCTGACAGCT
>JBGVHJ010000114.1:0-3100 GCA_045122255.1 Eubacteriales bacterium | reverse complement strand
GAGCTGTCAGCGAAGCTGACTGAGGGATTGTTTTGCTGTGAAATGTTACTTTTACAATCCCTCCGTCTCGCTACGCGATCCACCTCCCTTTACACAAGGGAGGCTTTCGTTGTCAATCGTCACACCCATAAATCGCAATTTATCTCACTTTTTTATTTCAAATTTTGATTTATCGAACTGTTGTAAAACTAAATGGTGCATCCTCATCCACCGCTTCGCGGTCCCCCTTCCCCTGCCTTGGGGAAGGCTAACGCAAAGCGTGACCGATAGCGATTTTGTAGCCGTGAAAAGGTTTCAAGGCTACAGTTGAGGGTGCGGCGTAGTTAAACCTAAGCCCTCCCCAAGGCAGGGGAGGGGGGACCGCCGCGCGGTGGGTGAGGATGCACCTTTTTATAAGACATCATCCCGTTAAACACCAATTTATCTCACCTTTTTATTTCAAATTTTGATTTGTTGGTGGGTTAAACGACACCCTAAAACCGTAGGGCGGTGCCTTGGTGCCGCCGTTTAATCTGTTTAAATCGTTCATTCACGGACCGTCGTGGACGCCGGTCCCTACAAATAAATCGATTACAAATCCTTCTACTGTAAGGTAATCCACATTCAACACATTGTAGGGACCGACGTCCTCGGCGGTCCGCATACGTTGATTTTAAACCGCTTTCGGCGGGCGACCAATGGTCGCCCCTACAATCGAGTATATCGTAAACTCCCTCGCTAAACACCAATTTATCACAATAAGCTCGCAATTATCTCCTCATAAGACCTCGCCGACAGATATGCCGGGGGCACGTCAAATACCGTCTTGCAGCCAACGCTTCCCTCTCGCGCCATTCTTGCCACCGCGCGAGTGTACGCCACTATGACAGAAGCGGTAAACTCGGGGTTGGAGTCGAGCTTGAGGCTGTATTCAATAACGTGATTGTTTTCAAGCTCAGCACCCGTCTTTCCGGTTCTTATCACGAAGCCTCCGTGAGGAATTCCCGCGTGATCGCGCCTAAGCTCCTCCATAGAAATGAAATGCACCGTGGTATCGTAGTCCGCAAAGTAGTTGGGCATTTCCTTGATCTCTTTTTCGATCCTCGCCTTGTCCGCTCCCTCAGCCGCAACCACGAAGCACTCTCTGATATGCTTTTCTCTCGTGGTAAGCTGGGGGCAGCTTCCGCTTCTGACGGCATCAAGAGCCGCCTCCACGGGTATGGTATACTGCTTGCCGTCAAGCACACCCTCAACGCGTCGGATAGCATCCGAGTGACCCTGGCTTACGCCCTTGCCCCAAAAGGTATAATCCTTGCCGTCGGGAAGTATCGCGCCTGCCATAAGTCGGTTGACGGAAAACATTCCGGGATCCCAGCCCACCGAGATCATAGCGACCCTTCCGCCCTCCTTCGCCGCGGCATCAACACGGGCAAAATGCTCGGGAATGCGCGCGTGAGTGTCAAAGCTGTCGATAACGTTGAAATGCTTCGCAAGCGCGGGGGTCTGCTCAGGCAGATCGGTGGCACTACCGCCGCAGATTATCATAACGTCTATATCGTCCTTGTATTTTTCAACCTCGTTTGCGGCAAGCACGCTCGCACCGGATGTCTTTATCTTCAAGGTCTCGGGATCACGTCTTGTAAAAACCGCAACAAGCTCCATATCGCCGTTTTGCGCGATAGCGTTCTCAACACCGCGACCGAGATTGCCGTAGCCGAAGATTCCTATTCTTGTTTTCATATATTATCCTTTCATAAGGGAATTTTCTTAAGTATATCACTTTTTTCTTTTGTTTTCAATAGCTTTTTGAAGATTTTCAAAGCTTTTTTAAAGCTCTATGACCACGTCGCCCTCTCCGTAGTGATAGTTCCTCTTTGCAATGCTTCTAAGGAAGTGATTGTATCCGTTGTTGTAGCTCGGATGGCAGAATTTTTCAAATTTTGCCGCCGCGCAGGTCCAAAAAGCCACATCGGGACGGGCAAGCTCGTAGAAAACGTAGCTTCCTCCCGAAAAGCCGTGGTGAGTCTCCTGCAGAAAATCACTCTTCAGCGCATCGCCGTACACCGTCGGAATAAGCACGTCAATGCCAAGCTCGGCATCGGCAGGCATCAGAGTGCTCTTCCCTCCGAGATAAACGCGGCTGACAATGCTCGTCTCGTTGAGCCAACGGAAGCGGCTCGGCAATATCTCCTCCTGAGTGCAAAGGATCTCAATAGCGGCATCACGGAAATGAAGCAGCTGACCCGTGTGGGGTCTTATTAGCCTCGCGCCTTCAAATCTCGGCAGATCGACCGATTCAAAATGCATGCCGAGATAAGGATCAAATTGCTCGAATTCGTGAGCTCGGTCTCTCGCGTTAACGATAAAATTCTCAACGGTCACGCTGTCCGCATACCTCTCGGCAATGCGCTTCATGGCAAAATAATGATCTCCGTGAGAGTGCGTCAATACCCAAGCGGCAATTCTCGGCTTTTCGGCGCGAGCGTTGTGGGATTCGAGAAATGCGATAAGTCCCTCGCCGTCGTCGTAATAGCCGCCGTCGTACACGATAAACGAGCCGTCCGACAGAATATAGACCATGCAAAGCCCGTTGCCCTCAGTCGAAGCCTCGGGCGAATGAAGATCGAGAAAGCAGACCTTGGGAGCAGTCAGTCTCTCGCATCCAACGGCTTCAAGAGGCGGCTCTGCTCTGCTTCCGAGGGGATCGGTGACGATGCAAAGGGTGTGATTGTAATTAAAATATGCAAGCGAAGCAAGACCGTCCTCAAATCGAAGAGTGGCAAAAAGGTTCTCACCGATCGCTCTCTTTTGTAAAGATATAGCACCGTCATTCTCGGCATCGCATAACAAACCGTCAAAATCCGACCTTCTCTTGCCCTCGATCACGTATCTTGTGCAGCCACCGCCCACGTCAAGAGAGTATGCGCCTGCGGTATATCTGTCAAAAAAATCAAATTTCATTTTTGTTCCTCTTTAATGTTAAATTGCAGTTTATCGGTGAGACGATTGCTAACGAAAGCCTCCCTTGTGTAAAGGGAGGTGGATCGCGTAGCGAGACGGAGGGATTGTAAAAGTAACATTTCACAGCAAAACAATCCCTCAGTCAGCTTCGCTGACAGCT
>JBGVHJ010000113.1:0-3643 GCA_045122255.1 Eubacteriales bacterium | reverse complement strand
TATCATCGGCTTTCTTGCTGGTGTTCTGTTCAAAAAGGGTTGGCTCCGCCGCACGAGAGCGTCCCTTGCCGTGTTCGGTGCATTCACGGCAGTCATTATCTATGGTGGCATTATGAATCCCGCCGCCGCTATGATGATGTCAAGTAAAACACTTAAATGGGAGACCATCCTCGCCTGCTACGTAACCGGACTCCCCATGGATCTCATCCACGGCTTTGGCACGGTCATCTTCCTTATGATCGCCGCAGAACCGATGCTTGAAAAGATGGATAGGATCAAAGTTAAGTACGGTATCGCAGATTAAAAAAAGCGTCTTGCGCTTTAGCTGACGCGCCGTAACGAAGGTTTCAAAAACAAGTGGTAAAGACAATCGATACAGTATATCGCAAATAATAATTTGAATGGAGATACTGTAATGAAAACATTGTACGAAAAACTTGGTGGAACCTATCGTGAGGAAAACGGGCGTCTTATTCCGGAAATAGAACTGCCCGAACAAACCAATTATCAAATTGGCAAGTACGGGCAGTTTTATCTTGACTATATTAAAAATCACCGTCGCGGAAGGCACATCACACTTTTGACCGAGGGCAAGTTAAACGCTCGGTTGCACGAAATCGACCTTGAAGCAAATGAAATGCTTGAAAGCATCTTCACCCGACTCGCTGCCGAAAGAGGTATTGACGAGAATTTGAAAGCTCGCGATATGCTTCGTTGGGGTGCCGAGATGAACAATATCAAGGCGAGCGCGGAAGAAATCGTTTTGCGGGAGGTGATCTACGTATGATGTCAATCCTGCAAGAACTGTGGCGTGGAAACATCTGTCCTCAAACCGATAGTCGCAATAACTCTTCCGAAATGAAGCAGTTGATGGAGTATATGGCGCGCCATCACGATGACCTACTCAAAACAATGACCGATGAGCAGAAGGAAATCTTTGAAAAGTTCGACGATTGTTGGAGCGAATATGCAAGTTATGCCGAAGAAGCAATCTTTACATATGCTTTCAAGCTCGGTATGCAAATTGCCATTGAAACACTAACTGAATAAACCTATGGCGGCAAGGATGAAAATTCTTGCCGCCAATTTTAATATTACGCTTCCAACATCATCTTACCAAGCCGCCTTGCAGCAAGGCTTGGTGAGTGTCCTTTCCTTGTAACCACACATATCTCCCTTGTAGGAATTTGGTCTTTAAGATTTAACATATATATTCCGTTCGGCTCGTCATACAAGAATTGTTCTGGAACAAATCCAATGCCGAGATTGTGTTTTACAATAGGTATGATCTGATCTGCCGTTGCCGCCTCAATATCGGGTGAAAAACTCACGCCGCGCTTTGCAAAAAGCTCAGTATAAAAGGTGTGGGTAGAACGACCTTTTTCCAAAGATACGATAGGATATTGTATCAAATCCTTTAATGCGAAGGTCATACCGCCGAGTTTACTTTGTAAGATCTCTCCGCAGATGGCAACTTCCCGAAAGTCTTTCACCTTAACCTCGTGAAGTTCGGTGTTTCTTTCCGTAGGCGTTGTAACGACAGCGAAATCTACAAGACCGTTTTTGAGTGCTGATAATGCCTGCGGCGTTGACAAATTGGATATCTTGATACGTATGCCCGGATATTTCTTGCGATAGTCGTTCAATATCGGTAACAGAAAACACCTCAGCGAAATTTCTGTTGCACCTATGGATACGATGCCTTTTTGCAAGCCCTTGTTGGCGGATATTTCTTCTTCGCCTGTCTGTATATGCTCAAAAGCTAAAGAGATATGAGCATATAATGCTTCGCCTTCGGGTGTCAGGGTTACGCCTTTATTCGTCCGTAAAAACAGCGTGCAACCAAGCTCCGATTCCAAGGCTTTCATAGCACGGGTTATGTTTGGCTGGTTATTCAGAAGCATATTGGCGGCTTGCGTGAAGCTGCCGTATTTTGCTACATAGTAAAAAATTCGATAATAGTCATAGCTAATGTTCATACTTGTTTCTCCATATCAAATTGATATAAGCGATATTTCAAATATACAGTTTACATATATCCGTAACAGTATTATAATTGTTGAGAAAGGATTTGTCAAGCAACAAATTTGTGAATTTTAAGGAGGACTGTATGGAAAACTTGTTTGAAGCTATTATGCTGTGTTGTCTTTGTGTAGGGATGGCGGTAATGATCGTCAGATTTGCAAGGCAAAAATCGGTACATTTGAAGCTCGACCGAGCCATCGTCATTACGTTTGGTGTCGGTTTTATTTTAGGTGCAATCGGGAAGGCGGTTATAGCTCCCGTGGAGTGGACATTTGCTCTGTATGTGGTAGGAGCATATCTGTCATACACGGCGGCTATATTCTCATTTCCACAATTCGGAGAGAAAAATGAGGTGAGCGAAAATGAATAAGGATCTAACGGTTGGAAAACCGTCAATAGTATTATGGAAATTTTGCTTACCTTTGTTTGGCAGCATTATCTTTCAACAACTTTACAATATAGCGGATAGCTTCGTTGCGGGAAAGTTCGTTGGAGAGGATGCACTTGCCGCTGTCGGCAACAGTTATGAGATTACGCTGATATTCATAGCTTTTGGATTCGGTTGTAACATCGGGTGCTCGGTCATTGTTTCAAGATTATTTGGCGCAAAGCAGTACAAAGACTTAAAGACGGCAGTATATACAACTTTGATTGCAAGTAGCGTCCTATGTGCCGTATTGATGATTGCAGGGCTTTTGCTTGGTAAGCCTCTTTTGCATCTGATCCATACACCCTCAAATGTATTTGCGGATTCGTGGCTCTATCTGAAAATTTATATATGGGGCTTGCCGTTTGTTCTGTTCTATAACGTAGCAACGGGGATTTTCTCCGCACTTGGTGATTCAAGAACTCCCTTTATATTCCTTGCTTGTTCGTCAACGGCAAATATCTTTATGGATATTCTGTTTGTGACCGCCTTTGATATGGGCGTTGCGGGAGTTGCGTGGGCAACATTTATCTGTCAAGGAATCAGTTGCATTCTTGCGGTGATGTGTGTGTTCAAACGCTTTGCAGGGATAAAAACTGAGGGAAAAATCCCCGTATTTTCTTGGTTACTTCTGAAAGACATATCGGTCATCGCCGTTCCGAGCATTCTGCAACAAAGCTTTATTTCGGTCGGCAATGTTATCATACAAGGAATTATCAACGGCTTTGGTTCGGGCGTAATGGCGGGATATGCGGCTTCGGTAAAGCTGAATAACCTTGTGATTACATCTCTGACTACGCTTGGAAACGGCATCTCTAATTTCACCGCCCAAAACCTCGGAGCCGAGAAACCGGAACGCGTAAAGGAGGGCTTCCGCGCAGGTGTAAAACTGGTATGGATCATTTGTGTTCCGCTTGTACTTCTGTATCTGTTCGCAGGCAAATATCTTGTGTATGTCTTTCTTGATACACCAAGCGAAGCGGCACTATCAACGGGAATTACGTTTCTGCGTATCCTCTCTCCGTTTTACTTTGTTGTATCGCTTAAACTTGTATCGGACGGAGTTCTGCGCGGCGCGGGCATGATGAAGAAGTTTATGATAGCAACCTTTACCGATCTTATTCTGCGCGTGGTTCTTGCCAAGGCTTTGTCTATACCGTTTGCATCGACGGGCATTTGGCTTGCGTGGCC
>JBGVHJ010000112.1:0-8833 GCA_045122255.1 Eubacteriales bacterium | reverse complement strand
TATTGCCTTCGGCAGTTATATTTGCTGCGCAAGTTTAGGAGGCGAATATAATATCACTAAAGCCGTAGGCTTTAATATCACTGTCGCGTAAGCGACAATATCACTCCGCCATAGGCGGAATATCACTCTTTCAAACAGTTCTACAAATCAAGATTTAAAAACATCAAGGAGGAAAAATGGACGTTATTTTACAGATTATACGCGCGTTTTTGGTAGGCGGCGCGCTATGTGCCATCGCACAGGTGCTGATAGATAAAACAAAGCTCACCCCTGCGCGAATACTTGTCAGCTACGTGGTAGCAGGTGTGATACTTGGCGCTATCGGATTATACAAGCCGTTGGTGGATTTCGCGGGCGCGGGCGCTACGGTTCCGCTGACCGGATTCGGGTTCCTTATCAGCGAGGGCGTCAGGGAAGCGGTCGATAAGCAAGGACTTCTCGGCGCTTTGACGGGCGGTCTTACCGCCGCTGCAGGAGGAATTTCCGCTGCTTTGATATTCGGTTACCTTTCTGCCGTCTTTTTCAAGGGAAAGCGGCGCGGCTGACAGAGAGAAAACGGCAGAAGGTTTTTGGTCACTTTTAACGAAAACTTATTTTTGACGTGCAAATTTATCCAAAAGCCTTGACAAAATGCATTTAATGGTTTATAATAAACAATGTATTATGATTTGTTCAAGGAGTTTGATAATGAAAGCAACAAATTCTCTTGCCAAGCCCTCGCTCTTATGGCATAAATTTTTGATTTATTTCTTTTTCTACGCATGCATAGCAATGTGCGCCGTAGTGTGTCTTGTAACGCTGGTAATGTTCTTCCTCGTAGGTCTCTATACACCTATGAACATCAACGGAATAATAAGCGATCTTTTCGGTCTTGTTCCGCTTGTTGAAAAGGTTGGATTGGCACCTGTTGCTGAGATCCTCGGTGACGTTGGTAGCTTTGCGGCAAAGCTTTTGCTGAACTTCCTCAATCTTGCTGAGGGCGTTGCACCCAGAATGCATATCAGACACTTTATTGTTTGTGCTATTTCGATAGCCGTTGCGGTTCTTGCACTTCTCACCAGAAATGCTCTCGCATACTTTGAGAAGAAGGCATTCGGATTTTTGACCGGCTTCTGCTTCGCATTCTGCGAGTATTTCGCAGCTATTATCTGGCTCTACTTCGGTATGGTATTTAAAGAGGTCGACTACGGAATCGTTATCGGTATCGCAATTGCTATGGCGGCTGTTGGCGGACTCCTGGCACTTTTCCACCACCTCTACTACAAGAAGAGAAAGTCACTTTTCGAATTTAATTGCTGATATTCAGCTACCAAGAGCGCTCTTGAGCTTTTCAAGAGCGCTTTTTTCAATGCGCGAGACGTAGGAGCGAGAGATGCCAAGCTTTTCGGCGATCTCTCTTTGAGTAAGCTCGTCGGTGCCGAAAAGACCGTAGCGCATAATTATGATCTGCCTCTCGCGCAATGTCAGTACGGTCTTGATGCAATCAAGTGCCCTGCCCGTCATTATTTTGCGCTCTATCTCCTCGGGAATGTTTTCGTCGGAGCTGATGACGTCGATGTAGGAAAGGGGATTGCCGTCGCGGTCAACGTCGATGGTCTCGTGTATCGAGATCTCGCCCGACCGCTTTTTTTCTGCGCGGAAGGACATAAGTATCTCGTTCGCTATCCTCACCTAACGGCTCGCAGTTAGCGTCCGAATTTTCACTCGAATTATCGTCGTTATTGTCGTTATTTCCGTCATTTCCGTGGGGAGGAGCAGGGAATTCATATTCGCCATCATTGTGGAAGAGATAGAGGTGTGCATTTTCACCATCCCAAACGATTTTGCGTATAAAGGTTCTTATTGCGGCGCGCTTCTGTTCGACAGTGTAATTATCTATGTTATCACCCATATTGGAAAGCATTTGACGGATGATATCAAATTCGATGTCGGCGAGGTCATGCTGCTGGATGATCGCTTCGAGCTCGGACAAGCGTTTTCTCAAAGCCTCACCCTTCTCGTGCAATTCATCGATTTGTTCAATAATGTATTTTTCGGCATTGCTTCCCTCGGATCTTCCTAATGAAACAACGAGGGATTTAATGTCTTTTTCGTTTTCTTCAATTTGAAGTCTAAGCTTTGCCAATTCAGCTTCATATCCTTCGCGGTTGCCGCTGATACGCTTTTTCGTTTGCGTGATTTGTTTTGCCATATCAGCGCTTTGTTTACCGAAGCTCTTTATGGTTTCGATCACCTTGGCATCCAAGGTGTTTCCGTTTGCATTTTTTATATTGCATACGTGGCTGCGACTTCTTTCTTTTGTCGTACAGAGATACGTGTAAATAGTTTCTCCGGATGCGGTCTTGCGCTCAGAAAGTTTAGGACGCATATAGTCGCCACATTTTCCACAGTAAAGAAGACCCGAAAGAAGAGCAACATGGCTTCTCGGCTTGCGATAGTTTTTAGATTTGTTAAGCTCAAGCAGTTTTTGAACCTGAACCCACTTAGCACCCGGAATAGTACCTTGGTGCTTGCCGACAGAAACGATCCATTCATTCATAGGCTTTTCTTGAGTTGCTTTTCCGGGGCGCTGAAGAGTACGATTATACGCCATAATACCATGTTTTCCGTCAAACGCATCACGATCGGAGAAGAGGTCCACTTCATTTTCAACAAGGTAATTATAAGCATCCTCATCGGCAATCATATAAACGGGGTTTGACAAGATCGCCCTTATTGCAAAACGAGTGAAGGCTTTCCCACGCTTGGTTTTATAATGTCCATTCATCAGAAATTCATCCGTTTTGGTAAGCGAACCGGTTTCCATAAACGTGTCAAAAATGAGATTGACCAAATTTATTTCGTCCGGGATCATCTTGAGTTTGCATGCCTTGCGTGTTTTTCCATCAACGGTTACGTTAGATATACTTTCGGACTCGTATCCGGTAGGTGTATTACCTCCAAGCCAGCGACCTGTTTTGGAAAGCTCGTGCATATTGTCTCTGATACGCTCGGCTATAGTTTCGCGCTCCAACTGAGAAAATACAGATGCGATGTACATCATTGCGCGTCCCATAGGGGAGGAAGTATCGAATTGCTCACGGATCGAAATAAAGTCAATATGGCGATTGCCAAGATCTTCAATGAGCTTTGCGAAGTCACCGATATTACGGCTGATACGGTCAAGACGATATACTACGATTGCAGCAAATTCTATTTTCTGAGAATCGCTCATCATTTTCTTGAATTTAGGTCGCTCGAGGTTGCCACCGGAAAATCCCTCATCTTCATAAACAAGAGCGGCTTCCGCTTCTTCCTCACTATAATGAGTGGCGATATATTGACGGCACATTTCAATCTGGTTTTCAATACTTTCGCCTTTACCGGTGAACTTGGACTTTCTTGAATATATTACAAATTGCTTCTTTGATTTGTTTCTCATAATAGATACCTCGCAACCTTATGTTATGTTAGTATCAGTATTATAACATAAAGTCTTATAAATTTAAAGTAGTTATAAAAAATTTTAAGAATAATTTTGATAAAACTATCAATCATATCTTCTTGATGAACTAAATTTATCGGTAAAACAATGCTTTCTGTGTTGTTTTACCGTTTTTTTATTTTCTCAAAAATTTTTTTGAAAAGTTTGCAGAAAACACGAGGTTGCCTTTGTCTTTGGTTGGTGAAAGGGAAAAACAGAACCTTTCACACAACTGAATAGCCTTGTGCCGAGAGTTATACAGGATCTTTGGATAGTGTGCGATGATATGAGCCCGCCCAAGGATGAAATTGTGCATAGCACATACCTGCAATACTCGGTCAAGAAAAGGGCGAAGGAAATGGCTCGGTATCAAGGTGCAATAAAACTAAACTGGAAGGAGGAATTGATCGATAGAATATCAATTAGAAATCAAACAGCTTGTTGAATACCCACGTACACGTATATACAGGCAACTTGTACAGACGATGCTTGGTGAACGGAATATAAAATTGGAGGGAGGGGCAGGACTTTTTCACTACGCCGTTCTCAATTGCTTTGCAAATTTCAAGACATCTCATCGCAGATTTAGCGGTGTCAATTATACGATCTACCCAGGCGAATGGTTATGTACCATAGATGAGCTAATATCACTGTTACGAGTAAGAAATAGGAATCAAGCTCTTGAGATTCTTTATGATCTTGAGGAGCGAAATCTTATTTCCTTTAATCTCTTGTCAGCAGGAGATTGCGTTAAGTATCTACAACCGATACAGTGTGAATGCTCCTGAAATCTTGGAGAAAAAGAGAGATGAGCTCATCACTTATTGCGAGGATAGTCTCAAAATTTCCGATCACGAGCTTTTTGAAGAGGTTGGCTCAGTCCTTGAAGAAAGGGAAGTGTTCAACCGGATGATGGCTCGTATCGAGCAAAACGAATTCAGCGACGTGTTGGTATGCGATATCGACAGAATCTACAAACCGGGATACGATCCCGAAAAGCTTGCGGAATACGTTGATAGGATCAGAGCGAAGGCAGTGATACATACCATAGAATAATCATCGGCGGCGGGGAGCAATCTCCGCCGTTTTTTTGTCGAAAAATATTTGTACCAATCCAAATTATTTTTGTAAAACCACTTGTATTTTTCAAAAAAGTATGCTATAATTGTACCAATCCAAATTAGTAGCAATACACCGATAAAGGAGAACGATACAAATGGCAAGAAAAAGAAGCCCTTCACCGATGAAGGCGGCAATTATAAAGGGAGCATCCAATCTGTTTTTTGAGATCGGATATTCAAAGACAACACCGAAAGCAGTATGTGAGAAAGCGGACGTAGGAACAGGCAATCTAACCTACTACTTCCCGACGAAGCAGCACCTTCTTGCTGTTCTCGTTCAGATGATGATCGACTATCAATGGAAAGAGATGGAGAGTGCCGCCGACGAAGGAAAAAGCTCGCTTTTGGCTTACTGCTTGGAGATTACAACTCTTGCGGCAATCAACGAGGAAATCCCTCAAATGAACGAATTCCTCGTAGAGTCCTATTCTCACCCGATGACACTTGACCTTATCAGAGCCAACGACGTCGAGAAGATCAAGCAGGTGTTCGCAGAATACACCGAGGGTTGGGATGACGAGAGGTTCACCGAGATCGAAGCCATTATTTCCGGCATCGAGTATGCAACCATTATAAGAACCGAGCATTCGGCAACGCTGGAGCGCAGAATCGAGGGTGCACTAAATTCGATCATGCTCTTGATGGGCGTTCCCGAAGAAACAAGACAGAAGAAGATTAAAAAGGTATTCGCTATGGATTACCTCACCATCGGTCGCAAGGTCTATGAGGACTTCAAACAATACGTGACCGAAACCAACGAACACGCACTCGATGAGGTTCTGAAGCACACGAAGATCAGAACGTATAGATAAACCCTCTATTGAAAAGGAGAAAACTATGAAAAAACTAACACTCATTCTACTCTCGATCGTAATGATCGTAGCCCTCGCCGCTTGTGGCGATAAGAAATGCGACCACGCATATGATAACGCTTGCGACGTTACCTGTAACGAGTGCGGAGAAGAAAGAACAATCACCCACGATTGGAATGATGCAACCTGCCTCACACCCAAGACTTGTAAAGTCTGTGGTGCAACCGATGGTGAAGCTCTCGGACACGATTGGACATCGCCCGACGTTGATCTTTGCAAAGTACAATCCACTTGTTCAAGATGCGGTGCTACCGACGGTGAGAACGTGGAACACGATTGGATGGCGGCAGATTGCGAAAGTGCGAGAAGCTGTTCCGTCTGCGGAGCAACCGACGGAGAAAAGCTCGGACATACTCCGAATGAAGATGACGGCAACTGCTTAACCGCTATCACTTGCAGCGTATGCGGAACGGTAACCACACCTGCAAGAGATAGTCACACAGGCGGTACTGCTACTTGCACTGAAAAAGCAGTTTGTACTGCTTGTGGAACGGCATATGGTGCGATTGATGTAAACAATCATATAGACGAAAACACCGACCATATTTGTGACCGCGAGTGTGGAAAGACGGATATCGGCACACACGCTGACTCCGCCGAGGATAATGACCACGTTTGTGACTACGGTTGCAAAGCAATCCTTGAAGATCATAAGGGCGGCACCGCAACCTGTGTAGCACAGAAAGTATGTACGATCTGCGGAAACGGATATGGCGACCTCGAAAACCATGACTTTGGTAGCGGCAACACCTGCATCTGCGGTGCTGAAATTGCGTTTACAGGATTTATTTATATCAGTGATGAAATCTATACCTATGATGAAAGCACCAATACTTATACGGTGATTATTCCTCCCAATTACTATGGTGCAGATGCAAAGTTTCATATTACCGGCAAGAATTTGGAGTATCTTGAATCAGATAATGCGCTTCTGAAGGTAAAGGAAAATCACTCACTTGTGGGAGAGTATGATTTTCTGCTTGAAGACTTCCTAAACACTGGTTTTGAAGTTGGTTGGGGCAGCATGCGAGATGGAAGTTGGCTTGAATACCAATACTCCAACGATGGCGGTATCACATGGAGTAAAGCAGTCAGAGCCGAAGTGAAACAGTCTTATTATGTCACTGTCAATGCTTCTGAAAACGGCACCGTTACCGCTAACGAATATGCCATTGAGGGCGAGACCGTCACGCTGAATGTATCTCCCGCCGAGGGCTATATGCTGGGTACCCTGTCCGTCACCGATGCAAGCGGCAACACCATAGTTGTCGAGAATAATCAGTTCACTATGCCTGCATCCGCTGTCATCGTCAACGCAACTTTTGCCGTTTGCGACCACAAGGATAGCCGACATGAAACTGCTACCGACAACGGCGACGGCACCCATAGCTTTACCTGCACCGTCTGCGGCGTCACCGGAACCGAAAATCACACCATAGAAAACCACGTTTGTACCTCTTGCGGTGCGATGGAGATCGTAGTCAGCTTTGATGCGGACGATTACGAATGGAAAACAGGCGACGAACTCTACTTCTGCCGTGTTTCTCGTGACAATCAATGGGAGGAATATTGTTTCACAGCAACAGTTGCCGAGGATGGCACGGTCACTTGGACGCCTGATAAGACTCTCTATTGGGATGGCACAGGTGAGCATCGATTGATTGTCAGCTATCCTGCTAACATGGGTTTAGGTTGGGATGACTTTGCAATTCCCGGTGACCAAAGCACACCAGAATTGCTCCGTGATGCTGACCATATGAATGCAAGGTGGGTAGGCACACCTACAACCAACGTTATCGAGTTCGAGCTGAAGCACCGCATGGCAAAAATTACGGTGAATTATACGATTGCATCTCAGTTTGATCCGGATGCACCTGTTATCGCAGAAATATATAGCAATGCAATGTATTGCATATTCAAAGATGCTGACGGATTGCCTATTATCACCTCTGTAGGACGGTACGATGCTTGGATAATTCCTTATCATAACGACAATCAGTTCACCGCTTACGTTGCGCCCGGTGAGTACAATACTGACGGAATGTTTAAGTTCTATATTGGTGACGCAGAAGTGCAAATTAAAATAGCAAATCCCGGAGCTGTAACACTTGAAGAAGGCGGCGAGTACACCTTTGATGTTAAGGTAGGGCAGGATGTGCTTACAATCGTGGAAGTATCAATGGGTGATATCGATAGTCCCTTCGGTGACGGTTGGCACAATGAAATAGAACTCAGAGCAATCGGGACTCAAGCAGAAGGCAAGACGGCTTGGGAGGTGGGCGATCAGATCATAGTAACCTTTATATCCCCAAGCTTCGGCACACAGTATGGAACGCTAACCTACGACGGTACTGTGTGGTCAACGGACGTGAGCTTCTCGTACCTTGAAGATGAAACACCTACCGTTAGCGCAATGTATGCACCTTGCTATGATGTTGTAGACGGTAACATTCAGTTGAAGTACGGTATGCAGCTTGGAATGACGGAGTATATCTTGGCAGCTTGCAGTGTCACAGATGGAATACTCAATATCAGCTTTGATGGCGCAATCCGTAATTACAGCCGCCTGCGTATCGTTGGTCTGGCAAATCAAACGCTGACCGTTATCACGACAGGTTTCACTCCTGCAGGTGCAACGGAAGAAGCGACCAAGTCGTACACTCTCACCACCGACGAGGATGGTAACGCCGATATCTATGGTACGTTTGCCGAGGGAGCAACGATATTAGTGCAATTAGATGAAACTGAGCTTGCACAGTATAGCTTTTACGAATCAACTGCAAACGGCATGAGCTATGCGTTGGATGCGTTGAGTGCGCAAGAGTGAAGCCTCATTATCTCGGTCGGGTGACTTAAACCAAATAAAGAGCCTGCGACGCACGATGTACGCACAGGCTGAACACAAAGCGGTGAGCAGAAATGCCCACCGCTTGTTAACTTCTAATTTTTATACGATTTTCATCGATAACTTTCAGAAAACCTATTGACAGATTTCCGAGATGGGTGTATAATGTATCACAATAAATCACAAAGGAGGAGTAGCCATGTTTATGAACAAGTTTTATTATTATTACTTTGCTATGGGCTGCCCGACTTTTGTGAAATCCGAGAAGTAAGATCAGGTTTTCGGAACAACAAAAATACGGTCAGTCCGCATTCGTCGTGCCATTGGGGCATAACAGAATTGCGGATTTTTTATTTTTCATAGATAAACCAAGACCAAACCACAAAGAGAGGGAGAAAAATCATGTCTGCAAACAAGTTCTTTTATTACTTTTATTATTACAGCAAGGGCTGCCCGATGATTGAATTCAAGAGATGATAGATATCCTTGAATGACAAAATACGGACAGTCCGCATTCGTCGTGCTTTTCAGC
>JBGVHJ010000111.1:0-54262 GCA_045122255.1 Eubacteriales bacterium | reverse complement strand
CACCCACACCCCCCCACCCCGCACCCGCCACTCTGCACTCGCACCGATAAACTGCAATTTAAACGTTAAAATATTGTTAAGTTCCCTTAACTTTTTATCTCTTTATCCTAACAAGACTATCGATTCCCTCTTTAAGTGCCGCGCAGAATTTCTCGATCTCCTCCTCGGTATTATATTCCGAAAAGCTGACACGGATGGTAGAATCTGCATCAAACTCACTAAGTCCAAAGCCGACAAGGGCAGATGAAATATGCTTTGAATGCGAGGAGCAAGCAGAGCCTGCTGACACGCAAAAGCCTTTTGACGAAAGGAAATTAAGCATAGTTTCGCTCTTGATTCCGGGCAGAGTAAGCGACAGCACGTGGGGAGCTCGCATACCGACAGGAACGTTAGGTCTCGCGCCTGCAAGTGTCGCTTGTTTCTCGCAAAGACCACGCAAAGCCGTCATTTTAGCGCAATTCTCGGCAAAATCGGCTCTCGCCTTCTCTGCCGCCGCGCCAAAGCCGACAATGCCAACGATATTCTCGGTTCCCGAGCGGTATCCGCCCTCCTGACCGCCCCCGATAACGTAGGGCACGATCTTCTTCATTTTTATGATCTCAGGGCTGACATAAAGCGCGCCCACACCCTTAGGACCGTGGATCTTATGCGCGCTGACGCTTATCATATCCGCGCCAAGGCTCTTTGCTGTAAAGGGTATCTTCATAAAGCCCTGCACCGCGTCACAGTGAGTGACCGCCTCGGGGCAACGTCTTTTTACAATACCGAAAAGCTTTTTGAGGTCATAAGCCGCGCCGGTCTCGTTGTTGACCAGCATAAGCGAGACCATTGCAACACTGTCGTCCAGTGCCGCAGAAAGCTCATTTTCGTCGATAACGCCGCCCTTAGTGGAAAGTCTCACCACAGTAAAGCCGTCCTTTTCAAGCTTTCTCATAACGTTTTCTACCGAGGGGTGCTCGCTGTTTGTGGTAATGACCTTATTCTGTCTTCTCTTCTCTTTCGAATAGAGGCAGCCGAGGATCGCCATATTGTTGGCTTCACTTCCGCATGAGGTGAACAGCAGATTTTCGGGGTTGGGTCTGGCAAGTCCCATCGCCGCGCCTACCTGCTCGCGTGCTCTGTCAAGAAGTCTTTTAGCCTCAATTCCGAGTGAGTGGCGCGACGAGGGATTACCGTAGACCTCTATCGCATCTATCATTGCTTTTTTCGCCACCGCGGAAATTTCCGTGGTGGCGCTGTTATCTAAGTATACCATATTAATTTTCTCGCTGAATTATCTGATCTTAAATGCCTCGATCATCTTTTCAACGTCGGCAAGGTGGCTATCAAAATTCTCGGGGGTAGCGGTGTAGGTCAGAGTGTAGAAAACACCGCCCTTTACGACGATCGCCTGCAGCTGCTTATATTTAACGCCGCCGTTTTCGATCTCGTACACGTATCTGTGCGCCTTCTTGCCTGCCATCTCTATCTCGCAGCATTCCTCTTCAAGAAGAGTGTAGGACTTGAAGATCTTTTTATATCTTGCCTCGCACTCGGTGAAATACTCTTCAACCGTCTTGTCGATCTCCTTTTCGGACACCATATACATCTGGAGGCTGACGTTGCTTCTGTCGCTATCCGAGAAATATGCCGCGCTGATAACCGAGCCGTTGTTTACCGTCCAACTCTCGGGCACGAAGAAAAGATAGGGCTGCTCGTCAAAGGATGCAAGCTTCATTCCCTCGGGAATATCGACGCCCGAAGGAGTCTCGCCCATCTCCTTGCCCTTGTATGCTTCTGCAAAGGTGAAATTATCGATGATTCCCTCAACGTCGGCAAGGTGCGCATCGTAATGGGTCTCTGCGGGAGCGCAATAGATGAAGACGTACATCTCACCCTCGTTTTCGCAAAGGATCATAAGATATTTGTATTTTACAGGCTCTTCTCTGCCCATAGTGGTGATATCGGCGGTATAAGCGTATCTCATAGCCTTTTTACCGCCAAGCATTTCTTCCTCACTGCCTATATGCTCGTAGTTTACAAGCTCGGTCTTCATAAGCTCTTCAGAATATTTAAAATATTCGTCCGCATTTCTGCCATTGGCATCGTCGGCAACGTAAACGCCGACAGAAATATGAGGATCGATAGAAAAGATCGCACCGGCAAGACCGCCGTCGGTGTTGGGAGTCCAGCCCTGAGTGGGCACGTAAAGGCGGAATTTGTCGCCGTTTCTGACGACCAGCTGATAACCGTCGGGAGCACCGTCGCCATCGGAGCAGGATACCAATGCAAATGAGGCTATCAACATGCAGGAAAGTAATACTAATGAAATAATTCTCTTGATCTTCACTTTTATTTCTCCGTTTTTTAAAATTTTAAATTTACTGCCCCAGCATTTCCTCAGCCGCGGCGAGGATTCCGATCTTACCGCTCTCATAGGTAAGTCCGCCCTGGAAGAAAACCGTATAAGGAGGTCTCATAGGGCCGTCAGCCGACAGCTCTATAGACGCGCCCTGAACGAATGCGCCTGCCGCCATAATGACCTCGTCGGTATATCCCGGCATAGCCCAAGGCTCGGGAGTAACGAAGGAATCAACGGGAGAGCCCTTCTGAATTCCGCGGCAGAAGGCGCAAAGCAGCTCGGGCTTGCCCGTAATAACGGTCTGAATTATATCGGAACGCATCTCATCCCACTTGGGGGAGACGTTATATCCCAGCTCTCCGAAAACGTAAGCCGCAAGATGCGCGGTCTTAAGCGCCTGCGCCGTGGTGTGAGGCGCGTAGAAAAGTCCCTTGTACATATTTTTTGTCTGTCCGACGGTAGCACCTACCTCAAGACCGCATCCAACACTGGTAAGACGGTAGGAGGCAAGCTCAACGGCGCGCGCCGTTCCGGCTATGTAGCCGCCGGTCTCTGCCATACCGCCGCCGGGGTTTTTGATCAGCGATCCGATTATCATATCCGCGCCGACGTGGGTAGGCTCTACCGTTTCGGTAAATTCGCCGTAGCAGTTATCGACTACAACGTAGGTCTCGGGAGAGATCGACTTAACGAGCTTTACGACCTCGCCGATCTCGGCAACGGTCAGGGTCTTTCTGTTAAGGTATCCCTTGGAGCGCTGAATGAAAATGACCTTGACGGGTCTGCCCGAAGCAAGCTCGTCCTTCAAAGTTTTCTCAATAGCGACAAAGTCGAATTCCCCGCTCTCAAGCAGCTCGATCTGCTTGTAGCGCACACCGAAATCGGCAAGGCTTCCGTTGCCGGGCTCGCCCTGAATTCCGATAACCTCTTCAAGTGTATCGTAAGGCTTGCCTGCAACCGAGCACATAAGGTCACCGGGGCGGAGCAGACCGAAAAGTCCGATGGTCAGAGCCTGAGTGCCGTTAACTATCTGATGGCGCACGAAAGCCGCCTCAGCTCCCATAACGTCTGCCCAGATGCGGTCGAGAACGTCGCGTCCGCGGTCGTCGTAGCCGTAGCCCGAGGTGGTGTCGAAATTAGTTGCCGCCACGCGGTGCTCACGGAAGGCGTCCATTACTCTGTTGGTGTTTTCAAATGAGATCGCATCGATCTTGGCAAATATCGGCGCCAAAGCCTTCTCTGCCTCAAAAGCGATCTCGTTGATTCTCTGTGAAAATTGCATTTTTGTTTCCTTCTTTTATGTGTTTGTATTGTTTTATAAATTGTAGTTTATCGGTGCGAGTGCAGAGTGCAGAATGCAGAGTGCAGAATGCAGAGTGCAGAGTTGAGGTTGAAAACCTCCTTCGTCGGTTTTCCTCATTAATTTCACATTATAAAAACAAGAAAATTAAAATAATTGTAGATTTTCGCTTCTTGCGAAAATCATCCATAACTCTGCACTCTGCATTCTGCACTCTGCACTTATCTCTCCCCGACAAATCAAAATTTGAAATCTTACATCCCTCTCACGATCTCTTTGAAATAATTTCCCCTTTGGGCGAAATCTTTAAAATGATCGAAGCTGGTGCAAGCGGGAGACAATAGCACGATATCGCCCTCCTCCGCCATTTCCGCCGCCGCTAAAACCGCCTCGCGGAAATCGTCAATATGGCGAACAGAAACCCTCTCGGGGTCATACTCGGGGCAGTTCTCAATAGCGGAAAGTATCTTCGGAGCCGAAACGCCCGTCACCACCGCCGCCTTGACTCTCGTGCAAACGTCAAGCGCCAAGCCGTCAAAGGGTACGTTCTTGTCCTCGCCGCCCAAAATTATTATGGGTGCTTTGGGGAGCGCGGAGATCGCCGCCGCCGTTCTCGTGGGGCTGGAATCTATGGAGCTATTATAAAATCTTATTCCGTCCTTTTCTCTGACAAGCTCAAGACGGTGCTCAACACCGCCAAAGGTTGTAGCAATCTCGCGTACCGTCTCCTTGGAAACAAGGCCACGCGTGATGGCGATCGCCGCCATGTAATTTTCTACGTTGTGTCTTCCGGGAAGCAAAATATCCGCCGTGTCTATCACTCTTTCGGCGGCTTTGCCGTCGTCAATAATTATCGCTCCGTCTTTTTCATATACGGCGACAGAGTTTTTCTTAAAAAACGGCACTATCTCGTCATAAGAAGATCTCACAGACGAGAAATAAGCTGCGGCAACGTCAAGGCTTTGGGCAATTCCATAGGTTATTGTATTTTCTCTGTTGACAACCAGATGCTCTATACCCAAATGGCAACATATATTTCGCTTTGCCACTACGTATTCGCCCATATCGGTGTGCCAATTGAGGTGATTGGGGGTAATATTCGTTATAATTGCGCGTGTGGGAGAAACGGTCATAGTCTGCAGCTGAAAGCTTGAAAGCTCGACCACCGCAATATCGTACTCGGTCATTTCAAAAACGCGCGGAAGCAGGGGCGCACCGATATTGCCGCCAACGTAAGCCCTTCCCTTGCCGCTCTTCTCCTTTTCCTTTGAAAGAAGCAGATGCGTCAGCGTGGTAGTGGTAGTCTTTCCGTCAGAGCCGGTGATACCGAATACAGGACAGGGGCAGATCTCGAAGAAAAGCTCCATCTCGCTCGAAAGAACCGCTCCGCCCTCCACCGCGCGTACTATCTCGGGAAGATCGTGACGGATCGCGGGTGTGCGGAATATGTAATCGGCAACCAAGGACTCAAGATAGCCGTCTCCCACAATAAAATTCACTCCGCGAGAGGCAAATGCCTTGGCATCATCGTTTTCCGCGGCATTTTCGTTTCTGTCACGCACGGTCACTCTCGCGCCTGCCGAAATAAGCATATCCACCAATGGCTTATTGGAGCGCGCAAATCCCAGCACGTGGCAATTTTTATTCTCAAATTTGTTTTTCAAATATTCTCTGATAATCAAAGCAAACCTCCGAGGACATAATTCGCTATTATAATTATATAATATTTATTGTTAAGTTGCAAGTCAATTTCGGTTAAAAAATAAAACTTTTTGTAAACAAACAGAAAAAAAGGCATTTTCGTGAAAATTGCCACTTTTCAAAACCGAAATTTTGTGATATAATTAAGATTGTATAATTGTGCGATCAACTTTGAAAGGAAAAATTCTTCAATGGCAGATAACAAGACGAAGGCTCCACAGCACTATGACGATCAAAGCATCCGCGCCCTGAAGGGAGCGGACAGAGTCAGAAAGCGTCCCGCCGTTATTTTCGGCTCAGACGGACTTGAGGGCTGCGAGCATTCCTATTTTGAAATACTTTCCAACTCGGTGGACGAGGCGAGAGAGGGTCACGGTAACGAGATCCTCACCATTCTCCACCCCGACAAGAGCATAACCGTCGACGACCACGGACGCGGTGTACCGCTGGGCTACAATGAGAAGGAGCAGAGATGGAACTGGGACCTTATATACTGCGAGCTTTACGCGGGCGGTAAGTACGATAACAACAACGGCTCATCGGCATACGAATATTCCCTCGGACTTAACGGTCTCGGCGCCTGCGCGACTCAGTATTCTTCCGAATTTATGGACGTCTACTCCTACGACGGAAAGATGGAGCGTCACATAGCATTCCGCAAGGGTGAGCCCGTGACCGGCGAGCTTGAAGAGCGAGAGCTTGACAAAAAAGAAAAAAGAACGGGTACCATCATTCATTGGAGACCCGACACCGAGGTATTTACCGACATAAACATCACCCCCGAGCGCATCAAGGAGATCCTTCACCGCCAGGCGGTGGTCAACGCAGGCATTTCCTTCCTTTTCCGCTACGTCAACAACGAGGGCGAAAAGGTAGAGGAAAAATACCTTTATGAAAACGGAATCTCCGACTACATCAAGGAGATCGTAGGCGAGAGCGCACAGACCGAGCCCGTGCTCTGGCACCTTGAAACTCAGGGACGCGACCGCGACGATAAAGACGAGTACAAGCTGAAGGCAGATATCTCCTTCTGCTTCTCCAACACCACCAACCGACTTGAATATTACCACAACTCCAGCTTCCTGGAGCACGGCGGATCTCCCGATAAGGCGGTCAAAAAGGCATTCTCCTTCGCTATTGATAAGTATATTAAGAGCGCAGGCAAGTATACCAAGAACGAGACCGGTATCACCTTCAATGATATCGAGGATTGCCTTGTGCTGGTCAGCAATTCCTTCTCTACCATGACCTCCTACGAGAACCAGACCAAGAAGGCGATCACAAACACCTTTATCTACGAGGCAATGAACGAATTTCTGCGCACCAATCTTGAAATTTATTTCATCGAGCATCCCCTTGAGGCAGAAAAGATCGCCGCGCAGGTGCTTGTCAACAAGAGAAGCCGCGAAAGTGCCGAAAAGGAGCGTCTGAACGTCAAAAAGAAGCTGACGGGTACTATCGATATCGCCAACCGCGTTGAAAAATTCGTCAATTGCCGCTCCAAGGATCCAACCATCCGCGAGCTCTATATAGTTGAGGGTGACTCGGCTCTGGGCTCATGTAAAATGGGACGAAACTCGGAATTTCAGGCTATCATACCCGTAAGAGGTAAAACGCTTAACTGTCTTAAAGCCGACTACGACAGAATCTTCAAGAGCGAGATCATCACCGATCTTCTGAAGGTCATCGGCTGCGGCGTTGAGATCGAGAGCAAGAAAAAGGGCGATATACTTCCCTTCGACCTCGACTCTCTCCGTTGGTCAAAGATCATAATCTGTACCGATGCCGACGAGGACGGCTTCCAGATCAGAACCCTGCTTCTGACTATGTTCTACCGCCTCCTCCCCACGCTTCTCAAGGAAAAGAGAGTATTTATCGCAGAAACTCCCCTCTTTGAGATCACAACCAAGGATAAGACCTATTTCGCATTCGACGAATTTGAGAAAGCCGATATCCTTAAGGAGTTGGGTAACAAGAAATACACCCTCCAGCGCTCCAAGGGTCTTGGTGAAAACGACGCGGATATGATGTGGGAGACCACTATGAACCCCGCCACCCGTCGCCTCATCGCCGTCGTGCCCGCAGACGCAGCCGAGACCGACCGCATCTTCGATACCCTCCTTGGCGATAACCTCCCCGCAAGAAAAGCCTTCATCGCCGCCCACGGCAGAGAGTATATGAAGGATATTGATGCTTAAAAATTATGGACAACGTATTTAACAAAAATTGCACACTTCCCGAATTCGTGGGAACTACGGTGCTTGACACTGTGGGACTTGTAATTCCCGGAATAGACATAGCCCTGCGCGAGAAAATGAATCTTCCCGAGGAGGTAAAAGCTCTCGGTCTTATAAGCTCGCGCACCGGTGCGGCAGGTCAGCTCTGCGCCGTCGACGAGGCGGTCAAAAATACCGGAGCCGTGCTGATCTCCGCCGAGCTTCCCCGCGACACTAAGGGCTGGGGCGGTCACGGTAACTATATAGTTATCGGAAGCCGCGACGTCAGCGACGCGCGTCGCGCCGTTGAGATCGCCCTCGAGCTCACCAAAAGGAACGCGGGCGAGGTATACATCAACTCGGCGGGTCACCTTGAATTTGCTTATTCCGCAAGAGCCGGACAGGTCTTGTCAAGCTTCTTCGGAGTTCCCGAAAATTCCGCCTTCGGCTTTATGGCAGGATCTCCTGCGGCAATAGGTCTTGTAATGGCAGATGCCGCCGTTAAGAGCGCAGACGTGAAGATCGTCAGATATATGACCCCCGACCACGGCACAAGCCACTCCAACGAGGTCATAATTGCCTTCACCGGAGATACCTCCGCCGTCAAAAACGCGGTGCTCCGCGGACGCGAGATAGGTCTCCAGCTTATCACCACCATGGGCGAATACCCCAAAGGACCTTCTGAACCGTATTTGAATTGAATAAAGTATGGGGCTGACTCGCGTCAGCCCCTTTTTATTATTTATCTAATTCGGCAAATTTTTTTGCCATTGTAGGATTATGAGCAGTCAGTTTTTTGATCGTCAGATCCTCCGCCTTATCGTTAGCAAGTCTCAGATTGTTTTCCGATGACAAAAGTGCATCCTTTGTCTTTTGGAGATGGTCGATAGTCTTGTCGATCTCATTGATCGCGGTTTTGAATTTTTCGCTGGCAATTCTATAATTTCTTGCGAATTTATCCTTAAAATCATTAATATCGGCTTCAAAATTCGAAATATCAATATTTTGATTTCTGACAATTGCCAATTCCTGACGGTACTGCAGGGAGTTTGACGCAGCATTTCTCAAAAGAGTAATAATGGGGATGAAGAACTGCGGGCGAATAACGTACATCTTTGGATATTTGTAAGACACGTCAACGATTCCGTTGTTATATAGCTCGTTGTCCGCCTCAAGCATAGAAACAAGTACGGCATATTCGCAATTTTTCTCTCTTCTGTCCTTATCAAGTTCCTTGAAGAAGTCCTCATTCTTTTTCTTTGTGGCGGTAGTATCCGCTTCATTCTTCATTTCAAACATAATCGAAATGAACTCTGTGCCGTCATCCCCGAAATCTCTGAAAATAAAGTCGCCCTTGCTTCCGGTCTTTGCATCGTTATCCTTTTCAAAATATGCATTCTGGAATCCGGTTGCGCGGAGTCGGTTAAATTCGATTTGGCAGTGCTGCTCAAGTGTCTCGCCGAGAAGCTTTGTAGAAAGCCTTGTCTTGAGATCCTTGTAATAATCTATCTGCTCGTTCTTTGCCTGCAATTCCTTTTCGTGATTCTCGCGGATAGATTTTTCCCTCAACTCAGCATTCTGCTTTTCGAGTTCGAAGGCCTTGGAAAGCTCAATGATCTTGATCTCCTTCTGAGAAAGCATATCGTCCTTATCACGAATAGCCTCAGCAACAGCTATTTTCTGTTCCTTTTTCTCAATTTCAAGCTGATGATTGAGATTCTTTATTTTCGCATCCTTCTCTGCAAGCTGTTCCTTATAAGAATTCTCTGCTTTGACAACGGCAAAATTGATATCCTGCTCCTTTGAATTGTTTATACTGTCGATCTTATTTTCAAGAGCCTTAATCATCTGCTCTTTTGCGAATATTTCCTTTTGGTGCTTTTCATTTGCCTCAGCAACCGTGATCTTCAGCTCGCTCTCGCTTTCCTTTCGCGCCTCATTCAAACGAGCCTCAAGGTCTTTGATCATCTGCTCCTTCTCATATATCTCCTGCTGATGCTTAACGTTGGCATCGTTGACAGCTTGATTCAATTCGTTACTTGCATCACTTTTTTGAAGAACAAGCTTAGCCATCAGTTCTTTAATTTCGGAGTCTTTTTGGTTGAGCTTATTATTATAAGCTTCCGACAGCTTGCTCAATTCAAGCTGAATTTGGTTCTTGATCTCTTTTTCGAACTCCTTGTTTTTTACCTGCTTAAGTATTGAAGCATAGCCCGCCTCGTCTACCTGAAAGATTTCTCCACACTTGGGACACTTGATTTCGTTCATTTTTAAATTTCTCCTTATGTATAGATATTTATTAAACTTTTTCGCCAAGCAAATAGCTGAGTGCTTCAATGGCAGCGTTCACCTTTGCTTCTTTTTTTGTTTCAACAATCCAAGATCCGTTAGACTCATATATTCCTTCGATCGTGCACTCACAGGTCCACATAGGATTACCATTACTTGCATAACCGCACTGGGAAAAATTATATTTGGGCTCAGGGATAACACCCTTTTGATACAGCTCCTGCAATTGATTTATTGAACGGTCCATATCTAAACTTCCAATAGTTTCTTTCACTTTTGCTATAAGACTTCCGGTTTTGCGTATATACTTCATTGCACGCTTTGAAGCCATTCTTATAGCGCCAAGCTCCGTATTGCCGTACCCATATGCGGTATACTCAAACATATCTTCGCCAAGATCAATCGAAACGCCATATTTAAGGTTAATTATTGGAAACGTCTCCTCATATACAGGTTTTTTATCTCGATCAGCAAACCAGTCAAAAAGAAGCTTCTCATAATCTTCTTCGTCTTCTAAACCTTTTTCAAGAATTTCATCTACATCCATCAGTCTGTCCATCAGCGCTTCAAGTGCCACCATATCCCAGAATGAATCCAATGCTACTGCTCCGAAAATCGCTTCGAGCAGATCCTCTTTTACCGATGCTTGATTCTGAACATTTAAAGCAATATCACCTTTTCCCAGAATAAGATGTTTTTCAAGTCCCAGCCGTTCGGTTGCCGCAGCCAGCGAGGATCGTTGCACAAGTGAAATTTTCAACTCACTGAGTTCTGCTTCATCAAGCTCACAATTAAAGAATCCACCCATATCGAAAGGCAAGCACTCCCTGCTTACTTCGCACATCTCCAATACTTGTTCGGTCAAATTTGGATTAATGTTCACCGTATAGCGTCGTGTCAGTTTTTTTACCACCAATTGCCCGATAATACTGTCCCCAATAAACTCAAGCACCTCATTATCTTTGGAAGCTTGATTTTCCTGAACGTAGGATCTTCTTGTAAAAGCTTGTTCAAGTATGCTTTTGTTTTTAAAACAATAACCGATCTGTTCCTCAATTGTTTTGATGGGAAATTCGTTTTTTACTATTGATGTTTTCATTTTAACATCTCCTTTTCGAATAATTTTTTGTCGCAAAGAAGCGAAAAAAACAGCGCCTCTATGCAAAGAATTTGCAAAAAAGGCGCAAAAATAGACCAACCAATGCCAATTACATGAAAATATAGTTATAACTATACCATAGCATCGATCGGTCTGTCTCAAAAAACTATTTAAAATAATTCAATCATATTTGAACTCTCCCACCGTACGCTTGAAAAAGCTCAAATAAAAAAGCATTATATGCAAGTAGTTTTGAAAGGCACGCCTTCCTTGTATTTTTAGGATATCACAATTTTTTTCGTTTGTCAATACTTTTTCGAAAAAAATTTTAGCTTTTTATTTTTCAAGCAAATATCGTTTCAGGACGGGATTCTGAATCTTTTCACAAATCCGCAAGCGGATTTGGAGTGAGATTTCTCTGTACCTTCCCTCCCACGGAATAAACAAAACACACCGCGATCGCGGTGTGCTTTGTTTATGGCGGAGAGAGAGGGATTCGAACCCTCGTGTGCTTGCGCACAAACTGATTTCGAGTCAGCCCCGTTATGACCACTTCGATATCTCTCCTTAATTATGATGTACTTTGTGTGCATCATAATTAAGGAGCTTGATGAGACGAGGCTCGACGGGCTTTGCTCGTCGAATCCACTGCGTATACCCCACCCGAAGATCGACAAGCTCGCTTGTCAGGCGCAGGGTGTGGGTATCTTCGCCGAAGGCGAAATATCTTTCCTTGATGCATACTGTACATTTAAAAATATTGGCAGAAACCTGCCGACCTTGGTATTATACCACACTTTTTTTGAAATTGCAATACCTAAATCAAAAATTGTTTAATTTTTTTGCCTCTGTATATCTTCCCTTTTACCTTGACACAATTAAATCCTTATGATATAATAAAAACACATCAATTTCAAGAGAAAGGAGTCGCCATGAGCCAACTGAATTACAGTCTGCTTGATGAATTCAAGCTTCTCGACAACATCTGCCGCGACATATACGGCAAAACCGCCGATAACAAGCTCGGTGTCACTCTCTATCTCGAGGATATGGACTCAAAGCATCAAAGAGGAACCCTGTACGTGCCCGGATGGCGGCAGGACTACAACCGTTTAAAAAGGCTTCGCAACATACGAAACGAGCTGGTTCATTCGAGATATTCTATTCCAAACGACATTTGCACCGAGGAAGATATCGCCTTTATCCGCTCCTTTAAAGAAAGAATTTTAAATCAAACTGATCCTCTCTCTCAGCTTCGCAAGCAAATGGATGGTTCGCGGCAGCAAAGTAATTCTCAAAGCGGAAGGCACGTCGGTAGCGACAAACCGATATACGTCAAATTACCGCGTGTAAAAGTCAGATTGCGCAGAAGAAAGCCCTCGGGCTGCTTGGGTCTCGTTGCCGCATTCTTGGCTTTGGTTGCCTGCATTATTGCGTTTTTGATTTAATTTATAAAAGCCAAAAGAGGCTTAGTCAATCGCTACGAGCGTTGGCTATGCCTCTTTTATCGTTATTATTTCTTCCCCTTCGGTATCGGCAAAAGCATCCAGGTTTCGTTTTTGTATTCGGCAAAGCCGGCTTTTCTTGATTGCCTCTTATCCGCCATGGGTATGCTGACGAAAAGGAAAAGCAAGGTGTTCGCCAATGCGCCTGCAAGCAGAAACCAACACTCCATTCCGAGAGCCGAGACCGCAGAAGCTCCGATTCCCCACCACATCAGTATCTCACCGAGATAGTTGGGATGTCTCGAATGCTTCCAAAGTCCTGCGCGGACAAAGCCGCCCTTTCCGCTCTTGCGGAATTTGTGCATCTGAATATCTGCAATTCCCTGCATTGTCGCCGCACCGAGACTCAGAATAAGCGCAAGATATGAAATGACATTTTCGCCGGCTTTGAGAGACAGTAGGACAGTTGCTGCAGGGAGAGTACAGCCGTAAACTATCAGCGTCGGCACCATATGTATGCCCACAAAATTGATCAGAGGATAGAATTTACCTGTCTTTTCGCACAGCATTCTGTATCTCCAGTCCTCGTGACCGAGTCCGTGGAAGGTATACGCCCAGTTTGCCGTAAGTCTTATTCCCCAGAAAAAGACCGCCAAAAGCGTGAAAAATCTTAAAGGTGTAATATTCTGCGTGAATGCCAGTGCTCCGAGGATCACCATGGGCTGAACGCTCCAATAGGGATCATAGACCGAAGCGTTACCGAATATCAGACTGAAGGCAAAGGTCAAGCAGGTAGCAAGAACGTCAGCTATAAGCAATCGCCAGACGAACAAAACCGTTGTGGGTAAAAGACAGTAAACTGCAATGCCTGCAGCCGTCGCAATAAGATACACCATACCGACTATGGCAAAGCTTGAGCCACGGCTGAGCCTTGAAACTTTTTGCTTGATACTCATTTGAGATCCTCCAGAAGCTCGTCCATTATTCCCTGCTTATGGAACGGGAAAATTATGATATGCGCCTTTTCCTGACCGTCGTAATCCACAAAGGTGGCAAGCTGATATTTTTTACATACCTCCTCGCAGGGCTTAGGGATCACAAAGGTGTTGGAATTTTCAAATCTCTCAAATTCCAATCCGCGTTTTTTGAGACCAAGCTCAAAATAATTCACGTTGGCACTGTAATGACCGCTCTCGCGGCGAAGCAGCATTTCCTTTGCTCTCTGGTAGGTAGAGAAAGGCAGATAGTCACGGGATCCCAAGAGGGTGGAATCCTCCTGACCGATATAATCTATTACGGGTCGATCGCGACGGGTAAGCGCCAAAAGCACTCCGTTTACTCTCGCGGTACCCATAAATTTATGCATACTCACGGCAATGGAATCGACACCAAGCTCGCAAACGTTTTCGACCGAGGGAGCATTCTCCTGGTTTTTAGCAATACCGCCGAAATGCGCGGCATCAAGGTGACAGTAATACTCTATTCCTCTTTCGCGAAGCCCGTCGGTGATCTTTTTCACCTCATCCACCGCTCCGCGGCAGGTAGTTCCCCACGTGAGCACCACTATTGCGCCATTTACCCCATTTTCTCGGTCTTTTTCCACCACTTCGAATAATTTTTCGGCAGAAATGCGACCAAATTTATCCACCGCGATCTTCTCGTAAGGATATCTTTCACTGTTCTCACCGTCAAAAACGTATTTTTCAACGCTGTAGTGAGTATCCTCCGAGAAATAAAGCTTGCCCTTAGGGAATCGATTAAAGCCCTCGCGTATACCCCAGAAATTGCTCTCTGTTCCACCCGAGGTGATATATCCCCAATACTCGCCCTGCTCAATTCCGAAATTCTCCGCAACGAGAGAAATTATCTTCTTTTCGGTTGACTTGGAATCCATTCCGTAATTTCCCTTTTGATAAGGGTCGCCGCAGTTATTCATAAGATACATCTTGCTTTCAAGATGGCGAAAATAACTGGTGGTATAGGAATAATCCTCCATATTGGCAGGATAACCAAACATATACTTTCTCTTATAGAGATTATTTGAGTAATAGCGGTCCACCTTGGCGATATACTCCGAGTCCTCACGTTCAAAGGCGCAGATCTCTTCTCTCGAAAAGCCGTTTTTCTTCAGCCCGTTATAGTCAAGGACTCGACCGAATCTTGCGCGCAGCTTTTCCAATCTGTCTATTTCATCCTCGATCTCTTCAAGATAGTCGAGAAGCTCGGCTTTCTCGTAATCGTGCAGAGTCTCGTTGCTTTCAAGTATGCAGGCTCTCGCTTCATCGTATTTTTCCTGCATCTCTTCAATATTTCTGCTCATTTCAAAATCCTTTTGATTGTTTTACCTTTGAAAATAAAGTTTTTTCTATCTGAGTCAAACTCATTTTTCCGCAACAATGCAGCCCATCGCCGCGCCTACTATTCCCGCATCGCCGAAAAGCTTTGCTATGCGGATCTCGGTCTTGGGCATATACTTGTTGTAGTCGTTTTGGCTAAGATATTTTTTGATAGGCTCAAGCAAAAGGTCGCCCTCGCGGCTGATTCCTCCTCCGATAGCAACGATCTCGGGCTGAAGCACGTTGACGATGCTTGCAACACCGTCGGCAACGTATTCAATATATCTGTCTCTTACCTCAATAGCCGCCGCATCTCCCATTTTTGCGCATTCAAATGCAGTTCTGCCGCTGACTCTGCCCTTCTTTTCAGCCCACTCGTTCATAAGCGACTCGGGGTGCTTCTCCATAGCCGCCTTTGTCTGTCTGATAAGCGCGGTTACCGACGCGTAGGCTTCGAGACATCCGCGTCTGCCGCAGGTGCAGGGCTCGCCACCGAACACGAGAGTCTGGTGACCGATCTCACCGCCTGCTCCGTTAAAGCCTGACCACACCTTGCCGTCAAATATTATTCCGCCGCCGACACCGGTTCCGAGAGTGAAAAATACGAAGCTGGATATACCCTCGCCGTACGCCGCGTACTCACCGAGAGCGGCAGCATTGGCATCGTTTTCAAGATAGACGGGCTTATCTATATATTTTTGGAACTCTTCCGCCACTGTGGCGTTATGCATAACGATATTATTGGAATAAACCACCACTCCGTGCTCTTTATCGATGCTTCCGGGGCATCCGATCCCCACCGCCTCGACCTCGTCAAGAGTGTGTCCTGCATCCTTGACCACCTTTTCGGCGATAGCCGCCATATCGCGAACTATCTCCTTCCAGTCTCTTTCCTTCATGGTCGGAACGCTGGATTGGGAAAGTATATTTCCCTTTTCATCGCAAAGTCCTGCGGCAATATTGGTACCGCCTAAGTCAATTCCTACGTAATACATATCTTTACCTCACCTTACTTTGAATTATTTCAAGCTTGCCTTCAAGCATCATTATCGCATTCTGCGCAGGGATGAAAATACTGTCTCCCTTGATAAGCTCTATCTCACCGCCCACATATTCAAGCTTTCCCTCGCCGTCTGTAACGGTAAGCGAAACAAAGCTGGACGTATCCACCGTCAATTCTGTTTTTTCAGCTATCCTGAGTCTTCTGACCTCAAAATACTCGCACGCGGCAAGCGCCACGTCGTCTCCGTCGGGGGTGTCACAGAGCTCGGGCGACTTTTTAAGATCCGACACCTCCAGCGCCTTTTCGATATGAAGAGGACGGAGATTTCCGTTCTTATCGCGTCGGTTGTAATCAAAAACACGGTAGGTGGTATTGGAATTCTGTTGGATCTCGCAGATAACTATTCCCGCGCCGATCGCGTGAACCGTTCCGGCAGGAATGAAAAAGACATCGCCTTTTTTCACGGGAACTCGGTTCAACAAGGAGCAAAGCTCGCCATCCTTGATGGCATTTTCGTACTCCTCGCGGCTAATATCACGGGAAAAGCCGTAATACAGACAAGCTCCCTCGTCACAGTCAAGAATATACCACATCTCGGTCTTGCCGTACTCTCCCTCGTGCTCAAGAGCATAGGCATCGTCTGGATGCACCTGCACCGAAAGGTCGCCCTTGGCATCGATAAACTTTATTAGCAAAGGAAAATAATCGTATTTCGCGCTATTCTCACCCAGCGCGCTCTTGCCTATCTTCTCAATATATTCAGTGAGCCCAAGCCCTTCAAATTCACCGCCAAGCACCACACTCTCTCCGTCCCTGTGTGCCGAAAGCTCCCAGCTCTCAGCCAAGGGAACGAGCTCGCTTTTTTTGTTAAAATCGCTTTTAAGCCTTTCGCCGCCCCAAAGGTAGTCCTTGAACGCGGGACTCAGTTTTACAGGATCAAACGTTGACATATAATTTAAAATCCTCCGCTTGCACATAATTATCTATTTTAATTTTATCACAAAAGCTCGCTTTTGTCAATGACCGATGCAATATATTTAAAAAAACGGCATTTTTCGGCATTTTTTTAATTTCAACGCATTTTTGACTCCGCTATCGTCACATAGCCGCGATAACACATCAAGAAGTCCGAATTTTGCACAAAAAATCTATTTAAAACTATTGACATTGACCAAAAATTCCCTTATAATACAAATGGTATCTTATTGATATTCAATCTAGACATAAAAATATTTTAAGGAGGTTTTTTATGATCTACGACAATAACAGAAAAAATCCCGTGCTTGATCCGGAGCTTTTCAAAAAGCCTACGGCTGAGTATCGCGGTGCGCCCTTCTGGGCTTGGAACTGCGATCTTGAAGAAGAAGAGCTGCTCCGTCAGATAGATATTTTCAAGGAAATGGGTCTTGGCGGCTTCCACATGCACTGCCGCGACGGTATGTCCACAGAGTATCTTTCCGAAAACTTTATGAAGCTGGTCAAGGCTTGTACCGATCACGCAAAGAAAAATGAGATGCTCTCATGGCTCTACGACGAGGACAAGTGGCCCTCCGGATTTGCAGGCGGTTACGTCACCAAGGACGAAAAACACCGTATGAAGTACATCACCTTCACCCCCAATATGAGCTACAAGCCCGCCGCAAAGGGCGAGATCATCGCAAGCTTCGACGTAGTGCTTGACGATAACGGCTGTCTCGCATCCTACAAAAAGATAACCGAGGCTGACGAGGCTGTGGGCACACGTTGGAACATCTGGGCTGAGATCGCGCCCAACAGCGCGTGGTACAACAACCAGGCATACGTTGATACCCTCAGCAAGGAGGCGATGAGTAAATTCATCGAAACCACCCACGAAAAGTATTTTGAGACCGTCGGCGACGAGTTCGGCAAGACCGTTCCCGCAATCTTCACCGACGAGCCTCAGTTTATGCGCAAGACCACTCTCTCCTTTGCCGCAAGCAAGCAGAACGTTCAGCTTCCCTGGACTGTGGATCTTGACGATACCTTCAAGGCATCCTACGGTGTTTCTCTTGTAGATCACCTTCCCGAGCTTCTCTGGGATCTCCCCGACGGTAAGATATCTACCGTCAGATATCACTATCACGATCACGTTTCCGAGAGATTCGCGGAGGCATTTGCAGATCTCGTCGGTAACTGGTGCGACGATCACGGCATCGCTCTCACGGGACACATGATGGCAGAGGCATCTCTCCACTCACAGACAATGTGCATCGGTGACTGTATGCGCTCCTACCGCTCCTTCGGTATCCCCGGCATCGATATGCTCTGCGCATATTTCGAGTTCAATACCGCAAAGCAGTGCCAGTCGGCAGTGCACCAGTACGGCAGACCGGGTATGATGAGTGAGCTTTACGGAGTTACAGGCTGGGACTTTGACTTCCGCGGTCACAAGCTTCACGGCGACTGGCAGGCGGCTCTCGGTGTTACCGTAAGAGTTCAGCACCTTTCCTGGGTATCCATGAAGGGTACCGCAAAGCGCGACTATCCCGCATCGATCTCTTACCAATCTCCTTGGTATAAGGAATACAGCTACGTTGAGGATCATTTCGGACGCGTCAATGCCGCTCTGACACGCGGTAAGCCTCTCGTTAAGGTTGCCGTTATTCACCCCGTTGAGAGCTACTGGCTCCATTTCGGACCTAACGAGCAGACCGCTCTCGTCAGAGAAAAGCTTGAGCAGAACTTCACCAACGTAACCAACTGGCTGCTCCGCGGCTGTATCGACTTCGACTTTATCTGCGAGTCGCTTCTTCCCTCTCAGTGCGAGAAGGGCTCAGCACCTCTTCAGGTCGGAGAGATGGCATACGACGTCATCATCGTTCCCGAATGCGAAACTCTTCGCTCCACCACCCTCGAGCGTCTTGAAGCCTTCAAAGCGGCAGGCGGTAAGCTTGTATTTATGGGCGACGCTCCCAAGTACGAGGACGCTATCCCCTCCGAGCGCGGCAAGAAGCTTTACGACGCTTCGAACAAGATCGCCTTCAGCAAGGGCGCGCTCCTTGACGAGCTCAAGAACGACAGAACCATAGAGATCCGTAACTTCTCGGGTGCTCTCACCGATAAATTTATACATCAGATCCGCCGCGACGAAACAGGTCTCTGGCTCTTCATCTCCCATTGCGACGAGCCCTACAACAAGGACGTCGCAAGAAGCGAGGGTCTCCACATCTACGTTAACGGAAAGTACGCGCCCAAGCTATACGATACCATTACCGGCGAGATCAAGCCTATCCGTCACGACAACAGCGGAAATAAGACTCACATGATAATCGGACTCAGCGACTATGATTCCGCTCTTATCTTCCTTGAGGATACCACCGAGCACAGCGGCTGGGAGCCGCCCGCATCCGCTCTTCCTCAGCAGGTCGGCAACTTCCCCTTCACCGTAGACTACACCCTCTCCGAGCCCAACGTGCTTCTCCTTGATATGGCAAAATACGCTCTCGACGGCGAGCCTCTTCTTCCCCTTGAAGAAGTCCTCCGTATCGACAGAAAGATCCGCGCACGCCTCGGATATCAGCCCGGTAAGCCTCAGCCTTGGGTGGTTGCAAAGAAGCCCTTTGAGCATACCGTGACCCTTGAATTCACTGTTAACAGTGAGATAGATTATGAAAAGCCTTACCTCGCTCTTGAGGAAGCAGAGCTCTCCACCATTACCTGGAACGGTATACCCGTTGAAAATAAGACCGACGGATATTACACCGACAAATCTATCGAAAAGGTTGCTCTTCCTCCTCTCAAGAAGGGAGAGAATACCCTCCGCGTGACCTTCCCCTTCGGTGAGAGAAGCAACGTTGAGGCTATGTACCTCCTCGGTGAGTTCGGCGTCAAGGTCGCAGGCAGACTCCTTACCGTGACTACTCTTCCCGAAAAGCTGGGCTTCAGCGATCTTACCTATCAGGGTCTCCCCTTCTACGGCGGCGTAGTTTCCTATAAGCTCCCCGTAGAGTGCCCCGAGGACTGGGATGCCATCATCAAGATACCTCACTTCACCGCGGCTGTCAACACAGTATTCGTCGACGGTGAGAAGAAGGCGATCATTGCATATCCTCCCTACGCTTGGGATCTGGGAATCATCCCCGCAGGCAAGCACGAGATCGTGATCAATACCTACATCTCGCGCCGTAACTGCTTCGGTGACGTTCACAACGCCGACGAAAAGTTCTCCTGGCAGGGTCCCTCCGCTTGGGTTCAGGGCGATACAAATTGGACGTACGAATACCGTCTGCGCCGCACCGGTGTTATCAGTACTCCTCTGCTCTATAAGAGATAATAAACGCTTCATAACATCAACCGGCACCCCGAGGGGTGCCGGTCTTGTTTCAAATTTTGATGTCGGTGTGTTGGCGATGGTCGAATTTGTAGGGGCGATTCACGAATCGCCCGTTTCATCGATTTAAATCGTTCATTCATGGACCGTCGAGGACGCCGGTCCCTACAAATAAATCGATTACAAATCGTTCTACTGTAAGGTGATCCACATTCAACGCATTGTAGGGACCGACGTCCTCGGCGGTCCGCATACATTGATTTTAAACCGCTTTCGACGGGCGATTTGTGAATCGCCCCTACGACACGATCACACCAATAAACACCAATTTATCTTTCTTTCGCCATTTTAAAGCATTCTTCGAACAAGATCTCGTGCATTCTCAAAATCTGCTCGTGGTTCAGACGAGTGGGCATGCCGGGCTCATCGAGTATGCCCTCGTTGCTTTCATAACAAGCCGCAACTGCACCGCACACGTGATGGGTCGCGCTGACCAGATTAAAGGGCAGGGGATTTTCACCCGAGGGAATGCCGGGGATCGCTGCATGGAAAAATTCAAGGCTCTCAAGGTCTCCGACCGCCTGGCAACGGTTATAGAGCTCGTCTATTGCTAGGGAGCATTCCTTCGTTGCGTAGTCGGTGGCAAGCATGCCGCCCTTTATATTTCCACCACCGTGAAGGTGGAGCACGAAGTCCGCCGCCTCGTTTTCGCAAAGGGCGAGCAAGGCCTGAGTCTCACGTGCCTTGGGATTGTAGAACGTATCGTGCATCAGGTTGATGCCGTCGTCGTTGTAATATCCGCCGAGAAAGCCTGCCGCATCCTTGATGGGATGTACGCTCTTGCACTTTGGCCAACCGCAGAGCGTGCCGTCCTTCCAAGTGCCCTGACCCCAATAGCGAAGCTCGTCAAAGGTTCTGCCTATCATACAGTCGGGCTCGACTCTCGCTCGACCGTCCACGTTTGCCACGGGAACGAGCACGAGACGAATGCCCCTTACCGCTTCAAGCAGGGGATCGTTTCGCTTTCCTGCAAGATCGACACCGGTCTCCAAAAGGGAAATAAGATTGGTAATTGCCGCCACCCCCTCGGTCTCCTGACCGTGCTCGGCGCCGATAAGAATTACGCAAGGCTTCTGCCCCTTGGGGCAGTAATAGGACTTATCCCTTGCTCCAAGGGCGGAGGAATAGTTTGCCGTGCCGAGCTTCTTTTTCTCACCGTAAGCCAGCATATATACGGGTCTTCCGCCTGCGCTTTGGCATAAAATTCGCTTTTCGGTACAAGCTTTGGCGCTTTCGTACGCGCTCTTTATATATTCAAGATCGGTTTTCCAATAGCTTGGAGTAGCCATAACTGTGTCTCCTTTTGAAACATATTTTATAAGACCATTTTAACACAAACTTTTGCAAAAAAACAGGCAAATTTCAACTAAAATATTGCAATTTTCACCATGTTTTAATTAAGATGAGATCTTAATGCATGAAAAAATGCCTTCCGAGGGATATGCTTTGCGGCACGCTTGGGGAAGGGAAAATTTTGAATTATTTTGTTACTGTGACGGTGATGGAGTGGATCAGAAGAGTGGCCGTTTTTCCGTCCTTGGTGTTGATGCGAACCAACAGCTCAAGGGTTAGAGTTGGATTTTAATTAAAATTAACAAAAAAATGAATTAAAATTTTACTAAAGCCCTTGACAAAAAGAAAAACATATTATATAATGATGTTTGGTACAGAGAAATGGAGACGTATCGAACGGGAGCGCTAAGTGGGCTTCTCGTTTTGATGCGCCTTTTTTTATCCTCTTTTATCGGAATTTGTTTAAATTTTTATTTACATAAAAGGAGAAAAAAGATGTACGACGTAGTGGTTATCGGCGGCGGTGTAGTAGGCGGTATGATCGCCCGCGAGCTGTCCAAGTATGAACTTAGCATCTGCATTCTGGAAAAAGCAAACGATGTAGCAATGGGTGCTACAAAGGCAAACTCGGCAATAGTCCACGCGGGCTATGACGCAAAGGAAGGTAGCCTTAAGGCGCTTCTTAACGTTCGCGGCTCTAAAATGATGGAGAAGGTATGCTCCGAGCTTGGCGTTAAGTATCAGAGAAACGGCTCTCTCGTTATCGGCTTCAACGATGAGGACAGAGTTAACGTAGAGGCTCTCGTTGAAAGAGGAATCAAGAACGGTGTTGAGGGCGTTCGCCTTGTTGAAAAGGACGAGCTCAAGGCTCTCGAGCCCAACATTTCCGACAACGCCACCTGCGCGCTTTACGCTCCCACGGGCGCTATTATCTGCCCCTACGAGCTCTGCATCGCTTCTATCGGTAACGCGATGGACAACGGAGCGTCCCTTATGGTAGAGTTTGAGGTAGAGAGCATCGAAAAGCAGAACGGTGAGTACGTTATCAAGAGCAAGAAGGGCGAGACCGTTACCGCAAAGTATATCGTTAATGCCGCAGGCGTCTTCTCCGACAAGATCGCGAAGATGGTTGGCGACAACTCCTTTGACATTCACCCCCGTCGCGGCGAGTATATTCTTCTTGACCGTGAATGTGGCGGTATCGTAAAGCATACTATCTTCCGTACCCCCTCCAAGATGGGTAAGGGAATTCTGGTTTCTCCCACTGTTGACGGAAACCTTCTTCTCGGTCCTACCTCCGTAGATATGGAGGACAAGGGTGACAAGTCCACCACTCCCGAGGGCCTTGCAAAGGTCATCAAGGAGTGCGGCGAGAACCTTTCCTGCCCCGTACCTGTTGGCGGCAAGTCCATCACCAGCTTCTGCGGTCTCCGCGCTGTAGGCAGCACCGGTGACTTTATTATCAACTCTAACGTAGAGAACGTTATCAACGTTGCGGGCATCGAGTCTCCCGGACTTTCGTCCGCTCCTGCGATCGCCGAGTATGTTCGTGATCTTCTCGCTGAGAACGGTCTCGTACTCAACGAAAAGAGTGATTTTAACCCCATTCGTGAGCCTAAGCATCACTTCCGTGAGGCAAGCGTGGAGGAGAAGAACGAGATCATTAAGCGCAATCCCTCTTACGGTAGAATCATTTGCCGTTGCGAGACCGTAAGCGAGGGCGAGATCCTCGACGCGATCCGTTCCAATCCCCCCGCAAGAGACATCGACGGCGTTAAGAGAAGAACCCGTAGCGGTATGGGTCGTTGCCAGGGCGGCTTCTGCGGTCCTTACGTAATGGAGCTTATCGCAAAAGAGAGAAACGTTGCATTCGAGAGCGTGACCAAGTCGGGCGGCGAGTCCGTAATGGTCTACGGCAGAACTAAGTAATAGGAGGATAAGAAGATGATAACTAAGGAACTTGTAATTATCGGCGGCGGCCCTGCAGGAATGAGCGCGGCGGTTGCGGCTTATGAAAGCGGAATCCGCGACATACTTATCCTTGAGAGAGACGTGGCTCTCGGCGGAATCCTCCGTCAGTGCATACATAACGGCTTCGGTCTTCACCGCTTCGGCGAGGAGCTGACCGGTCCCGAATACGCCTGGAGATACGAGCAGAAGGTAAGAGAGCTCGGAATTGAGTACAAGCTCAATACCATGGTACTTGACATCACTCCCGACAAGGTCGTTACCGCGACCAACACTGAGGAGGGTATCTTCATGCTTCAGGCAAAGGCGATAATTCTCGCTATGGGCTGCCGTGAAAGACCCAAGGGCGCGCTGAACATCGCAGGCGACCGCCCCGCAGGTATCTACAGCGCGGGTATGGCTCAGAAGCTGGTAAATATGAAGGGCTATATGCCCGGTAAGAACGTAGTTATCCTCGGTTCTGGTGACATCGGTCTTATTATGGCAAGAAGAATGACCCTTGAGGGCGCAAAGGTTCACGCTGTTTGTGAGCTCATGCCTTACTCCGGCGGTCTCGCAAGAAATATAGAGCAGTGCCTCAATGACTTCGGCATTCCGCTCCGCCTCTCCCACACCGTAGTTGAGATCCACGGCAGAGAGAGAGTTGAGGGTGTTACCATCGCAAGGGTAGACGAGAGAAGAAGACCCATCGAGGAGACTCGCGAGTATATTCCCTGTGACACCCTCCTTCTTTCCGTAGGTCTTATCCCCGAGAACGAGCTTACAAAGTCGGCTAACGTTTCTATCGACCGTATCACCAACGGCGCATACGTTGACCAGGACAGACAGACCGAGGTGGAGGGAATCTACTCCTGCGGTAACGTTCTTCACGTTCACGACCTTGTTGATTTCGTAAGCGAGGAAGCAGAGATCGCGGGACGCGGCGCGGCAGAATACATCAAGGGCGAGGCAAAAAAAAGCAACGTCAACATTACCGTAAAGGCTGACGGCAAGGTTCGCTACACCGTTCCTCAGAGAATCACCGCTGAGAAGGATGTCAGCGTTTACTTCAGAGTTGCCGACGTATTCAGAGACAAGAAGGTCACCGTTAAGAGCGGAGACACCATGATTTATTCTAAGAAGCATCAGAAGCTTGCTCCCGGTGAGATGGAGTGCGTTAAGATCACCGCGGATAAGCTTGCAGGTGTATCCGAGCTCGTATTTGGATTGGAGGATTAAGATAATGGCTATAAGAGAATTAACCTGTATCGTTTGTCCCAGAGGCTGTCAGCTTAAGGTTGAGCTTGACGGCAAGAAGGTTCTTTCCGTTAGCGGAAATATCTGCAAGCGCGGTGCCGCTTACGCTGAAAACGAGTGCACCAATCCTATGAGAACCGTCACCACCACCGCAAAGACAAGCGACGGCGGTGTGGTACCTTGCAAGACCGAGACCACTATTCCCAAGGAAAAGATGTTTGAGTGCATGGAGATAATCAATAACACTGTTGTGACCCTCCCCGCGCACGTTGGAGACGTTATTCTTGAGGACGTTTTCGGCAGCCGCGTGGTTGTAACCGCAAATAAGGACGTGGAATAATGGGAAACAATCTGAACCTGTTTGAAAATTGTAGAATTATTTCCGCAACGCGCTCTGACGAGGAGTTTTTGCGCGCGCTTGCGCATAATACAGAAATAATCTTTGACTTGGATCCCGACCTTATGAATATATCCGTAAAAGTGAAAAAGGCTCACGAGGCAGGTAAAAAATACCTCACCCACGTTGATCTTGCGAAGGGACTCGGCAAGGATGAGAGCGGTGTTCGCTTTCTCAGACGAATCGGTGTCGACGGTGTTATCAGCACGAAGGTTGGCGTCATTAAGCTGGCAAGAGAGCAGGGACTCCTTACGGTACAAAGATTTTTTATCGTTGACTCCCATTCTATCAGCACCACTGTGGATTCTGTCAGATCCTCAAAGCCCGATATGATCGAGATCATGCCCGGAACTCTTTGCAAGGTGGTTGAAAGAATAAAGAAGAGCGTTGACGTGCCTATAATCGCGGGCGGACTTATCGAGACCGAGGAAGAGGTACGCGAGATATTCAAGCATGACGTTGCGGCGGTATCTACTGCGCGTCCTGAGCTTTGGAATCTGAAATAAATCGGAGGAGCTTTTATGAGCAATTTGAAGGAAAAAAAGCTGTTTTTACTTGATATGGACGGGACAATCTACCTTGATAACGATCTTTTCGACGGAACTCTTGATTTTCTCGAGTACGTCAGAAGCATCGGCGGCAGATACCTGTTTCTCACAAACAATTCCTCAAAGGGAGTTGACAAATACGTAGAAAAGCTGGCAAGACTGGGCATTGAGTCTACGGCTGACGATTTTTTGACATCCACCGAGGCGACTATTGCATATCTTCGCCCCAAAAATCACAAGAAGATATACGCTTTTGGCACGGAGTCATTCCGCCGTCAGTTGTCCGATGCGGGGCTTCCCGTAACCGATACCCTTGAAGAGGGAATCGATTGCCTTTGTCTCTCAAACGACTGGGAGCTGACCTTCAAAAAGCTTGAGGATGCTTCTATACTGTTGCAGAAATATGACGTGGAATATATCGCCACCAACCCCGACTGGGTATGTCCTACGTGGTACGGCAGCGTGCCCGATTGCGGCTCCTTTGCCGAGATGCTTTTCCGTGCAACGGGAAAGAGACCGAAATTCATCGGCAAGCCTCAGCCCGATATGATCTATCTCGCTCTTGAAAAAACAGGGTATAAGAAGGAAGATGCGCTGATGCTGGGAGACCGCCTTTATACCGATATTGCAAGCGGCGTGAACGCAGGCATCGATACCGTTTTCGTCCTCAGCGGAGAGGGAACGATGCAGGATCTTGCCGAAAGCGACGCAAAACCCACCTATATCCGTCAAAACATCAGAGAGCTCTGTGATGAACTTGTAAAATAATCGTTAATAATTTGTAAAATAATTAAGCAAAAAGCCGGGATTTCTCGGCTTTTTTGCTTTTTTTGTCGCAGGATACCATATAAATCGTCGATTTTTTTAATTATATTATAAATATATAATATTTGCTTGACTTTTTTATTGTGCGGTGTTATAATGTAAGTTGTGATGTTATGCGAAGATGCTTGTAACACAATTTTTTAGTTTGGATGGTGTCATTATGAACGTTAAATTTTCACCCCCAGATATTTCCGAGCTTGAGATAGAAGAGGTTGCCTCGGCTTTGCGCTCCGGTTGGATCACCACCGGCCCCAGAACGAAAAAGCTTGAAGCTCAGATTGCTGAATACGTTGGAACGAATAAGTGTGTTTGTCTCAATTCACAGACCGCTTGCGCAGAGATGGCTCTCCGTGTCCTCGGTGTTGGAGAGGGCGACGAGGTCATAACCAGCGCATATACGTATACCGCATCCGCGTCTGTCATCTGCCATACGGGCGCTAAGCTCGTGCTTATAGATACTCAAAAAGACTCTTATGAAATGGATTACGACAGGCTGGCGGAGGCTATAAACGAGAGAACTAAGGCTATCATTCCCGTGGATCTTGGCGGAGTGCCCTGCGATTATGATGAGCTTTTTGAGATAGTTGAAAGCAAGCGTTCTGTCTACAAGCCTGAAAACGATATTCAGAGGGCACTTGGCAGAGTTGCAATCATGGCGGATACCGCTCACGCTTTCGGTGCGGAGTGGCATGGCAAAATGATAGGCTCTGTGGCTGATTTTTCAAGTTTTTCTTTCCACGCGGTTAAAAATCTGACCACGGCTGAAGGCGGAGCTCTTACTTGGAGAACCATCGACGGCATATCCGACGATGATATTTATAAAAAGCTTCAGTTATTGTCACTTCACGGTCAGTCTAAGGATGCTCTTGCAAAGACACAGCTGGGCGCATGGGAATACGACATCGTAGGTCCTTGGTACAAGTGCAATATGACCGATATTATGGCGGCTATCGGTCTCGCGCAGATGCAGAGATACCCCGAAATGCTAAAGAGAAGAAAGGCGATAATCGGCGTTTACGATGCGGCGCTCAAGCCTCTTGGTGTTGAGGTGCTTGATCACTATAACGAAATGCATACTTCGTCGGGTCATCTCTATCTCACAAGAATTCCCGGTATCACGATTGAAGAGAGAAACGAGATCATAATCAAGATGGCAGAGCGCGGAATCGCCTGCAACGTCCACTATAAGCCCCTGCCCATGCACACGGCTTATAAGAATTTGGGATTTGATATTGCGGATTATCCCAATGCTTACGAGAGGTTTAAAAACGAGATAACACTGCCGCTGCATACGTGCCTAACCGATGAAGAGGTGGGGTATGTTGTGGAGAATTATATTGAGATTTTAAAGGAATACATATGATATTGAAAAAGTGGGACGACCTACCGGAGGAAATGAAAACCGAGGAGGTCAGACAATATTACGACATTCTGAAAAAGAAGAAAGTCAGCTTATTTTTTAAAAGGATCTTTGATATTGTCGTATCTCTTTTAATGTTGGTGATACTGGCGCCCGTATTCATTGTTATTGCAATTGCTATCAAGATCGACAGCAAGGGCCCGGTATTTTACCGCCAGCTAAGGCTTACACAGTATAATAAGCCGTTTCGCATCTTCAAGTTCCGTTCCATGGTGCAGGATGCAGATAAAGGCTCTCAGGTCACAGTAAGCGGCGATAGCAGAATAACGAGAGTTGGTAGATTTATCCGAAAGCTCCGTCTTGATGAATTTTGCCAGCTTATCGATGTGCTGAGAGGTAAGATGACCTTTGTGGGAACCCGTCCCGAGGTTCCAAAATACACTGAGCAGTATACCCCTGAAATGATGGCAACATTATTGCTCCCCGCGGGAGTGACAAGCCTTGCAAGTATCTATTACAAGGATGAAGCGGAACTTCTCGACGCTGCGGAAGATACCGATAAGGTGTACGTTGAAGAGGTTCTTCCTGCCAAAATGTACTATAACCTCAAGGCTATAGAAAATTTCAGCTTCTGGGGTGATATTAAAATTATGTTTATGACCGTTTTTGCCGTACTCGGTAAAAATTATGAAGGTGATTACGTCGCTCCCGAAAAGAAAGAATCAGAAGAGCTTTTGCTGAAAACAGGTGCTGAATAATGGAAATCAGAGAAATACAAGCAAGTGAAAAGGATGTTATCGGTGAAGTGGTCAACATCCATCTTGATACGTTTACGGGTTTCTTTTTGACGTTTTTAGGCCGCGGTTTTTTAAATCAAATGTACCGGTCATACTGTGAACATTCTGCATCGGGACTTCTGGTTGCGTTTGAAGATGAAAAACCTGTAGGATTTCTTGCGTACTCCGAGAATATGAGCGGTTTGTATAAATTTATGATTAAAAAGCGGTTGATACCCTTTGCTTGGTATAGCCTGGGAGCGTTTTTTCGCAAACCAAAGGTGTTTATGCGTCTGATCCGTGCTTTTCTCAAACCGTCAGAAAGTGCAAGAGAAGAGGATTACGTAGAACTGGCATCTATAGGGGTTTCACCCGAATTCAAATCACGCGGCATAGGTGGCGCGCTCATAGATGAGCTGAAGGCTCGAGTAGACTTTCAAAAATTCGCTTATATCAGCCTCGAAACAGATGCCGATAACAATGAAGGCGCAAACAAATTTTATCAGAAAAATCAATTCACTTTGGTGCGAAGCTATAAAACCCACGAGGGCAGAAGCATGAACGAATATCACTATCGGGGAGAGCTTGAATGAAAATCTTATTTATCAATGCCTATTTTTACCCAGAGGTCATTGCTTTCTCACATCTTGAAAGAGATCTGATGGAGAATTTGCTTGCTGAAGAGCATCAGGTGTCTGTTCTTTGCCCTTGCCCCACGCGAGGTATAGATGAGGAAACCGCGAAAACATATAAGAAGATCAAGCGTGAATATGTGTTTGACGGTCGTGTCGATGTGCGCCGCTTCGCGGCACCCGGTGAAGGACGAAATCCTATCGTCCGTGCTTTGCGTTATTTGTGGTGTAATTTCCGTCAATATCAGTTAGCAAAGCGATATGATGATATCGATGCGATTTTTTGCGTCAGTACCCCACCAACGCAAGGTATGCTGTGCGCTAAGGTTGCGAGAAAGTTAAGCAAGAAGTACAAGAAAAAAGTACCTTTTGTTTACAACCTCCAGGATGTTTTCCCCGATTCGTTGGTAACTACGGGACTGACTAGAAAAGGCTCGATCATTTGGAAGATCGGGCGCACAATTGAGAATTATACATATACTCACGCTGACAAGATCATCGTTATCAGCGAGAGTATGAAAAAAAATATTATGGAAAAGGGTGTGCCCGAGGAAAAGATCGTGGTTGTTTCCAACTGGATCGACACCGAGGCAACGAAGCCTGTTTCCAAGGAAGAAAACCGACTTTTTGAAGAGTTTGGTCTCTCGAGAGACAAGTTTACCGTTGTTTATGCCGGCAATTTCGGCAAGGCGCAGGGAGCTGACGTAGTTCTTGATGCGGCTGAGCGCTTGAAGGGTCATACAGAGATTCAGTTTGTCATTTTCGGCGGCGGAGCGGAATTTGAAAGCGCGAAAGAGAAGGCGAAAGCTCTCCCGAACGTTGTAATTAACGGTCTTTTGCCCCAGGAACGAGTTCCCGAGGTTTATAGCCTTGGCAACGTGGCGCTGATCACCTGTAAAAAGGGTGTTGGAAATAGCGGAATGCCCAGTAAGACCTGGAGCATTATGGCTTGTAATACTCCAATTGTTGCGGCATTTGACACTGACAGTGAGCTTGCAGAAGTTATTGAAAAGGCAAAAGTGGGCATAACTGTCGAGCCCGAGGACGCGGACAAGCTTGCCGCGGCGATTCTCGAAATGAAAAACGGCAAGGCTAGCAATTTCTGCGGCGGTAGAGAATATGCCGTTGAGTATGCTTCTAAAGAGAAGTGTACGGCGAAGTATGTTGAAGTTTTAAAGAATTGTGTGGAAAAATAAATGAAATTATTGCTGATCTCGGTTCACTCCGAGCTTTCACGAGGCGGAATTGCTACGTGGACGGATAGATTTTTGAATAACTGTGAGTCGCACAGCATCTGCTGTGATCTGGTTAATACCGAAATGTCGGGAAAGAGACAAACAGATATGACAGCACGTCGCAATTTGTTTGATGAAATTATCAGGACTCGCCGTATTTTCAGCGATTTAAAAAAGAATCTTGGAGAAAAAGAGTACGATGCGGTACATTTGAATACTTCCTGCGGAACTTTCGGGCTTTTCCGTGATTATCTTATTGCAAAACGAATCAAGAAAAAGGGCTTGCGCTTGGTAACTCATTTTCATTGTGATATTCCGTATTGGATACATAATGCGATCAGTCGCCGTTGTTTGGGCAAATTGGTAGAAATTTCTGATGAACGGCTTGTGTTGTGCGAGAATAGCCGTATGTATTTGGAAAATACCTTCGGTGTATCGTCGCATAAGGTCCCAAATTTCCTTGACGATGCACTGATTCGCAATGACGACAAACCAATTGCTGATGCTGTCAAAACTGCATTTTTTGTTGGTCGTGTAAGCGAAGCAAAAGGCGCAAAGGAATTATATTTGCTTGCGGAGCGGTTACCTGATATAGAATTTCGTTTGGTAGGCGAGGTGAGCGAAGTTGTGGCTGCATGGGTTAAACCCAATAATATAACTCTTGTTGGTGGACTTCCTCACAGTGAGGTGCTTGCCGAAATGGATAAAGCAGATATTTTCGTATTCCCCAGCCATAGTGAGGGTTTTTCTCTTGCGCTTACCGAGGCTATGGCGCGCGGATTGCCTGCCATTGCAACCGACGTTGGCGCGGCTGCGGATATGCTAGCTGACGGTTGCGGTATTGTAGTCGGGGTCGGAGACGTTGAGGCAATGGCTTCTGCTATTGCTGAGCTTGACAATCCCGATAGGAGAAGAGAGTTGTCAAAACTCTCCGTTAGGAAGGTTCGCGAAGAGTACGCGACCGACGTTATTTTGGAACAATTCAAAATCTATTATTTACCGTGAGGTGTTTATGAAAAAAGGCAATAGCTTTTGTAGAATAATCTTTAAGCTTAAGAGCAAAATCAAAACACTCTTTTACCGTGTATTTTCCGAGCCGATAATTAAGGGAAGTTTTGCTTCTTGCGGTAAAAACGTGCGTGTTGGACGGGGGAGTAGCTTTAGTGGAATTGAAAATATTTCTGTAGGTGACAATACATCATTAGGCTCCAGTACCCATATTCTTACCACCCGTGCTAACGTTAAAATAGGAAAATTCGTTATGTTTGGACCTGGTGTAACAATTGTTTCCGGTGATCATCGCACCGATATAATCGGTAAATATATGTCAGAGATCAAAGATGCGGACAAGCGTGCCGAAGATGACCGTGATATTGTAATAAATGATGACGTTTGGATTGGAACCGGAGCAATTATTCTGAAAGGTGTGACTATCGGCAAAGGTGCAGTCGTTGCTGCGGGTGCTCTTGTTACCAAGGATGTGCCACCATATGCAATTGTTGGCGGTGTTCCTGCAAGGGTGTTGAAAATGCGATTTACTCCTGAGGAAATTGAGGAGCACGAAAAGAATATAGCCTTGCGTCAAATGTGAACTATATTATCCAATTAGAAATAAGGATCAAAAAACTATGAAAAAAGTACTGATAGTTATCCCTTCTTTGGAGCAGGGCGGCGGGCAGAAGTTTGTTATGGATCTTGCCAAAGGAATTGATAGAGACAAGTTCCAAGTGAAAGTTTTGGTATATTATCGTAGATCAAATTCAATTTTTGATCGATTTGCGGAAGAGCACAATATTGATATAACTTATTTGGATAAAGATCCTGGACTTAAACTATCATTTTTCAAAGAAGTAAAATCGGTAATAACTTATTATCGCCCGGATGTAATTCACACTCACCTTGACAGTATGCTTTATTTGCTTCCGCTTTATAAAAGAAAACAGGTTAAGCTACATACGGTGCATACTCTTGCAGAAAAAGAAACCAATGGTTTGCAGGGGGTTGTGCGTTTTATTGCTTATAAGCTTAGGGGCGTTGTCCCTGTAGGCATAAGCGATACTGTTGCTGACAGTATCGCAAAAGAGCATAATATCAAGCGAGAGAAGGTTCCGGTAGTTTATAACGGTGTAGATTGTAAGCGTTATGATCTTCCAAAAATTAAATCCGATAAGATCCGTTTTGTTACGGTGGGAACTATATATAACGTAAAGAATTACTCTTTTTTAGTTGATTGCTTTGCAGAGGTAGCCAAAGATATTGAAAACATATCTCTTACGATTGTTGGGGACGGTGTGCTTCGCGGCGAAATAGAGGAGCAGGTGAAAAAGTTGGGTATTGCCGATAAGGTTCGCATCACCGGAGTGGTATCCGACGTAGAGAATTATCTTGCAGATGCGGACGTGTACGTTGCTTCATCAATATTCGAGGGATTACCTATTTCAATGCTTGAGGCTATGTCGGCAGGACTTCCCATAATTTCAACAAACGTTGGCGGTGTGCCGGATATTATCAAAAACTGTGAAAACGGAATCCTCGTTGCTCCCGGTGATAAGAATGGGTATGTACAAGCTCTTCGAGAGCTTACAATCAATGAAGAAAAGAGAAGAGAGTATTCGGAAAGAGCTAAGCTGCTTTCTGTAAAATATGATGAAAAAATAACGGTGGAGGGCTATGAAAAGCTTTATCAAGGATAAAAATAATCCAATTTTATTGTTATTATTGCTAATTGGAATATTTGCCGTCGACATTGCTGTGTTTAGCAGCACGGCTTATAGCGGTGGAAGAATTTTTGCTATTTTGATAGTTGCTCTTGCCATTTTCTTGAATGTTGAGCATACGTATTATCTTACGATATTCAGCTTCCCGTTTGCAAGTGTTTTGAAGCTGTCCGATTCGACTATTTCAATCATTCCTATTATCTACGCGATAATTATAGTTAAGCTGGCGATAATGAAAAGACAGAAGCTGAAAACGGTTCCTTTGTTTGCGTTCATTTTATTCGCAATAGCTCAATTTCTGTGTGTAATATTCTACGATGCTTCGATGACGAGCGTTATATCCTTTTTGCTTAGCGCTTTTTTCGTTTTATACAGTGCATCTTTCTTTGCGTCTGAATCAAATCGTGATAAGAATATGCTTAAAAATGCTGCGCTCTTTTTGGCTGTTTCGGTTGCATTGAATATTTTATTGAGCGATCTGTTTCCTAATGCGATGAGTTTTATTAGCGCAGGCAACCAAGAGGCGCTTGAAAGCCATAATAGATTCGGAGCTTTGTTAGTAGAGCCCAATGAGCTTAGTCAGATAATACTCGTGGCGGTGGGCTTTTTAATAGCCACCTTTACGCTTTATAAAAAAATAATAGCTAAGATAGGAATTATTGCGCTTATTCTGTATTTGGTGTCTAACGGTATTCGTACGAACTCCAAAAGCTACGTGCTGACTCTTTTCGGCATGCTCTGTATTTTGATGTTGCTTGCCGTGATAAGATTTGTCAGAAAAAAGCATTCGATGTGGGCAATTTTCGGTATTGGTGCTTTAATGATGGTCGGTGTGATTGCAGGCTATTATTTGATCTACAACGTTGTTATACCTGTATTCGAGTTTAGAGGTGACAACGGTGCTGACCTGCTGACGGGAAGAAATGATATATGGCAAATGTATATCGATGCGATTATAAATCGGTTCGACGTTGTCGTTACAGGTTGCGGAGCAGGTAACGTTGCGGGAGTGTTAAAACTTGTGGGTGTAAATGTTGTTAAGGCGACTCACAATACCTACATAGAGTATTTGATTCAATTTGGAATTATTGGCTTAGTTTTATTGATGCTCAGCTGGTTTGAAGCACTTAAAAATGCGTTCCGCAAACCGATACTGTTCTGGATACCGGCATTGGCATTCCTTATTACAGCATTCGGCATTTCCGCAAACGCGAATGACTGTATATTTATTACGATTGCGATTCTAAGTATGTCAATGATAACCAATCCCCTGCATTTGAATGGAATTGAAAAATAATCTAAGTTATTTAAGGAACAAAAATCCTTTGTGTTTTGGGCTATCGTATTTTCTCAAAACTATATGTTTTCAATTTTTATTTGTGAAATAGCCGTTTAATTAGAACAAAAAATTTTATTTTATACGGAGAATTTTATAATGGAAAAAAGAGTTGTTTCAATAATTGTACCGGTATACAATTGTGAAGGATTTTTACCGGAATGTATGCAGAGTCTATTGAACCAGACCTATAATAACATTGAGATAATACTTGTGGACGATGGGTCCAAGGATAGTAGCGGTGGAATGTGTGATCAATTTGCCCAGAACCATGACAACGTTGTTGTAATTCATCAAGTGAATTCGGGTGCGGCAAAGGCTCGTCAGGTTGGAGTATCCAACTCAACTGGTGACTACATTATGTTTGTGGATTCTGATGACCAAATAGAAGAAAACTATATTGAAACTTTTATCTCTATAGAAGGAAAATATCATTGCGATATTGTTATAGGTGGGTATAAATATTTCAAAAATGGGAAGAAAAATGAGTGTAAACCTTTTTTTCCCGAAGGGGAATATTCTAAAATAGACCTTGAGAATACTATTTATCCTCAAATGCTGTCTGCAACACCTTTCCACACTTCCGGAATTTTTCCAACTATGTGGGGCAAGCTGTATAAAGCATCTATTGTAAAAAACAACTTGAAGGCATTAGATTCAGGTATATATTGGGGAGAGGATGGATGCTTCGTGTATTCTGTATTGCCGGATTGCAAGTCTATTTATATTACCGAAAATACAGGATACATATATCAATATAATGAGTGCTCAGTTACAAATAATTTTAAACCTGAGCTTTTGGATGATAACATTAAGTTGAAAGCATTTTACGAAAATTTATCAATAGAGAAGAATATAAACATTTCTTCACAGCTTGATGAATATATGGCGCATGTGTGCGCCGGCACAGTGATAACCGCGCTGCTTTCAAAAAATTCTGTTTCGAATAGGGAATTAAAAAAATACATAAAAACAGTCTACCCTGTTAATATTCATGCAAATCCCAACTTCAAAAAAACATCTTTTAAAAACAAGCTCAAATTTTTATTAATTAAAAATAGATCTATCAATGTGTTGAGAAAAATACTAATGTGGTATCATAATGTTAGAAATTAGTAAGGATGAGCATCAAATTGATGGAGAGTTATAAATGAACAATAATGAAGTAAAAAAGAAAACCGTATCCGGAATTTTTTGGAAGTTTTCAGAAAGAATACTGGCACAAGCTGTTTCGTTGATAGTTTCAATTGTTTTGGCCAGACTGTTGACACCCGATGATTATAGTGTTGTTGGAATCGTAGCAATATTTTTTGCGTTTGCCAATGTTTTAATTTCGGGTGGATTTAATTCGGCATTGATACAGAAGAAAGATGCAGACATAGATGATTACTCAACGGTAATGGTATTGAGTTTATCTATTGCATCGATTGCTTATGGTGTTTTGTTTTTTGCTGCTCCATTCATAGCTAATCTTTATGACAAAGAGATACTTGTGCCAGTACTGCGTGTAATGGGAATAACATTATTTATCAACAGTTTTAAATCTATTTTGTGCGCATACATATCCAGTCATATGCAGTTTAGAAAATTTTTCCTGGCTACATTCGTGGGTACTGTGATCTCTGCTGTTGTTGGAATAGTGTTGGCTATTAACGGTGCTGGACCATGGGCATTGGTGGCTCAACAAATGACTAATAGTTTTGTCGATACAGTAATACTGTTTTTCACAACTAAATGCAAGCTTAAATTTAAAGTATCCTTTAATAGGTTAAAGGGGTTGTTTTCTTACGGAAGCAAAATATTTTTGTCCTCACTTATTCATATTATATATGAAGAGGTCAATCCGTTGATCATTGGATTAAAGTATAGCGGGTCAGATCTTTCGTTTTATGCCAAAGGCAGAAGCTTTCCTGCAGTAATAAACGGTGCTTTTGGAGATACTTTTTCGGCTGTGTTGTTTCCGGCGATGTCAAAGTTGCAGGATGACAAAAAGGCGGTGCTGGATTATACTCGCCGTTTTATGAAATTGTCATCTTTTATTATATTTCCTATGATGATAGGATTTTTCGCCGTGTCGGATAATTTTGTTTCCGTTATTTTGACAGATAAATGGTTGCCATCTGTATTCTACATTAAAATATTCTGCACATGTTTTATGTTTAATATTATTCACAACGGAAATTTGCAGGCTATAAGGGCTGTTGGACGTAGTGATTATATCCTTATAATGGAAATAATTAAAAAGTCATCTTATTTTGTTGTTATTGTATTATTTGTATTTTTGTCCAATTCTCCTGAAGTGTTTGCGATGGCTTTTATAGTAAACACTGTAATTGCAATTTTGGTTAATTCATATCCCAATAGAAAATTGATTGGGTACGGTTATGGTATGCAAATTATGGATTTGGCGAAGAATTTATTAACTGCAGCTACCATGGGCGTTTGCGTCTATTTTATGAATTATTTGACAATCAATAAGGTTTTGCTTTTAATATTGCAAATTGTTACGGGAATAATTATATATTTTGTGCTTAATCTCATATTGAAAAATGAAAATCTATTTTTCTTATTATCTCAAGGAAAGAATTTTATAAAGAAGGGGAATAAAAATGTTTAAAAAGGTAAAGAAAATAATTGCTAAAATAGCATGTATTTTTATTCCAATAAAAAAAACAATTGTTTTTGAAAGTATTCCGGACTTGTCTGATAATACCAAAGCAGTATTTGATGAAATGGTGCGAAGAGGTATAAACAAGGATTACAATCTTGTTTGGTGGATCCAAAAAGATAATGTTGATACACCCAAAATACCGGGAGTTAAGTACATTAACTGCAAGAATAAATTTCGTTTTTTCTATTACATGTATACCGCGAGATGTCTTGTGAGTTGCAATTACTTTTTGAGTACGCAAAGAAAAGGTCAGTTTTCTGTGTATTTATCTCACGGTACTACATTAAAAAGTTTGAGAAACTACTATACCATTCCTAATTCTATTGATTATTTTTTAGTAACCTCTGAAAATGTAGTTGATCTACAAGCCTACGAATTTAATTTTGATAAAACACGAATTGTTCCGCTTGGCTTCCCTAGAAACGATGTTTTTTCTCAAATACCTATTGACATAAGACCTTTTTTGAATACCTCTTGTAAAAAAGTAATAGTTTGGTATCCGACTTATCGTCAGCACAAAAACGGAGCTGTAATTGCAGGTGGAGATTCGTTGCCTATTATTCATAATGTGGAGAAAGCGAAGTCTTTGAATGATGTTGCAAAGGAAAACGACGTTTTGATAGTTTTGAAACCTCATTTTGCTCAAGATCTTAGTTATGTTAAGGATTTGGGGTTGAGTAATATTAAATTTATCGGTGATGATTTCTTTAATGATCACGGAATAAATTCTTATTGCTTTGTAAACGGATGCGATGCTTTAATAACCGATTATTCGTCAATATATTATGATTTTACTCTTTGCAATAAGCCTGTAGCAGTTATATGGGAAGATATTGAAGAGTATAAGAAAACTCCCGGATTAATAAATGATTACGAGCATTATTTGCGAGGAGCTGAAAAACTCTTTTCTCTTGAAGATCTGCAAGAATTTGTAATAAGAGTTTCCAAGGGCGAAGATGCTTTGAATAAAGAACGAAACGAAGTAATGAAGGAAGTCAATATTTCAACAGATGGAAAAAATTCCGAAAGAGTGGTTACTTTCATTATGAACAAAATAGAGAGTTTAAGAAAATAGGATTGAAAACTATGAAAAGAGTAATTACATACGGCACATTTGACCTTTTGCACTACGGTCACATAAATATTCTCAAAAGAGCAAAGGAACTGGGAGATTATCTTATAGTTGTGGTATCAACAGACGAGTTTAACTGGAATCAAAAGCGGAAAAAGTGTTATTTTAAGTATGAGGAAAGGAAAGCTCTCGTAGAGGCTATAAGATACGTTGACCTTGTTATTCCCGAGGAAAGCTGGGAACAAAAGGTTTCCGACGTTCACGAATACCATATCGACACATTTGTAATGGGTGACGATTGGAAGGGAAAATTCGATTTTCTCAAGGATGAGGGCGTTGAGGTTGTTTATCTTCCCAGAACGCCTGAAATCTCGACTACAAAAATCAAACATGATTTAAATAAAAATTAATTTTTAGGAAGTACGAAAATGAAAGCTCTAATTTTAAACTCAGGACTTGGTCGCAGGATGGGTGTGCTTACGAGCGAGCACCCTAAGTGCATGACCGAGATATCCGCAAAGGATACGATACTTTCCCGTCAGCTCAGATTGATCGCTGAGGCGGGAATAAGTGAGGTCGTTATGACCACGGGATATTTTGACGAGATACTTGTAAATTACTGTCACTCGCTGAATCTCCCTTTGCATTACACATTTGTAAACAATCCGGTTTACGACAAGACAAACTACATTTATTCTATATACTGCGCCAAGGACGTTCTCGCTGACGACGACATCGTCATGATGCACGGAGACCTTGTTTTCGAGGGAGAGGTCTTTGACAAGGTGATCTCCAGCGACGCAAGCTGCATGACCGTCAGCTCCACTCTGCCTTTGCCCGAAAAGGATTTCAAGGCGGTAATAGGCGAGGGAAGAGTCAAGGCGGTTGGCATTGAGTTCTTTACCGATGCTATGGCTGCTCAGCCTTTGTACAAGCTTTGCCGCAACGATTGGAAGGTCTGGCTCGACGAGATAATTGCTTTCTGCGAGCGAGATGACAGAAAGTGCTATGCCGAGAATGCCTTCAACAAGGTATCGGACAAGTGTCTCATATATCCCCTTGACGTAGCCGACGCGCTTTGCGGCGAGATCGACACGCCCGAGGATCTTGCGGTCATTTCTTCGAGGATCGCTGAGCTTGAGAGAAGAACTGTTTATATGTGTTTCTCAACCGATATGATCCACGGCGGTCACATCGCTATTATCAAGAAGGCGCAGAAGCTGGGTAAGCTCATCATCGGAGTGCTCTCCGACGAGGCGGTCGCTTCTTACAAGAGATATCCCCTTATGCCTTATGCCGAAAGGAAATCTCTCGTTGAGAACATCAGCGGAGTTTCCAAGGTAGTTGAGCAGAAGGAGCTGAGCTACGCTGAGAATATTCGCGCGCTTCGTCCTACCTACGTGGTTCACGGAGACGATTGGCGCGAGGGATTCCAGAAGCCGATCCGCGACGAGGTTGTCGCTCTTCTCGCTGAATACGGCGGCAAGCTTGTTGAGTACCCTTATTCCAAGACCGAGACCTATCTCGAAATGGAAAAGCTTTCTCGCGCGCAGCTTTCTATGCCTGATATGCGCCGCGGCAGACTTAAAAAGCTTATTGCTATGAAGGGTCTTGTTACCGCTATGGAGGCACACAGCGGTATCACCGGTCTGATCGTTGAAAAGACCAAGGTGCTTCAGGAGGGCAAGACCTATCAGTTCGACGCTATGTGGGTCTCCAGCCTTTGCGACAGTACCGCTAAGGGCAAGCCCGACATTGAGCTTGTTGATATGACGTCGCGCTTCCGCACCATTGACGATATTATGGAAGTAACCACAAAGCCTATCATCTTTGACGGCGACACAGGCGGACTTACCGAGCATTTCGTTTATACCGTCAAGAGCCTTGAAAGAATGGGCGTTTCGATGGTAATTATAGAAGATAAGACCGGTCTTAAGAAGAACTCGCTCTTTGGTACCGAGGTTCAGCAGACTCAGGACAGCATTGAGAACTTCTGCGAGAAGATCAAAGCAGGTAAGAAGGCGCAGAAGACCCGTGAGTTTATGATCTGTGCGCGTATCGAGTCGCTTATTCTTGAGCGTGGAATGGAAGACGCGCTTCAGCGTGCATTTGCATTCTCCGAGGCAGGCGCTGACGCTATTATGATCCACAGCAGAAAGAAGGACCCTGCGGAGATCTTCGAGTTCGTCGAGAAATTCCGCGAGAAGAACAAGGCGACGCCTATCGTTGTAGTTCCCACCTCATTTAACTCTGTTACTGAGCAGGAATTCAAGGATCGCGGCGTAAACGTGGTAATTTACGCGAACCAGCTGACCAGAAGCGGTTTCCCCGCAATGCAGAAGACCGCAGAGACCATTCTTACCAATCATCGCGCCAAGGAAGCCGATGATATGTGTATGTCTATTAAGGAAATTATCACACTTATTCCCGAGGAATAAGAATTCGGGAAAAGAATTGAAAGGCTGTAAATGAAGCAAATAATTATAGAAGGAAAAGCATCTTATGCGCGCTTGGACGGAATTTTTGCCGATCTCAACGTAAAGAAATACATGCTGGTCTGCACCAATTCCGCCAAGAAGCTGCCTGCGTGGGATCATCTTGCATCGCTTAATATTCCGCAGGTGCTTTTCTCGGGTTTTACACCAAATCCCAAATATGAGGAAATAGAAAACGGTATTGAGCTCTTTAATGCCGAGGGCTGCGATGCCATTGTCGCACTCGGAGGCGGTAGCGCAATCGACGTGGCAAAGTGCATCAAGCTCTATTGCAAAATGCCGAAAGACAGGCTTTATCTGAATCAGGAATACGTCGATACCGGAATCCCGCTTGTGGCGATCCCCACGACGGCGGGCACGGGAAGTGAATCCACCCCCTTTTCGGTTATTTACTACGGAGGAGAGAAGCAGTCGGTGAAGCATCCGAGCATTTTGCCAAACGTGGCGGTGCTCGATCCCGACGTGCTTGAATCTCTGCCGGTATATCAGAAAAAATGCACCGTGCTCGATGCATACTGTCAGGCGATCGAGGCTTGGTGGAGCGTTAATTCCACCGATGAGAGCCGAGTGTGCTCAAGGGCGGCGATCGAATTGATAAGGGATAATATCTTCGAATACGTGGAGAAAAACACCCCTGATTCGCGCGAAAATATTATGAAAGCCTCAAATCTTGCGGGACAGGCTATCGCCTATACCGCAACCACCGCGCCCCACGCTATGAGCTACAAGCTGACCACCACGTACGGTCTGCCTCACGGACTTGCCGTCGGACTTTGTCTGCCGAGGGTGTGGAAATATATGCTTTCCCATCCCGAAAGATGCACCGATAAGCGCGGAGCGGACTACCTCGTAGCCACTTTTGAGGAGATCGCGATGGCTATGGGCTACGAAAGTGCTCTTGAAGCGGCTGACGGGTTTGAAAAAATGCTTGGAAGGCTGTCCCTCTCCTATCCCGAAGAGAGCGAAAAAGAGGGAAAAGCAAAATATTTTGCCGATTCGGTAAACGTGGAGCGATTCGGAAATAATCCGGTGGCGCTTGACAACTCGGTACTTTTCAACTTATACAAAGGAATGTTAATATAATGAAGCTTGATTTTTTGAAGGAATTTGAATTTTTTGCAGGAGTGCCCGATTCACTCCTGAAGCCTCTGTGCAATTATCTTGTGGCAAATTACGGTATATCCGATAAGCATATAGTTGCCGCTAACGAGGGTAACGCCGTAGGACTTGCGGCGGGCTACCATCTTGCAACCGGCAAGATTCCGGTGGTCTATATGCAGAACAGCGGACTCGGTAACATCATCAACCCCGTGGCTTCTCTTATGAACGATAAGGTCTACGGCATCCCCTGCCTCTTTATCGTGGGCTGGAGAGGTGAGCCCGGTGTGAAGGACGAGCCACAGCATATTTATCAGGGCGAGGTCACAGTGAAGCTGCTTGAGGATATGGATATCGCTACCTTCGTGGTAAGCAAGGAAACGGCTGAAGCCGAGCTTGAAGCTAAGATGGCGGAGTTCCGAGAGCTTTGGGCGATCGGTAAGCAGACCGCCCTCGTTATTCGCAAGGGTGCCCTTGAATTTGACGGCAAGGTCAAGTATTCAAATGAAAATAAAATGGTGCGCGAGGAGATAATCGAGCATATCGCAACCGCCAGCGATGGCGACGTTGTGGTTTCCACCACGGGAAAGGCTTCGCGTGAGCTTTTTGAGATCAGAGAGAGAAGAGGACAGACTCACGGATCGGACTTCCTTACCGTTGGGTCTATGGGACATTCTTCGTCCATCGCGCTGGCAATCGCCAACGAGAAGAAGGACAGAAGGATCTGGATAATCGACGGCGACGGAGCTCTGCTTATGCACATGGGCTCGATGGCTCTGCTTGGCACCAGTGCTCCCAAAAACGTAATACACGTTGTGATCAACAACGCCGCACACGAAACGGTTGGAGGAATGCCCACCGTGGCGGGTAAAATTGACCTTATGAAGATAGCTGAGGGTTGTGGCTACAAGAATTTCGTTTCGGTAGACAGCTTTGACGCGCTTGATGGGGCATTGGAAGCGGCCAAGGTAAGAGAAGAGCTTTCCTTTATAGAGGTAAAATGCTCGATCGGTGCGCGTGACGACCTTGGCAGACCTACGACAACGGCAAAAGAGAATAAGGAAAACTTTATGAAATATCTGGAGGACAAATAAAATGGGACTCTTTACAGGTAAAACACTTCTCATAACCGGAGGAACCGGAAGCTTCGGTAACGCGGTGCTTAACCGCTTTCTTGAGACCGACATCGGCGAGATCAGAATATTCTCCCGCGATGAAAAGAAGCAGGACGATATGCGTCACTTTTTCCAGGTAACAAAGCCTCAGGTTGCCGAGAAGATAAAGTTCTATATCGGTGACGTGCGCGATATCGCAAGTGTTCGCAATGCTATGCACGGAGTTGACTACATATTCCACGCGGCGGCGCTGAAGCAAGTGCCCTCCTGCGAGTTTTTCCCTATTGAGGCGGTAAAGACCAACGTTCTCGGTACTGAAAACGTACTGACCGCGGCGATCGATGCTGGAGTTAAGAATATCGTATGTCTTTCCACCGACAAGGCGGCATATCCGATAAATGCTATGGGTACAAGTAAAGCGATGATGGAGAAGGTAATCGTGGCAAAGTCCAGAACGGTCAGCCCCGAGAAGACCAAGATCTGTTGCACCCGATATGGCAACGTAATGTGCTCCCGCGGCTCGGTAATTCCGCTTTGGATCGACCAGATAAGAGCGGGCAACCCCATAACCGTTACCGATCCTACAATGACAAGATTTATTATGTCTCTTGATGAGGCGGTTGACCTTGTGCTCTTTGCCTTTGAGCACGGTGAGAGCGGTGATATTCTGGTTCAAAAGGCGCCTGCTTGTACTATTCGGACTCAGGCAGAGGCGGTCTGCGAGCTCTTTGGTGGAGACAAGGATGCTATCAAAGTTATTGGCATACGTCACGGCGAGAAGATGTACGAGACTCTCCTTACCAACGAGGAATGCGCTAATGCTGTCGATCTTGGAAATTTCTATCGCGTGCCCTGCGATAAGAGAGGACTGAACTACGATAAGTATTTCAATAAGGGCGACACCGAGAGAAATACTCTCACCGAGTTCAATTCCAATAATACTAGAATTCTTAACGTTGAAGAGACCAAGGCGAAGATAGCGTCTCTCGTGTATATTCAGGAAGAGCTTGCTAAATCGGGTAGATAATTATGAAAATACTTATAACCGGTGCCGCGGGATTTGTGGGTAAAAACCTTACCGAGGCATTGAAGAACATAAGAGACGGCAAGGACAGGAGATTTCCGAGCCTTGCCATTGAAGAGCTCTATCTGTACGATATAGACACCGACGAAAGCGTGCTGGAGGAGGCTTGTGAAAAGGCGGATTTCGTCTTTAACCTTGCAGGCGTGAACCGTCCTCAGAACCCTGAGGAGTACATGCTCGGTAACTTCGGCTTTGCATCAAAGCTTCTTGATACTCTGAAAAAATATAATAACAAATGCCCTGTGATGATATCGTCCTCGATCCAAGCGACCTGCATCGGTCGATACGACAGTGACTATGGCAGAAGCAAAAAGGCGGGCGAGGAGCTTGTCTTCGCATACGGAGAAGAGACGGGCGCTAAGGTGCTTGTTTACCGCTTCCCGAATCTTTTCGGCAAGTGGTGCAGACCCAACTACAATAGTGCGGTGGCGACCTTCTGCAACAATATTGCAAACGATCTGCCTATCACTGTCAACGATCCTGCCGTTCAGCTTGAATTGCTCTATATTGATGATCTCGTTGACGAAATGATCGCCGCGCTGGAGGGAAGAGAGCATCGCTGTGAATTTGACGGAATTGATACCGTGCTTTGCGACGGAGGACGTTATTGCGCCGCCCCCGTGACACACAAGGTCACTCTCGGCGATATAGTTTCATTGCTTGAAGCCTTCCGTGATCAGCCGAGGACTCTCGTTATGCCCGAAATACCCGAAAACGGCTTTGTAAAGAAGCTTTACAGTACCTATTTGTCATATTTGCCGCGCGAAAAGGTGTCTTTTCCCTTGAAAATGAACGTAGATGCGCGAGGAAGCTTTACCGAGCTTCTGAAGACAGAAAAATGCGGTCAGTTTTCGGTAAATATCTCAAAGCCCGGCATTACAAAGGGTCAGCATTGGCATAATACAAAGTGGGAGTTCTTTATCGTGGTAAGCGGTAAGGGACTTATACAGATGCGCAAGATAGGCACCGACGAGGTCTTGAATTTTGAGGTCTCCGGTGAGAAGATCGAGGCGATACATATGCTTCCCGGTTATACTCACAACATTATCAATTTGTCGGATAGCGAGGATCTCGTTACTCTTATGTGGGCAAACGAGCAGTTTGATCAGAACAGACCCGATACTTTTTTTGAGGTGGTCTGATCAAAGCAGGCTTTGATCTCGCATTTCACATTGGCAAAATGCTCAAATTATATAAAAAGGATTTGCAGATATGAATATAAAACTTGATTACAGCGACGTTTCCTTCAAGAACGATGGCAGACTTAAGCTGCTTATAATTGTGGGAACTCGCCCCGAAATAATCCGTCTTGCGGCGGTAATCAACAAGTGCCGCAAATATTTCGACTGCGTTCTGGCGCATACCGGACAGAACTACGACTATAATCTCAACGGAGTTTTCTTCAAGGACTTAAAGCTTGAAGCTCCCGAGGTATATATGGATGCCGTTGGCGACGACCTCGGCGCAACGGTTGGCAATATCATCAATTGCTCCTATAAGCTGATGAACGCTATTAAGCCCGACGCGCTCCTCATTCTCGGAGATACCAACTCCTGCCTCTCTGCAATTTCCGCAAAGAGACTCCACATTCCGATCTTCCACATGGAAGCAGGTAACCGTTGCAAGGACGAGTGCCTTCCCGAGGAGACCAACCGCCGCATAGTTGACATCATTTCCGACGTCAATCTGGCATACAGTGAGCAGGCGAGAACCTATCTCCACGAATGCGGTCTCCCCAAGGAAAGAACCTACGTCACCGGCTCGCCCATGGCAGAGGTGCTTCACGAAAATCTTGATGAGATCAGGGCAAGCAATATTCACGAGCGTCTCGGTCTCGAAAAGAAAAAGTATATTCTTCTTTCTGCTCACAGAGAAGAGAATATCGACACTGAAAAGAACTTTCTTTCTCTTTTCACGGCTATAAACAAGATGGCAGAGAAGTACGATATGCCCGTGCTATATTCCTGCCACCCCAGAAGCCGCAAGAGACTTGAAGCCAGCGGATTTGAACTCGACAAGAGAGTTATCTGCAATCAGCCTCTCGGCTTCCACGATTATAACTGCTTGCAGATGAACGCCTTTGCGGTAGTGTCCGACAGCGGCACTCTCCCCGAGGAAAGCTCGTTCTTTACAAGCGTGGGCAATCCTTTCCCGGCGGTCTGCATAAGAACCTCCACCGAGCGTCCCGAGGCTCTTGACAAGGCTTGCTTTATCCTCGCGGGAATCGACGAGAACTCGCTGCTTCAGGCGGTGGATACGGCGGTTTCCATGACACTTGAGGGCGATAACGGTATTCCCGTGCCTACTTACACCGACGAGATAGTTTCCACCAAGGTAGTTAAAATTATCCAGTCCTATACGGGCGTAGTCAATAAGATGGTCTGGAGAAAATTCTGATATTTTGAAAGGAGCGCAGATATGAATACCGAAAACGTAATAATTGAATGTCTGCGCCAAGCGGTGCTTGGAAAAGACGCAGACCCGTCACTGTTTGACGGCTTTACCGAGTCCGATTTTACCGCTTTTTATAAAAATTCAAAGCATCACGACGTTGCAAACGTTGTTTCGGCGGCCATCGGTAACACCGATATGCCCGAAGCCTTCGGAAGCGTTGCGAAAGCCTTTGAAAAGGAGCAGATGAGCGCGCTTTTCCGATGTGAAAATATAGTTTACGAGATTGAGAGGATAAGTCAGCTCTTCTCGGAAAACGGTATCGACCATATTCTCCTCAAAGGAGCGGTCATCCGTGACCTTTATCCCGAGCCATGGATGCGCACCAGCTGTGACATCGACGTGCTTATAAGAGAAGGGGACATCGATGCCGCAATAAAGCATTTAACCGAAAAGCTTGGATTTTCTTACGACGGAAACAGAAGCTATCACGACGTTTCGCTTTACTCTCCCGGCGGTGTGCATCTTGAATTGCACTTCAGCATAATGGAAAACATAGAGATTCTCGACCGTGTGCTTTCGCGCGTGTGGGAGTTTGCATCTCCAACAGATGGCTGCCGCTATGAGCTGAGCCCCGAATTTTTCTTTTATCATATCGTTGCCCATACCGCCTATCATTTTATCAGGGGCGGCTGCGGAGTGCGCTCTGTGCTTGACCTGTGGCTCATCAAAAATAATATCGCTTTTGATGAAGAGAAATTTTTGGAGCTTTGCCGCGAGAGCGAGCTGGAGGATTTTTGCCGTGAGGTCACGGCTCTCTCGGATTGCTGGTTTTCGGGCAGGGAGCACAGTGAGATCACCGCAAAAATGGCGGAATTTATCCTCAAGGGCGGTGTTTACGGTGAAGCCGAAGCCTCTATTGCCGCGGTGCAGGAAAGCCGTGGCGGAAAGGCGGGATATGCGAGAAAGCGCATCTGGATATCCTATCATCATCTGCAAAAGAGGTATCCGTCCTTGAAATGTAAGGCTATGATCCCGTTTTATCAGGTGAGAAGATGGATCGATGTTATCTCCCGCGGAAAGCTGAAAAGCAGCGTGCGCGAGCTTAAGACCAATAGCCGTGTCGATCCCGAAAAGGCTGCCGCGGTTTCGGGGATCATGCTTTCCCTGGGACTTAAAAATCATTTGCAATAAAAAACTGTAAGATGAACCGATCTCGGTTCATCTTACAGTTTTTTTATTATAGCTCAATATCTATCCAAAGGGGAAGATGGTCGGAAAGCGGCATATAATAATCCTCGGAGAGGATGTCGTATCGCTTGACCGTTTCCTCGGGCATATTTTTGATCAGAATGTGGTCGATGGCAAATTCAGCGTCCTTTGGGACGTAGGTATCAAATCCCATGCCGTCGCATTGGTGATATCCGTGTCCTTCGTTTACGTATTCGACCGCCGCGGAGCGAGCATGTACGTATCCTCGCGCAAAGGTGGCTCTGAGCGCGGGCGAATCACGTCTCGCGTTGAGGTCGCCCACGATTATGGCGGGGCAACCATATTTTTTCTGAAAAGCATCTATTCTGTCTATCAGTATTCCGATCTGATACGCTCTTGCTTCATCCGAGCCGAGGCGGAAATAGGGGTTTTTCGGGTCGCCGGACATCCACCAGAGATGAGTCGTGGCAAATATCAGAAGCTTTCCGTCTTCTTTTGATCGGAGCACGGATATGCAGTAGGATTTAGTCTTTGAATTGTTGAACGAGCCCTCGAAATTCGGGATAGCTTCAGGGTAGATGAAATAATCCGAATCTATAAGAGTGAATTTGTCCTTTTTGTAAAGGATCGGAGTGTCGCGTCCCCATAAAAGAGCATATCCCGCGCCGCGGGAAAGAAGGTGCTGCATATGCAGATCAGCCATCAGCGGTGAACATTCCTGCAAACCGATAACGTCTGCGTCGATCTCCTCAAACACCCTCGCAAAGCCTTTTGCCCGCGCCTCCGCGGAGCAATCAAGCCCATTTTCGATCCACTTGGGCTGATTTTTGTCGCAATACCATTGATTGTTGCTGAGAATTCTGATCCTGCTCATTTGTCTCTCCTTTCGGTGTGAAAAAATGCCGCTGCTCGCCTAATATCAGCATCAATTTCATTATAACCGTTTTTTAGAAAAAATCAAGAGCAAAATCAATTATTTGATAAATTAAGATTGACATTTTTATAAAAATGTTATATAATATAAAATGTATCATTTTGCGCAAATATCCGACGAAAGTAACTTGAAAGGTTTGGATGGATAATTGAAAAACGACATTTTAAAGTTTATTGAAGAGAATTATTCGAATTTCTCCAAAAGCCAGAAGCAGATCGCGACTTTTATAAATGAGCACTACGATAAGGCGGCTTATATGACCGCCGCAAAGCTCGGTCAGGAGGTATCTGTTTCCGAGTCAACCGTAGTTCGATTCGTTATGGAGCTTGGATTCGAGGGATATCCCGAATTCCAAAAAACTCTTAAGGAGCTTATCCGAGCTAAGCTTACCGCGGTGCAGAGAGTCGAGGTGACAAATAACCTTATCGGCGAGGGCGACGTGCTTGAAAAGGTGCTCTATTCCGATATTGAAAAGATCAAGAAGACTGCCGCAGATATCGACAGAGCCTCCTTTGACGAGGCGGTCAAGCATATCATCTCTGCGAAGAATATATACATAGTGGGCATGAGAGCATCGTCCTATCTTTCGGGATTCCTCAATTACAGCCTTCGTATGATATTCGATAACGTAAGATTGATACAGACCACGTCGGGTAGCGAGACCTTTGAGCAGATGATGAGCATTGGCGAGGGCGACGTGCTTATCGCAGTAAGCTTCCCCAGATATTCTCGAAGCGTTATCCGTTGCGTAGGGTATGCAAAGAAGGCAGGTGCCGACGTTATCGCGCTTACCGACAGTGAAAGCTCTCCCTTGGCTGAAAAGGCGGATCAGCTTCTCGTTGCGCAAAGTGACATGGCTTCCTTTGCCGACTCGCTGGTTGCCCCCATGTCGGTCATAAATGCGCTTATTGTTGCGGTCTCACGCGAGAGCAGTGATAAGCTTTCCGAAAGACTCCACCGCCTTGAAGAGGTCTGGGACGAGTATAACGTATACGACAAAAATAACGATTGATATGGCAGAAAATAACAGAAAAACAGTAGCCGTCATAGGCGGCGGTGCGGCAGGAATGATGGCGGCGATCCACGCGGCTTACCTCGACGCTGAGGTTCTGATGTTCGAAAAGAACGACCGCCTCGGCAAAAAGCTCCGTATTACGGGCAAGGGAAGATGCAACGTTACCAACGACTCTGCCACAAATGAATTTTTGAACAACGTGCCCACCAATCCGAGATTTCTTTATGCCGCGCTGAACCGTTTTTCCACCGCGGATACTATGGATTTCTTCGAGGGCTGCGGAGTGCCCCTTAAGGTCGAGAGAGGAAAAAGAGTTTTCCCGGTCTCAGACAAGGCGGCTGATATAGTAAAGGCTCTGAGCGACCGCTGCCGCGACACGGGAGTGAAGACGGTTCACGAAAGAGTGACATCGTTGGAGATTATCGACGGGCGCGTCAGCGCGGTTCTCGCAGGGGATAAAAGGTATCCTGCGGATGCCGTTATAGTCTGCACCGGAGGCAAAAGCTATCCCGGCACGGGCTCGGACGGTGACGGATATAAATTTGCGCGTATGGCGGGTCATACCGTGACCGAGCTGCGCCCGTCCCTTGTTCCGATAGTTACAGGCGGAAATCTCGCGCAGAAAATGCAAGGACTTTCTCTGAAAAACGTTTCCTTGAAGGTCGTTCGCCGCGATAACGGAAAGTCGGTCTTTGAGGATTTCGGTGAAATGATGTTTACACACTTCGGCATGACGGGTCCTATGGTGCTCTCCGCATCGGCGCACATTCCCGATATCGAAAAGGGAATTTACGATGCCGTTATCGACTTAAAGCCTGCGCTTGACGAAAACGAGCTTGACGCAAGGATAAGAAACGATTTCGCTAAGTATAATAATAAGGATTTCGTCAATTCGCTTGACGATCTGCTCCCCTTGAAGGCTATCGAACCTATAATCGGTATCAGTGGAATCGACCCGAGAAAAAAGGTAAATTCGGTTACCAAGGAAGAGCGAAGAAGATTGCTTGAAGCGATAAAATATATGAGAATTCCGCTTATCAGATTCCGCCCCATCGACGAGGCGATCGTGACAAAGGGCGGTGTTTCGGTCGGTGAGATCAATCCGAAGACTATGGAATCAAAATTAGTTTCGGGACTTTATTTTGCGGGCGAGGTGCTTGACCTTGATGCATATACCGGCGGATTTAACCTTCAGATCGCTTTCTCAACTGCCGTTGTCGCAGGGGAGAGCGCGGCGGAGCTAAACTTTTGAAAATGAATTATAAGGATGGATATAGATATGAAGCACATTAACGTTGCTATTGACGGTCCCGGAGGCGCGGGCAAATCGACCATTTCAAAGGCAGTAGCTAAGAGACTTGGTATTATTTACGTCGACACCGGAGCGCTTTACCGCACGGTAGGTTATTTTGCCAGAGAAAACGGTCTTTCGGTTGAAGATGCCAAGGTGAGCGAGCTTATCACCCCTCTGCTTGACAAAATAAATATTGAGATCGCATACGTAGACGGTTCTCAGCACGTTATCCTCAACGGTTCTGACCTTGGTGACAAGATCCGTGAGCCCGAGATCTCGATGTTCGCGTCTGCATGCTCCAGCGTTGGAAACGTCCGCGCGTTTTTGCTTGAAGCACAGAAGAAGCTTGCAAGAGAGAACAGTGTTATTATGGACGGAAGAGACATAGGAACGGTCATTCTGCCCGATGCCGACGTCAAGATCTTTATGACCGCAAGCGACGAGGCGAGAGCTATGAGACGCTACAATGAGCTTTTGGCGAAGGGTCAGGACGTTAAATTCGAGGACGTTCTCCGCGAGCTCACCGAGAGAGATAAAGCAGACTCCAGCCGCGCGGTCGCGCCCCTCAAGCCTGCCGATGACGCTCACATATTTGACAACTCCGACTACGATTTTGATGCGTCGGTCGATTATATCATAAACTATATTGCCGAAAAAACAGGAGTTATGAAACAGTGAAAAGCAAATTTTACGTTTTTGTGTGGCACACCGTAGGCCGCATATCAAAGGTTTTGTTCAGAGTCCATTATCACGGTGCGGAAAATGAGCCCACCGCCGAGGAGGGACCTTACGTCATTATCGCAAACCATATTTCAAATGCCGATCCCGTCTTCCTTTGCGCGGGAATAAAGAATCAGCAGCCCCATTATATGGCAAAAAAGTCGCTCTTCAAGCTGCCTCTGCTCAATAAGCTTTTCGAGGCGCTGGGTGCTTATCCCGTCAATCGCGGGGGCATCGACGTGTCCGCTATTAAAAATTCCATCAATATGCTGAAGACCGGCAAGTGCGTTGGTATATTCCCTCAGGGAACGCGCGAAAAGGGAAAGACTCCTATGGAGGCTGATCTTAAGAACGGCGCGGCTATGATCGTTACTAAGGCAAACGCTACAATATTCCCGTGTTGCATCAAGACCAAGGGCAATAGATTTGCATTCTTCAGAAGAGTTGACGTTTATTACGGCAAGCCTATTAAATTTGAGGAGCTTGATTACAATTCCGAAAATTCCGGCGAGTATACGAGAATTACCAATCTGATGTTCGATCGCGTTTGCGAGCTTTATAAGAATGCGGAGGCAGAGGAGGAAGCAAAGCGTGCGTCTCGCGGAAAATGAGCCCAAGGTGACCGTTGCCGCTAACGCGGGCTTCTGCTTCGGAGTTGCAAGAGCCGCGAGTGCCGTCGAGAAGGAGATAGCCACCGCAAAGCCCGGTGAGCGTATTTTCACCCTTGGAAAGCTGATTCACAATGATACCTATAACGCGCGGCTTGCCGCCAAGGGCGTTGCCGTTGCAGACGTTTCAGATATCGCGAGATTGGCGGCAGAGGCGTGCGAAGCTGCCCCCGTCAAGGTCTTCGTCAGAGCGCACGGAATTCCCCGTGAGACGGAGGAGCTGCTGATCAAGGGCACGAGCGAAAATCCTTGGTTTTCCTTTGTGGATTGCACCTGTGTATTCGTCAGCAAGATACATAAAATAGTATCGGAGCACAATGATAAGGACGGACTTTTGCTGGTGCTCGGAAACGGTGATCACCCCGAGGTAAGAGGCTTTTGCAGCCGTTTTGACGGCGAAGTTTTCGTCTTTGAGAAGGCGGAGAAGCTTGAGGCGGCATATAACGTCGGAAAGCTTAAAAACCTATGCGCAAAAGCACCAATTTTGGTTGCCCAAACAACGCAAAATTTGTTGGAATGGGAGAAAACAAAAAAATTTACAAAAAAGGTATATACAAATCCTTTAATTTTTGATACAATATGTAATGTTACGGAAAAACGGCAGGTCGAAGCGGCGAGGCTATCTGCGGAAAGCGATTTTATGATCGTGATCGGCAGCAAGGGAAGCTCAAATTCTGCTAAGCTTTATTCAATATGCAAGGCAGGATGCGAGAACACCGTTATGATAGAAAACGCGGCGGAGCTCGAGCAGTATTTTCCGTTAAACCACGAAAAAGTGGGAATCGTAGCGGGAGCGTCTACCCCGCACGATATAATTAAGGAGGTAGAAAGAACCATGAGCAAAGAGAATTTTGCAGAACTTCTTGAGACATCATTCAAAACTTTAAATACAGGAGATATTGTTACCGGCTACGTAACCGCAGTTAACGACACCGAGCTTCAGCTTGATATCGGCGCGAAGGTCACGGGAATTATCAAAGCTGATAAGATTACGGACGATCCTTCTGCAAAGCTGACTGAGATGTTCAAGATCGGCGACGCTGTTGAGGCGTTCGTTGTACGCGTAAGCGACGTTGAGGGCTTCGCAACCCTTGACAAGAAGAGAGTTGACTCCGACAAGAACTGGGGTAAGATCGTAGCGGCTAAGGAATCCGGCGAGATCCTTGAGGGTACCGTTATCGAGACCGTTAAGGGCAACGTTGGTGTTATCGTCCTCGTTGACAACAGCACCCGTGTATTCGTACACGCAACCCAGACCGGAACTCCCAAGAACACCGACCTCTCCACCATGATCGGTCAGACCGTTAAGCTTCGTCTTACCGAGGTAGAGAACAAGAGAGCTAAGGGCTCCATCAGCTCCGTACTCCGTGAGGAGAGAAAGAAGGCTGAGGCTGAGTTCTGGGCAAACATCGAAGAGGGCAAGCAGTACACCGGTGTTGTTAAGAGCATGACCGCTTTCGGTGCATTCGTTGACCTTGGCGGTGTTGACGGTATGGTACACACCACCGAGCTTTCCTGGAAGAGAGTTAAGTCTCCCGCAGACGTTGTTGCTATCGGCGACGTTATTACTGTTACCGTTAAGAGCTTCGATCCTGAGAAGAAGAGAATTTCTCTTACATACAAGACCGACGCTACCAACCCCTGGACTATCTTCAAGACCAACTATGCTCTTGGCGATATCGTTTCCGTTAAGATCGTTAGCATGATGCCCTTCGGTGCATTCGCAGAGATCGTTGACGGTGTAGACGGTCTTATCCACATTTCTCAGATCGCTACTACCAAGATCGCAAAGCCTGCTGACGTTCTTGAGAACGGTCAGATGGTTGACGCTAAGATCGTTGAGATCGACGACGAGAAGCAGAAGGTAAGCCTTTCCATCAGAGCTATCCTTGAGGAGGCTCGGGCACTTGCTGAGGCTATGCCCGAGGAAGTTGCTGAGGAAGTTGCTGAAGCGACCGACGCTGAATAATTCTTAATTGAATCTATAAAACCCCGAGGACGATTCCTCGGGGTTTTTGCTTGTTTGTGAATTGTAATTTTGAATTTATCCTTTTTGCTGCTCCGTGGGGGTCAAGCCGGTATGCTTTTT
>JBGVHJ010000110.1:0-34271 GCA_045122255.1 Eubacteriales bacterium | reverse complement strand
AGCAATGCCTTTAACATAACGCTTTGATAGTCGATACCTATCGGTGGATATTTGGTCACTGTATTCATAAGCACTTGCTGACATTTCTTCTAACGACTCTTGCTTAACAATCTCATAAGCATACTCACTGAGCATATTTCTCTGCTCATAAGGCTTACCATCAAAATACGTGGTAGGTATATACGCATCGATCTCGCTTGCGGTGATGCTCTCGGTTGTACCGTCAACGACACCGCTTACGATTATGAAATGCTTGCCGTCAAGAATATAAAGGTTGTTGTTAAAAAGAAAGCCCGTTGAATTATTGTTGGCGAGACTATCTTCAAGGATGGGGATGGGGTTTCCCTTATGCGCGCCTTCTGCAAGGTTATTTGTTTCAAATGCATACAGATTAGTACCCGCATGAACGACCAGGTAATCACCACCGCTTTTTGAACGGAATTGATACATGCCGTTGGTCTTATACTTGAGCGGCGCAACCAATCTGAAGCCCGGGAAGGTTTCTATTGCCGCGCCCTGCTCGCTCTCATAGTCGCGCCACATATTAACACTGTACGCGAGTCTATTGCGCGCGACGGAACGAGGATCGCTGGAGACATCGATTCCTACAAAATCGGAATAATGCTGCGTGTAGGTATTTTTCCCTGCCATGTCTTACCACCCCCGTGTATCTCTGAAATGCTTGGGGGTCTTCAACTTGGGCATTGTTGTCATTACCAAGCTGAGGTTTTTCTGATACTCGGCATCCGCGCTTGCCGCAGCTTCTTCGTCAACCAATGCGTAAATATAATACGCCGCCTTAAGCGCGACAAGGATATGGAGACGGGGATCAAGGTCAAGCTCTTCTCCGCCGACACTGTCCGCATTAAGATGCGTCGGGCGCTTATAATAATTGAGCTCATAAGTGCCTTGCTTATCGGCGGGCAGATAGATCACCGAGCCTTCGATCCTGTAATCATTGGGTGAATTCAAGCTCACCTCATTAAACCTTATGGGCAATGATGCGAAATCGAGGAAGTTACCGCCCGCGTAGTTACCGTTTTTCAGGTCGTATGCTATCCAGGGCGAGTATATGTCCACGTCATCCTCAATGTCGCCGTCAAGCTCGTTATAGAAGCTTACGTCTTTTATAAGGTAGGTGTATTCTCCTGTAAATCGCAGACGAACAGGTCCGCGATTTTCATAATAATTCGGCATTCTTTCGCTATCCACAAGGAGCTTTTTGATTTCAAGCTTTGTCAAGTCCGCCCATTCAAAGAGCTTTTTAGACTGCCAAGACTCCTCACCGTCTTCGTTTTTGACGATAGTCTCAACGTGCGCTTCGCCCGTACCTGATACAGCAAATGCAAGCGACTTTATATCGCTTGCATTAAATACTACATCCTCACCGCCCTTATGTACGGTTATTCCTTTGTAATAAGCCGAAGGGCGGATCGGATAATTGAGTAGCTGAATACTCTCGGTTACAGGAAAGAGTCGGTTGACCTCGTCTATTGCGCGGTTGATCGCGCCGTTAACTTCATTATCCTGAAACTCGAAGTCGTGGGAGGATCGCGCTCCAAGCAGCAGGATCTGATCATATATCTCTTTTCCGTTCATCGTACACCTCTTAGATCTTGAGCTCAGTCATACCGTCAGTGCTGTCGGAGCTTCCCAAGATCTTAACTTTCATGCAGTGCTTATAATCCACGTGTCCAACACCGAACCTCGTCCTGGATCTCCAGTTGAGAGAGCCCGAGCTGGGCGTTTCCCAAACCTTTACCTGAAGGTCGATTCTGTTGTAGAACATCGACTTCATCATCTTCTTTGCATCCTGAGACATAACGATGATCTCGGGCTTAGCGGGCTTCCAAAGGCCCATGGGAACAAAGTTCCACTGTCCGCTCTGGGTGTTGATGTCGTTGTTGGCAGTTCCGGGGAAATACTCGGAGCCGATAGCTCTGCGAACCTTATCCACAAATCCGTTCGTCTCTACTCCGCGGGGAACAAGTACGGTATCAGCGTCAAAGTCCTGAGCTTCGCCGTTAGAGTTGAGCATCTGGTTGATAACTGCAGCGGAAGCAGAAAGCACCTCAGCGATATCTCCCGCTGTATAGTTGTCTCCGAGCTTGATGTAATAAAGGTTGGACTGTGTGCCAAAAGCATGTCCCTCTTCATCACCGTAAGTATGCTGGGTAGAGAACAGAGGCTCGCCGTCATATGTGGTGGTGTCGATCGGAGCACCGCGGAAAAGGAATCTTTCCTGCTCACCGTTGATATACGCGCCCTGTGCGACCGCCTCTCTCGTTCTCCAATAAGCATCGGGAAGAGATCTTGCCTTAAGCTCGATATCGGGGGACATGCTGCCGTGCGCATCCTCAAGAATTGTCTCGGTGAGGACAACGTTCTTTGTGTATGCGATGTGGCTTATGTCCTTATGACCAATCTCATTGGTCTTATCTGTCTTTGCGGGATCACCGTCGTGCGTAGGATCCATGAGGTCGTATCCCTCTTCGACAGCGATACGCTCTGTCTGCTTGTTGGACTTTACTTCGTTATAAAGCCACGGAATGACCGACTTTTTAGCCTTGTCATCCTTAAGGCCCTCTTCAATAAGTGCACTTACCTCGGTTCCGATGCCCTTGATTCGGGAATCCTTAAAACCGTTTATTTCTTTGCTGTAATTAAAATGTACCTTCGGCATTTTTTACCTCCTATTATTCAAAGCGAACTTCTGCGAAGCCGCCCTCAAGATTTTCTACGATGGTTGCACCATACTTGCCCGACGCTACAGCTGTTGCGGTTACTCCTTCTGCGCCTGTTGCAAGCGTGACCTTTGATCCTTTAGCAGCATTGGCTGTTGCGGGGCATCTGAAGATCATGTCGGGTGCTACCTTGAGAACCGTAACGATACCGTCAATAGGCTCTTCCGCGACAATGCCGTATATAGGCGCATCGCCCGTCGCTACCACTGCTTTGCCCGCTGAGACACTTACAGCCTGTCCTCTTTTGAGAGTTACTGTAGTCTCGATTCCTTCGTGAATACCGGTGTTCTCGGGCGCACCGTCACGCAAAATAAGTTTAAACATATTTTTTCTCCTCTCTTAGTTGCTCATCATACGAGCATGCTTGGCAAGGACGCGCCTTGCTTCTTCCTTTGAACATCCCGCGCGCTCTGCAAACGAAATGACCTGACGCTCGGTAACACCGCCCGTTCCGTCACCGCTTGCTCCTTTGCCCGGTGAGCTCGATTTGATGTGACTCTTTCCTGCAGCGTTTACCGCCTTGCGCTCCTTGGACGCATCGGTCGCTGCTTTGCTTTCCCTCTTAGCCTTCATATCGGCTGCAAGGCTGGCTATATCGTTGCCTACATAGCCGAGTGCTTTAAGCTCGCTTATAAGCTCGCTCTCTGCGTTTGTGCCCTCTGCGGGCGTTTCTGCGCCTTCCTGCGCGGGCTCTTCGCCGTTGCCGTCTGCGGTCTCATCGTCGGATCCGTCGTCAGAGTCTCCGTCATCCGAAGATCCATCTCCGTCCTGATCTTCGTCATCGTCGGGATCATCATCGTAGTATCCGTCATCCTCGTCGAAGAAATCATCGTCGAGATTTTCATCACCGTCGTCAAAATCTTCGGGCTCACCGAAGAACTGAAGCGGGATTTTTACAAGAATCTTTCCCATGATATTACCCCTTCGGCTTAGTGATCTTGACAGAGGTCGTACCGCCCTTTTTGATGTTGGTAGCCGTTACAACCGCGCCCGAATTGCCTGCGTAAGGATTTGCGCCGCCGTTTTTCTTTGCCATAACCTGTACCTTCCTTTCATTTTTTGTATTTGGTTTGCATCTTTATCATACCAAAAAAGCCACCCCGATTTCCTATCGACTTTTGATAGGAAATCGGGGTGGTCGCCCGTTTTTGGGGAGTATTGAGGTCAATCTTCCTTTTCTGTAAACCGTCCGTTTTTCAGGTCAAAGTTAAGAGCTTTTGCGATCTGCTGCTTTTCAGCCTCGTTCAGATCGAGGGAGTTGATATATTTAAGTAGTGCCCTTGTGGTCTTCTTGCCCTTGTAGCCGTTTGCGTAGGCAACGATCAAATAGTCATTGTCCGAGAGGTTCAAATTCTTCACGTATTGGGAGAACTGCTCCTTGACGGTTACTTCCTTGCCCGAGTCGGTCTTGTACGCCTCCAGACTGCTCTTGTAAGCCTTGGAGGCCATCAGCACGGTATAATTGTCGGTGAGCTTGGAATAAGCCTGGTTTGCGCTCCATTCCTTGCCTACGACCTCTGCCGCCGCTCTGTTATAGTACAGCTCGTAGGTGTCGCGGATCGCCTTCGCCTTTGCCTTGTCATCAAGCATCTTATACTCCTCGCTTCTTATAAGCTCGTTCACTTTGGCAGACGCCTGGGAATATATACTGTTGAACTGCTTGCGCTGCGCCGCGTTAAGTTCGGTGCCGTCCTCCATCTTTTTGAGAACACGCCTGGGCAGTACGTTATAATGGTCGCCGTCCTCGTCGGTGATGCTGTAAAGCCTTATGACCTCCTCAAGCTCAGACTGAGAATATGTGCCGGTCGCCTCGTCCTTGTAAAGCTGTTCGATCACCGCCTCTGCAAGAGCATCGTCTCCGCTCTCGATAGCCGCTTGAATATCCGCACTGCAGCTCGCGCCGTAACGCATCGTATCGTATCCGTATATCGTCTCGGGTGAGAAACGTCTTATAAGACCGGTTACCGTCCTCCTGGCAGGCTCTATCGGGATACCGAAGAAGGATATGAGCCTCGTTCCTGCATTCGACGCCGCGCGCTTTATCTCGTCCTTGGAGACGTACTCACCGCTCATTGATCTCGATATTACTCCCGCGCCGTTCTTGATCGCGTCGATCGTATCATTCGCCACGTCAAGCACGTTGAGGGACATATCGTATCCCAAGACCAGCTTGTCGATAAAGTCGGACGCCACGGGGAATATGTTCAGAGTGGAAGAAGCGATATCCATCGCAAAGTCCTTCTGTCTTTCCTCGGGATCGTCTTCAAGCTCGTCATAAAGCCACTTGAAGCCCTGCGCAATAAGTCCGAGCATAACACCCGTCATAAGGAGCGTCCTTGCGCTGCGGCGCAGATCCTTAGCATCTTTTTTAAGCATCTCTTGGTAGACCGTGCCGTCGGGATCAGCCGCCGCTCTGCGCTTGTGCGCCATATATTTCATAACGTTGCCGTAAGCGTGAGAGAGATTCTTGACCGTATCCGAGGTAAACATCGAGAAGAGCTTTCCGATCTCGCTCTTGCTTCTTTGAAGCGCAGATTTCTCTGCCGCATCCGACATTGACTGAGTCGTTCTGATCGTCTCGTCAGCGAGCTTAGCCGCAAGCCTTGCATTTTCCTCGGTTCCGACAGCGTATCCCTTCTGATCCTGCACCTGTAACTCCGCCGCATGGAAAATCGTCAAGCAAACGCGTCTGTCTACAAATTCGATTCCCATGCCCGTGATTTTACCGATCTTACCTATCTTCTGCAGGTTACCCTGCGCCTTCATCGCTTCGTTGTCAAAGCTTCGCTCTTCAATAATATCACTGTACTTGTCCGCTCTCTCGCCAAGAGCCTTGTCGGGTGTCGCAACCTTCGGGCTCGCCATTGTGATATACTTGGGATCGATAACCTGTGTAGCCGACACAAGAGACGTAAGCTGAGTGGTGCAGACCTTCAGGTTCGCGCCCAGCAACGAGCTCACCCAGAAGCCGCGTATCGCGCCGACCGCACTCTCAAGGGCATTGTCTCTCCGCTCTCCCTGCCCCTGAATATCCTTAAAGAGATCCTGCAGGAACTGATCCGTTCCCTTCCACACTTGGTTGTTCATGACGTCGCGGGCAGACCTTATCTCGCCGTTCTCAAGCGGCACCGCTCTGTTATAGATTCTATCGAATGCCTTCAGAGGCAGATAAAGCTCCGAGTAGTCCGCAAGCGAATTCGCGTGTGTGTAGATGATGTTAGCAATGCCGCTGCTCTCAATAGCCGTATTATTCGCCACACGGTTATGGGTGAAAGACTTATTAAACACCGTGATCGTTTCCGCAATGCTTGCGCGGGCATCCGCCACGTTCCTCATCCTCGCATACTTGTATCGGTAAATCGGGATGTAATAGGTGTCGCGGTTGTTGCTCACGCCGAAGATCTTCACGTCGGCATCGTACTTGATTTTTGTTGCCGTACCGTTGAAGAAGCCCTCGACCAGCTTTACGAATTCCACGTCCACGTCGTCGAACTGATTTGCGATATTCGACCTCGTTCTTTCAATATCCTCGATCTTGATGGTGTGCTCGCGCTGTCCATCCTCATTGTAAGTGATAAAGCCGTTCTCCGCAAGACCGACGTAAGAGTCGGGATCCTTGGTAAGGCAGTAAAGGTAGATAGCGTCGTCAAGGCGAATGTCGGTGCCGTTAATGCTGATCATCTTTTTTCTCAGCTTCCGATCATAGGACATCGGCAGTCCTTTGTCTTGCCAACGGTGCTCCTTTGATTCAAAGAACTCGACAAAAGGCTTTGTCATCCTCATTGCCATTGTGTTTCGCTTGTCGCTAGCCACACGTATTTGATGGTAAAGTTTGGTCAACACTCCGTCTTTCTCAAATCCTTCAAGCGTTTCGATGACCGTTTCCGGAGTAAGTATTCTGTAGAAATACGCGTCACCCAGTTTTTTCAGATTTGTTCCGAGAAGCTCACCTACTTTCGTCTTATACGCCCTACCCTTCGATACTTCAAAGGCATTTTTCACTGCCTGCTCTGCAAGCGCGACAGAATCCACGTAATGACCGTTAAAGTATTCCTTACCGTATTCCTCCACATATTTTCGAAGCACCTTGATAATCTCCTCGACGTTCTTCAGATCCTCTGCTGTCTGCATTTGGCTTGGATTTGTGCCGAGCCTGTTGTGTTTGTAATTCTCAACAAGTGCCTTAAGCAGTGCGAGCATGGCATCATCCGATGCAAAGTCAGTCATTGTTTCGGCGTCATCGATTTTTAAACGCGTGCGCTCGTCAGCGTTCTTAAGCTCTTCCTTTGCAATAAATTCACTCAAAACGTTCATTGCATCATCAATCCTGCTCAAATGCAGGTGACCGCTCTCGTCCACAAGTCCCGCAAACTTCTTAGCAAGCGCTTCGATGTTTTCGCTAAATCCCGCAGCTCCTCGCTTTTCAAGCTTTCTCATTTTGAGAGCTTCTTGATACGTCTTAGGAAGCTGTTCGCCATAAGCCTTGCGCTCCTTGCTCTGTTCCTCTTCTTTGACGTACTGCGCAATTTTTTTCTCATAATCTCGCACTAGCTTAGAGTAAGGATTTACAGTGCCAGCATTTTTGATCATTTCGGCAATCTCACCTTTCGCCGCTGCAACAAACAGCTTATAGGTATCTGCATCAACGATATTTTCAAGATATTTTACCTCTCCGCTTTCGGAATCGATAAACTTCATCTTTTGTATAAGATTTTCAGCCGCCACTCTTACGATATTGTTAGCAACCTTACCGTCGTCGCCTTTGATATTAAGATTTATAGCGATGTATTCTGCAATATCGTTTGCGCTAACGCCTTCTATTGTGGGAGTATATGTACCGCCAAATAGCTTTGATACATCTCCGCGCTCAACAATGTTCATGACCTCGCGTTTGATAGGTGTTGCCGAATAATATTTACCGAATTCCTCGCGCCTCTTTGCAAGCTCCTTTGCAAGCCTTGCCGCCTCTCTCGTCCGCACCTCGACAATTGCCTGTGCCATGCGTATTTCTTTTTTACCTTCTTTTATCATTTCTTTTTGTTTATCATTCTGCTCAAGTAAACGCTCTGCCTTTTTTCTCTCGGCTTCAAAGTCGTATCCCAACTCCCTAAGACGGGCACGAAGCTCGAAGATCTCAATGAAGTCGAAATTCTTTTGCTTAGTCCCCTCCTCAAGGAGCTTCAAATACTTTTCTTCTTCGTGTTTTAATTGCTCTGCATAGTTTTCTTTGATATCCTTTTGGTACTTTGTTTTTCTCCTTTCATTCTTGAGATCCTTGTCCTTTTGACGGATCTTGCCCTTGAGATCAGCTACAATAAACTCATATCCCTGCTTCTGCTCATACGCTTCCTTCAACAGCGTCGCAAGATTGCTTCCGCCTTCGGTATATTCTTCGTTCTGACCTTCAAGGTAGTCGATACGCATTTGCATATTCTGCATTTCTTCCAGCAAAGCATTGTACCTTTTTTCGGCTTCCGCAAGATTTGACCGCAAATAAGCATTTTCGAAATAAGGATCTATAACCTCACCCTTTTCATCCAGCTCCGCATTTTGCTTGTTCCCCTCCTCCTTCGCATTCGTCTGCGCTTTCTTCGGCGCAAGGGAATATTTTTTCGCAGAAGGTGTTGACAAATCCGATTTTTGTGGTATACTATTAGTAGATGCAGAACTGATGTCCGGTCCCTTCTCCTTCTCGTTAAGGAGGATATCGGAGCCCGTAAGTTCTGCATTTTCGTTTATATCTTTATAAACGAAAACCGAACCGTCAGGCATCAGTATCCTGTGCATCTTATATCTATATTTTCCGGTTTTTCTAACAACAACGGCAACATTGCCTCGTTGCCCATTAATAACAACCGGTGCAGCGAAAGTATATGTCGGGAAACCTTCACCTTTATGATCGTAATGTCCAGATATTAGTTTGCCTCTTTTTAATACATTTGGAACGGTCATCCATGCTGCAAACTCTGCCGCAGTATTTGCGTAATTTGAACTTAATTCGACCTCGCTTTCGCCCATTTCGATTACGCCAAAATTCTGCCTATCAAGTTTATATCCCTTGCTTTTGTAAAAATCTTTTGTATCTTGTTTTGCTTTTTGTTTATTAACAACTTGATACCTTACATTTGCAACCGGCTCCATTGCATTGACTTCGTCAAGATGATTTCGAAGTTGCTCTTTGGTGGATTCGTTTTCTGCGTTTTTGTTATTCGCCGCAAAATAACTAACCGAACTTTTATCCGCAAACACAACATCCTCCCGGTCTATATTAGGTCGGGTATTTTTTCTTTGCTCGGATGTCATATTCGCACGATGTGCAGCATCTCTTGCCTCGATTTCGCCTGCGTTTCGATCATAGTTCGCATCGCGAGTATTTGTACCGGATGCAAAGCCTTCTCGCTTTTGTACCGCATGCTGCAGCTCGTGCACAAGGGTTTCCTTGGCGGCTTTAGACCAGCCAAACTCGAATTTATCACCGACAAATCCGTCCTTACCCCACATTAATTGATAGTAACGCTTTCCAAGTTCTGACGAATAGAATTTTTCACTCGCGGCTTTTTCAGCCTCAAGCCACTCCGTGGGCTTCATTTCGTCCATAACAGCATCGTCATATAGCTTGTTATACTCTTTGTAAGCCTCAGATGCCTCAATTCTCTTGATCTCAGCTCTGCGTCCTCCATCCAAATAGTCGTGATACGCTTTAGTATGTCTCTTAAACTGCTCTATACTAAGCGTAATGTAATTTGATTTCGGCTGATATATGGCGTCCACACCAAGCTCGGTCTTTTGAATAACGACATTTATATCTTTCAGATCGGGATATGCCGCAAAAAGTTCTTTATGATCGAAGATATCCGAGATTTTACCCGTGAAATAAACTTCGCCGTCATCCTCGTGCCACTCAAGTTTAGGATTTTCTATAAGTCCGCTTTCAAAATCATCAATCTCAAATCTCCACTTGCCGTCATATCCCTTAAACCAGCCCGTTTCGCGGCGTACCGTCTCGCTGTCAGCTCCGCTTTCAAGCATTTCTTTCGCCGTCGCAAGCTTCATCTTGTCGGCAGTCTTTGCTTTATCACCCGCAAAAAGATACTTCTTCCCCTTAGCACCCTCACTCGCATTCCCCATCTGCAACAACCTATCCATACTCTTGATCGTCGGCATGATGATATCGGCGAGCTCGTTATTCTCTTTGTCCTTGCTCTTCAGTTCCTTGACCATTGCGCGGAGGAAGGTATATGCCTTCTTTATAAAGCCGTCGGTGTTTCCGATACGGGCATATCGCGACAGGAATTTATCGCTATTAAGCGCCTGACCTACAAGCTCGGCGACAACCTCGCTTTCGATCAGAGCCTTGTGCTCCTCGCTCGCAAGCTTCTCCGCCAATGCCTTATCAAGCTTCTTGCCCGTAAGCCCCTGCTTTTCAAGCTCTGATCTGTATTCGACCTTATAATGCTCGTTATACCTCTCGGTAACTTCCTTCTCGATCTCCGCCTTTTTTTCGGGCTTTACGCGCTTCATTACGTGTTCCGCGAAGGCCTTATATCCGGACTTATTCTCAAGGTAATGCACCAGCTCGTGGACGACGGTGCCTTCTACGGTTTCCTTGAAATCGGTCTTGGAGGATATGATAATAAGCGTTCTGCCTTCGCTCTTGACGGATACACCGTACTCGGACACCTCTTCGTCAAATCGGAGATCAAGATCCGTTCCCGCCTTAATAGCCATAAGGTTTGCTATGCCCTTGACGATCTTGACGTCTATGCCCTTTGTAGTGCGCATCATGCGGATTATAGACTGTCGCCTTTCAGGCGACAAATTGTCAAAGCCCTTGACGTATTCGCGGGCGGTGTTCAATTCATTGACGGTGGGGGTATTATTCAGTTCCCACTCAAGCATCTCCTTCGCTTTCTTGCGGGCTCTCTCCGCTCTCTGCTCGTCGGTGAGAGATTCCTTAGCCTCGGACACCTTGGGAGGTTCAGTCTTGTTTTCGCTCGATTCATTCGTGCGATCGCTGGATTTTTCTTCAACCTTGGTATTCTGCTGTTTGGGGGCTTCTTTGGTTTTTGTAGCCTGTGCAGATTTATTAGGAACGATGGCTCCCTTTATTTTGGTATAATTACTTGTGTTAGGTGCTTCGGTTTTCGTCTCCGCTTCGGGGACGATTTTTTCTTCTGTGGCAGTTTCTTCGGTTTTGTGGGTTTCCGTATCCTCAGCAAGTTTTGCCTCTCTTGCGGCTTTTTTTGCCTCGTTCTGAATGTCTTGCCTATAGGCGTTTATGATCGCGCCCTTGATTTTTGCGATTCGAGCCTTGGCAAATACAGGAGAGAGTTTGCCGCCCTCATCAAGCGAACGGATATCGCTGAGCCCTTCGTCGATCGCTTGTGCTACGGCGTCGGTTTCGCTTACTCCGCTCTTGATCAGATTTTCGGCGCGGTTGGAAATGTCATCGATATTCGCCTCGGAGATCTCGTACAACTTGCCTTGCACTTCGATCTTATTCGTTGCGTTCTTAATGCCGCGTTTTATATCTGCCGCTGTTTTTGCGGGCGCGGGTGCAGACTCAGTGTCAACGGCCTGCCCTATTTCTACGGTCTCCGCAACCTGCGCAGGTGTCTCTTCTGTCATCGCCATCGCCTGATCAAATGCCGCATCCTCAACCGTCGCCGCAGGAGCTTCTTCGGTGGAAGCGTTGCGCTCATTGGCTATAGCTTCGCTGATCTCTTTCTCGCGCATAACATCCTCGGTAATGGATTCGTAATTCAAAGCCATTCCCGCAAACTGCATTATAGCGAGCTGAGACGCGATCTCGTCGGTGTTATTAGTTATGTCTTCCGCAGTGTAATCCTTTTTGCGGTTTTCCTTATCAACCAGCATATTGATATACTCTGCAAGAGCAGCCTTGTCTTCATCGCTGGCTTTCTCTATTTTTTCCATCAGACCCGCATGGACCGCTTTGGTCTCCGCGTAAGAGAGATATGCCTGCATCTCGCCAAGTATAGTGGCTGCGCTTGCGCTATCGCCCTTACCTTTTTTCACGAGATCGTTATATGCATCAACTTGGCCACGAAGAGCCGTTACCCAGCCTGCGGCGTTTTTAAAGTTGGTGCCTTTATTGGCAAGCTTATCCGCTACAACCGTTGCAGTATTCACAAGCGTCTGCGAATTTCCGCGATCGATTATAGAGCGTCCTTTTTTTGCATAATTGATAGATCGGGGGATCTCCACCGCGCTCGTTGTTACCATGCCGGAGGTCATGCCTACAAATCCCGAGTATATTGCATCCTTGAGGCTATATTGCTTCGTTGGATCAATGCGATATGCTCTTTGCACAAGGGTGTCTGCATATTCGCTTACGAATTCTTCGGCAAACTCACTTGCCCCGCTGGACAAGATCTTACGCATAAGTCCTTTTCTTGAAGCGTCAGTGGTTGCTTTAAACAATGCCTTGCCCGTGCTCTTGCCCGCATTTTTACCGATGCCCTTTACTGCATTTGATATGGTTGATGCCGTACCGCCAAGAGCCTTATCTATAACACCTTCGAGCGCACCCGTCGTGACTCCGTAGGCAATTTCCTTGAGTCCTACTTCACCTGTTATCGCTGCCGCAGAGGAAACGCCCTGCGAGACTATTCCGGTATAAAACAACGGCGCGCCTGCGTAAGGAATAAATAGGACTGCTGATTGTCCGATGCCGTGAAGTGTGTCGCCTACAAAGCTCATGACTCCGTCGGGATTATATTCCTCGCGCTCCGCCGCGTACCAATCGCCCACGACGTTATTTCGGAACATATCCTTTGCTCCCTCAACGTCACCGACTATAAGATTTCCCGCAGCTCAGAAAATGTCCAAGACTCCTTCTCCGATCGATCCTACACCGGCTGCAAGGCTTTTCGCTGCAAATTCAGCTCCGCCAAGGAGACCGCCCTGATTTTTCGGGCGGTTGGCGTAGATCTCGTCGGAGCGTTTTTTGAATGTATTTACTTTAATCATTGATTGCCTCCTGTAGCGTAGTAGTAATCAAACTTTTTACTGGGATCATAACTCGGCGGAGGAGTGATGGTTGGGTTGGCGAATTTATCGAAATTTTGCGATGTCGAACTGCTGGGGGACTCTGTTTTTATGGGGCCTGTATCATCTGTGTTATTTTCTCTTTTTCCTGTAACAAGATTTATCAGTTTATTAGCATTGCCGATATATCCCTTGTCTGCAAAAGTTTGAATCTGCTCGACAAGAGCATCTCGGTCTTCTTGGCGTTCGATCTGGACCATTTGATCCTCGACCCATTCTCTGAAATATTTATCCGTAGTCTCCGAAGAGATTGCGCCGGTGTTCTTCAAGTCGCCGATCCTACTGAGGATGCTTATCATCTTGGCGCCGTCATCGGCCTGATCCCAAGTGGCCTTATCAACTCCGACGAATGTATATGCATTGTCAAACGCAGTTTGATCGTTGACGAGGTTGTCAACCTGCTTTGTGATAGCTTCCGTCATCGCCGCCTGTTTCTTGATAGGAGCCGAACGGTAGATCTGAGCGTAATCGGATGCGCTGTAGGCAGTGCCGCTATTTATATCTGCTATGAGATCATCATACTGCGCAGCGGTTTGGTTGTGCTTGTCAATCTTCAACTGATCTATGATCTGGTCGGTATACTTTTCATACTTAGATCCACGCAGAGCCTGTCTGACGGTCTCTATATCATCGTTGCTTCCCTTGAATACGTTTGTCGTACTCTTATTGCCGTCCGCATCCTCAACCTCGCGCATAAATAGCTCCTTGACAGCGGCAACACCTGCGCTTATAGCCTTATCGGTAAACAGCGACTCTTTATCGCTCAAGCGAGTCATTACCTCGTTAACATAGTCTGCGTTGACTCCGCTATTGATCATATAATCTCTTACTTCCTGCGCCGTTGAGCCTTCTTCCATCATAGCGTAAGCGGTTTCGTAAAGCCTGCCCTTTTCCTCTTCGGCAGCCTTTACAGTAGGCAAGCTATTTTTGTCAAGAGCCTCAAGGTTTGCGACCGCAGTATCTACAATGCTTGCATCGTAGCCCTGGGCGGTAAGCTGGCGGCGCACCTCGTCGGCATTGGCGCCGTTGTACATATTTAAACCGAAATTATATGCGTTGGCGGTGTCCGCCTTAGCGTTCGCCTCGTACGTATCGGTGTATTGTTTGTATTGCTGACGGAGTTCATTTTTTTGTTTAACCCAAGCCTTATACAAGTCATTCTGGCCTTGTATATATGATTGATACGCGCCAAGCTGGAATACATCGGAGACACCCGACCCCGTAAGTCCCATCTGCGCCAACTGCTCTGCGGTAGATCCGTAGTTCGCGGAAGACTGCATATAGTCGTACTCAAGTTGATTCTTCGCGTTGATATAATCGTTGTCGGGATCATAGCCGCCCTCGGTCATCCATTCCTCTTCTGTCTTCATCGCACCGCTTATAGACGGCACCGTGGACAGTCCCTGCGCCGTAGTAGGTGTCACCGCGGGAGCTTCTGCTTGAGTATTGGTGGCATTGGTAGGTGTGGGAGACGTAGGAAGCGCATTGCCTTGCTGACCTCCATTGTCGATTGTATTCGTATGCATGCCCACGTCCGGCAACTGCCTTTCAAGGTTTGCGTTTGGCATATCTACCATAGCATTGTTATTCATCGTTTGAGCAAATCGCTCGAAGCTTATCTGATTATCAAGATTTTTTACCTTTGCGCCCATTACATTGCACCTCCATTCATAGCACCTGCAGCGGCAAGCTCAGGCGGTGTACCTCCGCTCTGTTCCTGCGGCAACATACCGCCTTGCGCGGCGGCTTGCTGTTGTGCCAAGAGCATTTCTTCTTTTTGTTTTTTCTTGAGCTCGACGATGTTCCTTGCAAAAGGATACTTAAGCTGCTCAAGATGCTGCCATACGCAGATCTGCGTGTTGATATCTGCAGGATCTCCGTACATTCCCGCAAGATAGTCACTCTTAACGATCTCCCAAAGCTGAGGATATTGCTGTTCCCATGCGCCATTCTGATCGGTGGCAAAGGTGAAGCAATCATTGATATACCACTCGCCCGTCTTGGGATCCCACTCGTAAAAGTCATTACGGTTGAAGAGCTCCTCAAAGGCTCTTTGACAATCGCTTCCGGGATCGTCACTGTGATAGATCTGTCGCGGCTCGTCGGCATAGGCAAGGTAAAGCTCAAATAATCGTCTGAAGATATCCGCAAAGTGGGATTGCTTCATGACCTTTTTGCTTGCCAATCTTCCCGCGCTTTGCGAGACGCTTATCTGTTTGGCGATTCCGCTCTTGGCGGTATTATCTGCCTGGCCAAGGAATGAGTCGGATATACCGAGAAGTCTCTTTGCCTGCTCCTTCTGGTTATCGCGCTCTACAAGCCATTGGGATATATCTACCGCGTATGAATACACTCCGTATTGACGCGAGTCCATGCTGTTATCAAGCTCGATCGTAGCGTCAAATATAGTATTGCTGGGTGTGAATTCTGCCTCCTTTGGCTTCATCAATGCTGCGCCCGACTTCATAACCGCTTCGTGGATGCGGCTGGTCAGCTTGTTACACTCCTGCTGCTGCTCGCGGATGACCTCCATATCCGAAATACCCCAAAAGCTATCGCCGTTACGGATGTTATATCGGATCGCTACAGGAAGGGTCTTTGGCTTATAGAACGGAAGCCTTGTGGGTTGCATTTTGGGCACCTGCACTTCCATAAACGCGGGGACCTCTATGCCTCCGACGATATCCATCAGCTGAGATCCGTCGTCATTGGTTACGGGCATCTTGACGGTCTCAAATACAAGCCCGCCGTCCTTGATCACGGGAGACATGGCGGGGATCACTCTTCCGTCGGAGCATTTAAGATCCTCGGTGAGCTCGTCATAGTCGAGCTTTTGCGTATAGTAATCAGGACGCTTGCATTCATCCTGCTCGCATATCTGACGGCGGCGACCGCAGGTCTTACAGTATTCGACCTTACGCGAGTAATAGTCATCGTCATCCTCAAGGACAAGATCGCCCGAATAAGCAAAGCGGCAAACGTTGCCCTTATCATTTATGTACCACAAGACAGTGAGCGTTACCACATCCTCATCATCCTTGATGGTGTCGTCATCGTCGTCGTACTCGAATCGGAACTCCGTGTCTTCAACGTCTTTTTTAGAGAGAGAATACTTGCGCATTATAGCGGCTTTGGTCGTTACGTAATCCACAAATATGTAATCACAGTCGCGGATGTCCTTAATGCCCGGCTGTGGGTAAATGTTATGCGGGCGCATTATTTCAACGGTAGCCTCTCCCACGGTGCTTCTTGTGGTTACGTTTGTATCCCATTCGATATTGACCGCGCTCGTGCCGAATTTCTTCGTACTCCGCTCTTGCTCGTCGTTATATTCTTCAAAGGGATACTTGTCCATCAGCATTTTTATAAGATTCTCGATGCGGCGCGCGTTGCGAATGTTGTGCTCGCACTTCATCTCGGGAGTAACAAAAGGTTGAGGGAGATCTGTGTCGATGGAGCCCTCAAGTAATTCAAACGATATATTCCAGACCGTATCTGCGGCTTTTGCTTTTTCAACGACCTCGCCCTCTTCGTTGGTTATGAAGCCGTCGATCTCATGGCTACCGTTATACTGATCGTTGTATTTTCTAAAATCCTCGCGCTTAGCGGAGTGAGCATTTGATGCCCTCGAATAATACTCCTGCGCCTCTGCAAGCTTGTCTTGCTTGTCTTTGCCTTTTAAAATCATAATACCTCCATTTTATCTCTTGGGCTTTCCACCCATCATTTGCTCGATCCTTAACCGCTCTGACGGACTCGCTCTTCTATAGTCCACAAGAATGTCGGGATCGTAATATACGCGTTTTTCTTCGTCTGTGTCCCTTATAGGATGTGTTTGATGCCACTGGATGGCATAATAGCGCAACGAGTCAGGCGCGTGTGTAATTAGATGTGGCTCGGTCTTTACGTCTCCATAGTTCTTATCATCGTGAATTAGCATAGGTAGGTGCTTTATAATCGTCGGACAGTTACTGAATATCTTAAGTATCGGTCTTCCGTTATCACGAATCTTGAGAAGCTCTTTAACGGCGATCCAGCCTGCCTTACGGTCATTATTCGACTTTGTAAGCGACAAACCGCTTTGCGCAAACATATCGCCCTGGCTGCGTCCCGTCAATCGGTCTCGGTTGGCTATGACATCGGGCGGGGCATAAGTTGCTACGATATGCTCGGTGGGCGGTGTAGCCTCTCTTATAAGCCGCGCCGCGTCAGATATAGTCTTGTCGCTTACATTAAGTTCACGATAAATAAACACAGATCCGTAGGGATTGACGCTTGACGGCGGCAACTCCGCATACCAAACGCAAGACAACATATCGAGACCATAGTCAATTGATCGGTATAACCGTACGTTTTTATCCCGAATAATATCAAAAGGTTCTACGACGTGAAAGTCTTTAGAAAACTCATTGAAGAACGCGCCCATCGCAACTCCCCAGTCACCATCACGGAGCATTCTTCTCTCGTTTTCATCGGTCAGCGCATCCAAATTCTTTAAATATTCGGGATTGTTTTGCATAAGGACAAAGTTATCGGTTGCCTTCGCCGGGATAAATATGCGCCTTGTTCCGTCTTTTCCCCTAAAATAATGCAACGGTGGTGCAGGATCGACAAATCTGTTTTTTACCCACATGTGTCCGACATTTCCGGGGTTTGTGGATATTTTCAAAGCTCGCGGAACCTTATACGGTCCTCTTATACGTGACTTTAAATAGTTCACCGAGTGGAATGTAAAATGCGTTCCCTCATCAAAGCGCACGACATCATACTCAGCACCTTGGTATAAATAACAGTCATTCTCTCGGGCAAGGTATCCAAACTCAATTATTGAACCGTTCCAAAAGGTCCACACATGCTTTGTTGTGTTATAGGTCGCGTAAGGCTTACCGGGATATAGCTTAAGCGATAAGCGCACTATCGATTTTTCAAGCTCAGGAAACGTCTTTCGGAATATAATTTGTTTGCTTTCGGCATACTCAACCGCATACCACAAAGCTTCAAACACTTGAATAAAAGACTTTCCTCCACCCGCCGCACCTCCGTATAAGATCTCGTCGCACCAAGACCGCATAAACGCTTCCTGCTGCGGAGACAATTCAATCGTTTGTTGCGTAGTCGGTATCTTCAACGATATCACCGTCCCATTCTCTCAACTCTAACGGCGGCGCGCTGGAGTCATGTGGATATACTGCGATCGTCAATCCAGCGCTTCCACTCCGAGCACCTTTTTCCATTTGTTTAGCATTCTGCTTCAACTCTCTGATCTTCATAGCGACTCTGCCGTCGACAGTGCCTGTAAGTGCTCTCTCATCGATAACGTCATCAAAGATCGCCTCGGCAAACTCGCAAGCTTCGTCAAAGTCCGGGAACTCTCTTCGCCAATTGCTGATTGTGCGTGGGCTTACTCCGATTTTTATAGCAAACTTTGTCAGCGTCGGGTATCCGGTAGCCGGCTTGGTTTGCTTTTCCGCGCCTTCATCACTTATGACCAGGGATATCATACCGTGCCGATTTGCGCCGTCGCTCAGATCAGGATCGTCGCGTAGATCAATGAACTTCAAAAAGTAATCCAACAGCTTTTTCTTGTATATTGGTTTATACTTAGTTTTTGCCATTAAGCTCCTCCTCTCTTGTGACCTCATAAAAAGCATAACATAAAAGCCACCCCGATTTCCTATCGTCTTTTGATAGGAAATCGGGGTGGTACTGTCAGCCCAATGCGAAAGTATGACAAAAAAACCTTCATATTTTGCGCGTGCGCATAACGCGCCTGCAAAGTCGGAGGAAAAATGCGTGATTATAACGCCAAGTGCTTAAATTATACCGAGCATCTTGGCTATCATGTTTATAAGATCGCGTTTTCGACGCTCAAAAGTGGCTACTGCGGGATAATATTTCTTCGCTTCGCTCCGCTCGTAGCCTCTGCGATATGCTATATCGCGCATTAATGCCCTTGCCGCCTCGGGCTCTTCACCGTCACAAACGGCAAGCATAGCGTCTTCAATTGCGGCAAGCTTGCGGGTAAGATTCCCGACCTTGTCAATACTTATACTGTTGCCCTCTACGAGCTTTCGCATCCTCTCGTAGTCCGCAACTGTTGCAACAACCACATCGTAAGCTGTTTTAGGCAACATTATGTATTCCTCCATTCACTGATCTCTTGATATTTACTGTAAGTGCTCGCCAAATCCGACAAGCCAGACGGCTTGTACAAGAATAGCGTGATAAAGACTCCCCATTTGGGCAGCCGTAGTTCTCCGGTATCTTTGTCCAAAGTTTGCGCGATCGTGGGAAGCTCTGCGATCTCCCAGCCGGGATAGAGCTTTGCGATCTCCGCAACGTCACCGTTTGTAAAAAAGTTGACGTGCTTTTGACGGATCTTATAATCGTTCTTGAAAATGTTCTTGTCTTCTCCGTTCTCCTTGGGTCTTATAAGGTTCTTCGAGCAGGTATAGGAGCGGTATGTATATTTGCTTTTTATGAAATAGCCCGCAAGATCGTAGCAGCCGCGCTTGTCAAAGTAAAGCTTGCGCATCCAGACACCGCCGTTACCCCAAAGCTTCTTAAGCTCGTCGAGCGAAAGATCCGCGTTGATGACCATATGGTGGTGGGACTTATGTCCTCTGGTACCCACCTCGCTTGAGTATATGTATTTAAGCTCGATGCCTTTTTTCTCGCTTACTCTTTTCAGACGTCTGAGAAAGTTGCGCATCTCCCTCTGTACCTCGTCGGGAGTGGGATTCCTTCCGAAGGTCTCGCGGAAAGTGGTATAGTCAAGCTTGATCTGGTGATCGTGCTTTGTAAAGTTGAGGTTTATAAGGTCGGACAGAAGCCTTGCGCGTCTTTCTTGATTGAGCTTCTTCATCGCCGCGCCGGTGGGCTTCATTTTCTTCTTGCGACCGTATTGATATTGACGGACGGGGAAAATGTTGACTCGCATAAAGTCCCCCGTCACTGTTTTTAATTCTCGAAAAGCTTGAGCCATACCTTTTTCCTTTCTTTACCCATACGGGCGGGACTTTCCAACAGCTCGGCGGCTGCTCTCGGCCTTGCGGCCTGCGAGCCCTACGGGGTTGAAAAGTCCCGCCCTTCATTCTTCCTGTTTAAAGAGAGATGCAACGTTGTTCACGCGCTCACCCGTAACCGACAGTGGTCGATTACTTAATATTATACACACAAGCCTGATTACGGACGGCATTTGCACGCCCGCATCGGCTTATATATATAAATGTAGATTTTACTTCAATTCGTCTTCGTAGTCTCTTTTGCCTTCGACTTAGTCTTTTCATAAACCACAGCCAATGCTACAGTTCCCATATTATCAATGGCGGTTAGGCTCGAAGATGCAATCTCCACGTCCTTTTGTACCGCCGCGAACTCGTTTGCTTCCTCTTCGACCTTACTTGTCTTTCCGATGAAGGTCTTGATAATTCTCTTAGTCATTTTTTAAAATCCCTTCCTTGATCTAATTTTTGAAATAGCTTGCAAAAACAATATCCTGCTGCGTAGATGCCGCAGCTCCCGGCTATACCCAATATAATTCGCGTTATGATGGTCATTTATGGAGTTTTCTGACCTCCGCGTTTATTATAGCGTCAACAGCCTTAAGCGCTACGTAAGGCGCGATCCCGCTGTTATGTGGGAATATCGCGTTACTCTTGATGTCTCTCTTAATATTCAGCAAGATCGTCTCAAAGGCTTTATTTTTAGCCTCAAGCTCTTTTATGTACGCGAGAGCATCTTTCTCAAGTTGGTTTATGCATCCGCCTCTTGTATCCTTATACGGGCAGTCCTTACACCCTTCTACGTCTACGAGAATACAGTGTTCAAGTCCTTCTGTTACCTTCATATCTGCCACCCGTATGTGCCTGCAAGCTTAAGGAGTGCTGCTTCGCACTTTGCTCGGATCTGGTCACCTGATCCGGGCTTCTCGCCGTTAAGAGTTGTTATAAGCGAATTAATGTCCGCCATTGCGCGACCGATGGTCTCAAGATAATATGTTATCTTTGCCGCTCTGGGGTCGCTCTGCGCGGTTAGCTGGCGAACCTGCTTCTTTGCCTCGGCAGTTGCTTCCTCGACAGCGGCTTTGATCTTTGCCTCAGCTTCAGCATCCTTGGCGGCAAGCTTGGATTCCAGATCGGAGATCTTCTTCTCGTCTGCCGCGCCCGCTGTTTTTATTTTTTCTTTAAGCTTGTCCACCTCGGCTTGAGCCTTGGCAAGCTTCTTTTCAGCATCCTTGACCGCCGCCGCTCTGATCTCTTCGATCTGCTCGGGCGCAGGCTCGTATACGGTCTCGGTGACCTTCGTCGTCTCAAGAGGCTTCTCATTCAGCTCATCGAAGCGTAACTGAAGATCACTTGCCTTTGCTTCGGCGGCATCCGCTCTTTCCGATGCTTCTTTTGCCAAAGCCTCAGCTGCTTTCTTTTGGATCACAAGCTCACCGTAGCTGTCATCGTTGTCGCGGATCTCCTTGTCCTTCTGCTCGATGATCTCGTTAAGTCTCTTGATCTCTTCCTTCATCTTTCGGGTAGACATGTCTCCGCTTTCAAGCTCGTCTCGGTGCTCCTCAACGAACTCCGCTCTCATAGCCTTCGGAAGGCTGAAGAGTGCCACCATTTGTGACTGAGACAAGCCTTCAAAGGTCTCCGCGTCGCTCTTGCCGGTAAGCATATCGATCTGATCGTTACCAAATTCGCGGTAGATCCTCATAAGATCGTTGGCAGTTGATACCGAATAGCCTACATTACTTTCGAGCCATTCGCCCCAGTTGCCGTGACCAACCGCAGCCTTGGCTTCCTCAAGCCTCTTGCCGATCTCAAAGCAGGACCTCTTCGCGTATGAGTGTGCGGCTTCGAGAATCCCATACGTCTGTGATTTTATAAGATTTATTTCCTGCGCTATCTCCGCAGGATTTCGCATTACTTCGTTATTCATTTTTTAAATTCCTCCTTATGATCCGTTTGAATAGATGCTTACTCATCTTTGCCCTCCGTGTATTTCTTTTTAAGCTTATAAGCAACACTTCTCAACCGAAACATTACCTCTTCTTTTTCAAAACAATACTTACCGTTTGAGGTTACTAACAAAAGACATTTTTCTTCTAAAGTAGAAATTGCATCTTCTATTGCTTCTCTTGCTCCATCTGCTTTTGATAAATGATAAGAGTTTACTGCATTTCACGTCTCGTTCTCTCTATAATCAAATCCCCTTCAAGTCGCTCAACCTCGATCTTTGCCGTTTGAAGTTCGTTAAAATACTTGTCAGCAAGTTTCTCAGTATTTCTGTGATACATCTTCTCTTGCTTTAAGTCATCCTTGATTGCGTGGTATTCGTGATACCATTTGTCCACCTCGCTCTTTGGTACAACATCGGCGGTGGGAGCTTCTTCAATTGCTTCCTCAAATACCGAACATTGTTCAGCAATAGCTTCTTCAACAAGTGTGCTTTCCTCAAATATGAGCTTTCTACTTTTTAACTCTTCCAACAATGCATCCGCATCAATATATCGTGGCATATCATTCTCCTTTGCTCCAATCTATTGCCTGACCGCACACCGGGCAATAACTATGAATTTCATAGTCAACCTCATATCTATCGCCACAATTCGGACATATCCAAGTGTCATAAATAAGGTTTCCGTCATCATCATAGCCATCGCCTTCAAAGTCAGGTTTTTGTGGTATCTGCTTCTTCAAGGCATTTAGGATATTTTGCTCGTTCAAGATAAACTTTGTTTCAATCCCGTTTTCTACGGCGATCTGTTGAATTTCAATAATCACCGCACTATCAACGGATTTTTTTCTCTCGATGATTAATTTATCAACCATACTTGACATATAATCCATATCACTCACCTCCTTTCATAAGGTCAAAAAGCCTTGCTCCGTTGTCTTGCAAGACTTGATAAATTCCTCTTGCGAACATTTCAACCACGGCTTCCTCGTTCTCGATTGTCATCCCGTTGTTTTCTCTTATTCCGTGTAGTATTTCGTGCCACAATATTTGACATCTTCTTTGATGCTCCGTTCCATTTGTCTCCGACAATGATATAACAGAATTTTCATAGTCTATGTGCCCATAAGCTAAATTTGTTCCGTTATTGAGGTGAGGCACTAATACAACCTTGTACTCTACTCCTGCAATCCGTATACTTTCGGGTATTTTCATTCCGCACCGCCTTTCATCTTCGGAGCTTCAGGAAGCGGCATCCAATAGGTGATATTTTTGCCCTTATCCTTCTGCCCCCACTTGCCGCCTGAATAGTATTTAGTCTGATACACTACTCCGTTTTTTGTAGCAACAAGATATTTTCCTGTCTCTTCAGGCAACCTCTCCTCAACGCTGATCCACTCGCTCTGCTTGCGGTAGCCTATTGCACAGAAATCGCACTCATCTGCGTGTGCAAAATATTCTTCTTCGTCCGTAAGCTCCCACAATCCTTCTTCTTTTGCCCTACGAAAATTATCAAGGCACATTTCGTAATGCAAGCATTTCTTGCAAGACTTTTCCTCAATCTGCTTCTCTCTGCTCATTGTCTGCCCTCCTATTCCACTTATTAGCGCAAGCTTCTGCCGAGTAGTCTTTGATATTACCGCCGCAGTTGCGGCATCTTACGCAAAACAATGCGTGATCGCCTAAATATCCGTCGTAGGGATCGAAGGAGTAAAAATCAAGTCCTTTGCTTCCACAAAACGGACAGGCTTTCAAATTTTCAAGATTTTCGTTCATGCCTACCTCCCATTTATCGTGTACTCCACCGGGAACGCTGTCCCGAGCTTATCGGAATCAAATCCGATGGACTTCAGGTTGTGGATGCAAGCAAGCTCTGTATCTTCTTGCCCATCAATCTCGTAAAACTCCTTGAGTTCCTGTAAGTCCTTTTGGAAATCCTTTAAGAAGTCCTCCAACATCTCCGCATCATAGCCACATTTAATGTGCATCCTCCATAAGACGGTTGCTTCTATGTACCGCTCAAGCTTGGCTACGTTATCCGCGATCTGACGGCGGATCTCATGCTCGGAGGCTTTAAGCTCCGCTGCGGTTAATCTTCGGATCGCTTTCAATTAAACCGCCTCCTCGTTATATTCTTTGAAATCCGCCTCAAGGACTTCTACCAGCAGCTTGCCCGCAAGCTTTCCGTTGCGGATAATGTTTCCGTTGCGGCGAAGCTCCTCAAACTCACGGAGCCTCTTTTCGCGGCTAACTTCTGCCGCCTCACGCTCGGCTTGTCCGATGCGTTTGGATATCTCCGCTCTCCACTTTTTCAGAAAAGCCTTTGCTTCGGCTCTGTCCTTGCCCTCGTCGTCGCCATATGTGCGGAGCTGACGAACCGCACCGCCGGGCTCAACTTCCATGGTGTACCACGGTGTATTTCTTTGCTTTGTTTTTCGCAGAAACATAATGTAGCTTTCTTCCTCGGCGATCCTGTCAAAGTATCTATCAGTCGTGCCAACGCAGTGGCTAAGCAAGCGTCCCTCGCGCTGAATATCAGCAGCGCCGTTCGGAACGATAACTTCATATTCTTCGTTGCCCCAAGAGTAGATATCTTTTATCTTAGCACATACCGGCTTTATCGCGGGATATTCGCTCTCGATCTTTTCAGCTTCGATCCTTGCCCTATCTGCATTTATAAGCTCTGTCAACTCATCGTGCTTTTCACGAAGGTATTTAGGCTTGTAGACCGATTCTTTGGAAAGATCAAGCTTAAGCTTCTCTGCCATATCAAGATAATCCTTCCACTGACGGATAACTACATGCTCTTTGTTACCGCACCACGTACAATCTGATCTTTTGTATCCGTGATCCTTTTTGATATAATTCATAATCTGTTCGGGTGACATTCCCAAATTTAATGCGAAGGCAACATTTGTCGGTGAGATCTTCTTCTCTTCAAAAAACAAGATAGCCGCTTCGCTGATCTTGCCGTGTATGACCTTCAGACCGTCCTTTCCGCGCACAAGTCCGTAGCTCATATAAACCGCTCTTAGCCAATCGAGATAGTATAAGCCGCCGTCTTTTTGTCTCAGCCTTGCAACACTTTGACCATCAATTCCAAGCACCTCCTGCACCGTCTTGCCCTTAAACAGATCTAATCGGTGTCCTTCGTTGCTCGTTAACTCGTATACGATTTGTTTGAAATTACCCTTTATCAGATATTCCATTCTTGGATCGTCGTGCCATCCTCGCATTAAATTGTTATAATGAAGCTTCCAGCCCTTTGATGCGGCGACATCTATTCCAATGTTACCGTAGGCAGTGCCTGCAAGTGCCGACACATCCGGGTAACAGTAGCATTTGGCGGTCTGATATTGTGAAGTATTGCGGACATCCCAACAATTGTGCCCGACGCAATAAACTATATCGTCTCCGTAAACTGTCCGACCGTCAAATCTTAAAACTAATATCGCGTCATTATACAAACGGAAAGTAGATCCGGTCTTGTCCCAAGACACAAAAGCCGTAAAGTGCCGCGCAACGGAGCATATCTCGCCCGTAATGGTCTTATATGACTGCACGATCATCAGCCGTTCATGTCTTTTTATTGTACCCTTATCAACCTTCTCGACCTTGATCTTTTTACCGGTGCGCGAGCATTCGTACCTGCCGCGATGCTTCCACGCCTTCTGCATGTGCGTCTTGCCGCAGGCTGTACAATAATACTTATTGCTGTTCTTATCACCAAAAGCATATTCAAGGTTGTCAAAGGCGATCTCACGCGCCCATTTTTCAAAATCATCGGGAAGTGGCGGTGCTGCGTTTGCCCAATCACTCCACTTTTTTATGCGCCGCTCCTCTGCATTAAGTCTTTTTTGGAACGTCAGATGCTCCTCTACGCGTTCTACATTGTCTGCAACGTCGTTGCTGTATTCGTTATACCAAGAGTATTCGCTCCAATGCTTACGCAACCACTCCATAGCCTCATCAGATCCGCCTATACATTCAAACTTATATCCGTAATGAGAATATGATGTCCAATATGTCCAGCCTCCGCGCGCGAAGTAACATATCTTGGCAGTGTTCCATTCCTTGCCATCGGTGCAAGCGAGTCTCTGTCCCGATGGAGTCATGTAATATACACCGGCAAAACGCGCATCCGCGCCCATCCATTGCCCAATAATCAGCCTATCACAGTTCACGATGCATTGATATCTTATATGCTTATCGGCGGATTGCTTATCCGCTTTCTTTCGCCCGGGCTTATATGTGGGAATGGAAATGTTCTTGAAATATTCCCACATATCTGCTCGTTGCATTCTGTGCTCACTCTTCGTCATCTGCATCCCTCCAAGCTCGGTATGTCATACCTTTCCTCACCTCATCACCGTGAAGGAATACAACTTTTTCATATCCTACACCGTTTCTTGAGGTAACAAGCAGTGCTATAACGTCTCCGTCATGGGTTGCCTTTGCCTCGGGTTCTTGTCCCACGACAATGGCAAAGCCGTTTTTATTGGTCTCGCCTTTGCCGTGCAATACGTTGCCATTGAGCTCCCTTTTTGGATGCTCAAGGATGTATCTTACCGCTTCAAAAATGAACTCTGAAATATCCAAACGCCTGAGAATTTCAAGGTGCATACAGCTGATTTTTGAGTCGCTACCGTCCTCGTGTATTCCCTCAGCATAACAAAGCCAACACTCGCTAGTGTCGAAATTCGGATAATAGCTTAGGCAGTCAAGAGGATTTTCAGCTGCGTGAAAACCCTCTTTTACACATGTCGCGTGCTCGCATTCGTTTACACCGACCTTGAATTGGTAGCCGCGGCATTTAAGCCCGGGCGCAAACATTTTATAGCAAAACATTCCCATATCAAAGATCCTCCGTTCCAAATACATCGAGTATGATGGCACTGCTCTGCTGCGGCTCGGCGAAGCTCTCAAGATCGAGCAGATCGTCGTCGCGCTCCTCGGGCAGATTTACTCTGAACGAACAGATCACCTCTGCTGCGGGCAGATAAAACTTAACGGCTTTTGCATAAGCCTCAACGTCGGATACGCCGGGCTTTTCCCGTGTTGACATCTTGGCTATATCCTTCAAAAGATCTATAAGCGGCTTGTCAAACCGCTCTATCGCTCTTGCGAACTCCTCGTCCTGGTAGCAGAACTTTATAAGCATGTTGCCGATGGGCCCGCAAAGATACTTGATCATAGTCGCCTCGAAGCCCTTCAAGCTCTTGTCTTGATTTACGGCATCCATCTGCCCTCTCAGCTTTTCCGAAGCGATATCGCTTATAGTTTTTTCTTCCATGTAAAATCCTCCTCGGGATCATTCTTCCCGTTTTACCTCGAAAACCGACAAGCTCATAGGCTTGCGCTTTACTTTATCCCATACTCCGCCCCAAGGACGTACGGGATAGAGCTTTATAAGAGTGCCGCCGTCGAAATATCCGTGCCAAATGTATGTCCATTTGCCATCGCGCTTTTCTATGATGACTCGGGCGCGTCCTTCAAACGTGCCATCCCATACGTACTTAACGGTTGCGGGCATGTTATTCCTCCTCAGCTTCGATGAAGATCTGACCGTTTGCGATAGCATCGATGAGGGCTTCGTCAAGCTGTGCCCACATCTCATATCTTTCGGCGGTCGCGGCAAGATCCGCAGCATCCTGCTTGTGGTGTGCATCCTGAGATGCGCTTCTGAAATTCTTCGCCTTCTTGGAGTTGTTCACTCTGGCATTTGCAAGTGCGCTTATAAGTTCGCACTTTTCTTCAACGTTTAATACTCTTGTGTTTTGCATAGTTTAAACCTTCCTTTATATTAATTTTCAACTTCCACACATCCAACGCGCCAGCGCGGGGATGGGTATTACTGTTTTGGTGCCTATCTTACGTGCGGGCAACGGATCATTTACCCGTTCGATTGCCGCGCGTATCGTGCGCACATCCGATCCAACAACGTTTGCTGCTTCTACGGTCGATATCGTCGCCCTCCCGGGAAACAGATCTCTTAAGATCTCGTAGTTTTCGCGATAACCGCTCTTCTCCATCATTTGATTTTCCTCCGTTTTTTGGCATCCTCAATGCCATTCAAAAAGCGCGTGCGCATCGCAGGAGTCAAATATGTATACTGAACAAGCATATTGATGAACTGCCTCAGCTCGTTTTCGTACACGTCTGCGATTTTGGCATCGACGAACTCAAGCTCGTCGATGCGCTTCATAAGCTTGCTCTGCTGGTCCAATGTCAGCGATCCGTATGAGACGTACATCACGCGCCCTCCTTCTTATAATGTGACTCGTATTCAGCGATGATCTGCTCGGCAGCGCTTATAACCTTGCCGGGCTGTTCTCCGCCGCGGCGAGTGCCGCTTAAAATCATAGAGAGTGTGGTCTTGTCGATCTCTATGTCATGATCCTGCGAAAGGCGAAGCAACATCCACTGCGACGTCAGGCGGTGTTCCGCCATCTTCGACTTCAGCATCGTTGCCCTTTCTATTTTTGAATCGCTCATTTTTTGCTCCTTTCCTAATTTTTTGCTAACTTTTATTGACAAAACTAATTTTCTGTGATATAATAACCTAAATAAACTAACAACGGAGGTATTTATGTGCCGTCTTCCTTACGTTACAATAATGACCGACTGTCCTATCAGCAAGCTCGGACCCGTATCAATAACTATTGAATACGCCATCAATAAACACGGAGTTGCCGTCGGGCGCGCTCATCGTTGCTTTGATTCAAAAGACAGTGTCGCAACTTGCTATAAATGTGTCGCATACTTTTCAAGCTATGTCTCATACCACCCCTTGCCTAAAGATGGAGATTTTATCCCTGCTGATCTTGATCACTACTCATCAATGACGCAAGAGTGTCCAGAGTATAAACAAGATCTCTGATATACACTCCGCCAAAGAAATCACCATCGGTGTTTTTGATCAGCGCGCTATAGTCTCCGTCTTCAAACGTTTTTTCGCTATGGCGAAATGCTATCGTTCGCATAAGCGTTTCAGCAGCCTTAGAGATCGTCTCGCGATCAAGTCTAAGAGGAATTTCTTCTTCAGTGCTTATCCAAGAAAGCACAGTCAGTGATTTTTCCACGGCGTAAAGTTCATCAATCAGATGGCTTCTATAAAACTCCGCCCACCTTGCCAGATCTGTGGGTGTAAGACACACATTTCCCTCGTTGCACCGTTTCTTCAGTTCTTTCTTATCCACCCTCACTCACCTCATTTCAAATTCACTGTGTGCCCAAAGAGCACCAGCTTATAACTCCGGATATAAACCGTTAAACTATCCCGCTCTTAACAATGAAGTCTATAAGCTTCACCGTTTCAGCGAGAAAAATATCGCTTATGTAATCCTCACAAAACATCCGTCTCAAAAGATGATAATCTTGCCGATGCTTCGGCAGAAGGTCGTGCGCGGCACTTGCAAAGCTGTCTAAAATTTCGTCGGCAAGCTTCGCAAGCTCTTCTCTTGTAAACGGGCAATCCTCATCCGAGTCGTCACTGTACCATTTTAAAAATTTAGCAGTACGCTTCATAACCTCAAGCTTTTGCTCAGAGACAATCACCCAAAATTCGCCCATTCGCCCGGCCTGTCCTGCATCGTATGAAAATATTGAGAAATTAGTGATCTCTCTTATTTCGCTTTTTTTCACCCCATCTCACCTCCGTTCATTGTTAACTTTTGTTTGCCTTGTACGCTTGCATTATACATCACTATTTTCACTTTGTCAACACTTATTTCTAACTATTTTCTAACTTTGTACACTTGCACAAAACCATTCGCTTACTTTTAGCGAAAATAAACATATGCACTTTTTAACATTTTTAATAAATTAAAAAAAGAAAGGAACTAATAATGTTTTGGGAAAATTTTGTATTATTATGTAACAAACGGCTAAAATCGCCTAACAAGGTGTGCGCAGACCTCGGATACTCGTCTGCCACGGCAACAAAATGGAAAAACGGATCTGTCCCACGTGATACAACTTTAAAAAGCATTGCTGATTATTTTGGAATCACCGTAGAAGAGCTTATTCGCGATCCTAACGAACAACCTTCTGGCACCGCCCCCGATCCTGCTCCCTCTTCCCCGCTCTCTCCGGAGTTTTACGACCTCGTCGATCAGCTCACACTCAAGGAGCTCCGCGAGATCCAAGCTATTATGGAAGAAAAAATTAAGAATAGAAAATAAGGAGAACTACTATGGACTTTGCAGAAATAATAACTTTGATATTAGGTGTTGGATTAGCAATTTATGTTTTCTACACTCTTAACAAGCCCGATAAGCCATCAGACACAAAAGCAATTAAACCTTTTATCGAACAAATTGACATAGCATTAGGAGAATATGCAACGTATGACATTGTAAATAAATTACGTGAAGAAACAATTTCCCAACTTAATAAATCTTATTCTGATTCACCCTCAAGCTTTAAAGAATTTTCTAATTCAATCGATCATCGACTTTGGGCATACAAATGGCTCTGCAACATTACGCTCGAAGAATTAGGCACTGGCAAGCATCATCTTCGCGATATCCTCAAGCCTGACGGGCAAATTCTTTATCAGATTAACCGCTCTTGTTTGCAGAAAGCCTATAAGTATAATTACATTAGCAAAGATGAACTTGACGATGCTTTAAAATCTCTCGATGATCAAATAAGAGAAATAGGGACTTGGGCATAAAAAACAACCTCTCCACCCTTTCGGGTGAGGAGGCTCCCGCAGATCTCTCCCCGTCTTTGCCTCCGCTCTCCCCAGAATTTTACGAATTGCTCAACCAAATGACACTCCAAGAGCTTGCCGAACTTAAAGCCCACATGGAAGAAAAAATAAGGAATAGGAGATAAAAAAAGCGGCAGCCCGAAGTTACCTTCGAGCCACCGCTCACAAAAAATATTTTACTGCCTTATTCCTTCCGCTCCAAGCTCGCGCTTGATAGCATCCTGAAGGAGCTGAGAGAAGTTGATGCCGCACTCTATCGCCTTGGCATTCAGCCACGCGGGAAGTGTTACCGTTCTGTTGACTGCCTTGTTCTTTTGGTTGAGGCGAATGGAAGGCATAAACACGTCGATCATAGCCACAACCTCACCGTCCTCAAGCTCCACGTCCTTCACCGATGAGGGTGCAGGAATAACGTCACCGTCCTCCTCCATTCCAAACAAATGAAGTCCAAGAGCCTCACGACCCGCTTCTATTGCCTCTTGCTCGGTCTCGCCGCTTGTCGCGCATCCGGGCAGATCGGGAAATGTTACCGCGATTTCGTATCCCTCTTCATAGGTCAACACAGCCGGGAACAAGTATCTTTCATTCTTTTTCATCTTTTATTCCTCCTATAATAAATACAAAAAGGTGTAGGGAGAAGGGTTACTGAAAAAGTAACCCAGATTGGATTGCAATGCTCTTTAAGGTCTTAGGCGGTATATCCTTGCAAGGATGCTTTATCGTAACCTTTCCCTTCTTAGTGTTGTGCTTGAATTGGTGATGACTCCCTTCGCACGCCACCTCGTACCATCCGTCAGCCTTGAGCATTGCTATCACTTCCCTTGAAGAATAGCTTTTCATTATTCTGCCCTCCCTACATCCTTATTATAACACATATTATTATATTTGTCAATAGTTTTTGCGAAAAATTACAAATATTTTTATATGTGTTATGCCCCGACCTTTCGGTCAGGGCATTCCGTATCAGCAGTCATTATTCAAGCGGTTCTTCTTAACCATGTCGATGATCTCATTCTGCTCATCGTATGTAAGGTATTCAAACAGCACCTTGATCGCCGCCTTGAGCTCTTCAGCTTTCTCGTATTCGTTCGCGCTCATTTGTTTCTCTCCTTTCTTTATTATTCTACCTCTATTATGACACACGCGTCGCGAATACGATTACTCTTTTTCGTCTATTGTCATTAAAGCACTTGCTTTTTCTCGTTTACAATTTAATTATACTATTCGTTCTGCTAAAATTCAATAAGCAAATTTATCAAACGCGCCCCCAAAATTGCAGTCAGCAATACCGCAAAATTATCTAACATTTAAGAAAGGAGCTACAAAAATGTGGCTTGACAAAATCATTGAAGCTAAGGAAACAAAAAAGCTTTCAACAAAAATGATGTCCGAAAGAACATCTTCGCATATTCCTCCCGAAACTATTACAAGAATACTTGCCCGCAAGACAAAAACACCGCGCATAGATACAATTTTGGAGCTTGGCGAGTCCGTCGGTCTGTCCGCCTCCGAGCTGTTTGCAGAGACCACCGCCGTTCTCGTTGACGGTAACCTCTCCGCTCTGCAGGCCGAGAATGAAGCAGTAAAAGCAGAAGCAGCCGCCCTCCGCGCTGAGGTGGAGCTTCTCCGCTCTGAGCGCGATTCCAATGCCGCCGAGATCCTCATTCTCAAAGAGAAGCTCGAATCCCTCCGTGATAAGGTCGATACCCTTAAGGACGAGATCATCGCCACACACAGACATTATATAAATCAAGGAAAATAAAACTATGCCAAAATCAAAGTCAACGGCTCGCGCCGACGGTAGGCTCTGCAAAGCCATCGTAGACCCTCGCACTCACAAGCGAGTATACTTCTACGGCAAGACCGAGCGCGAGATCAATAAAAAAATAATGCTTTACACGCAGAAAGCACAGATCGGCAGAAGCTTCAGCGAGATCGCCGATGAATGGTGGGAAGAAGCAGAGCCTAAGCTTGCTCTCCAATCTGTTCGCTCTTATAAGCTTGCGATGAGCCGCGCTGTTACTTTTTTCAATGATACTCCCGCAAAGGATATCATCGCCAAAGATATTCAAAAATATCTCAACAATCTCGCCACCCAGGGCTATTCTTTGAAAGTCGTAAGCAATCACCGTATGGTGGTTAACAGAATACTCGACTATGCCGTCATGGAAGGTGATATTGATATGAATCCCTGCGCTTCCGTTAAGACCCCCACAAACCTGCCAAAATCGACGCGTGAGGCGGCAAGCCGCTCTGATGAGCAGATTATTAAGGATAACTCCGATCTTTGGCTCTTCCCATTCTTTGCCCTCATGACGGGTATGAGAAAAGGTGAGATACTCGCCCTCACTTGGAAAGATATTGATTTCGACAGGAATTATATTCACGTTACCAAATCCGTCGCCCACGATGGTGATAGACCTATCGTAAAGACCCCTAAGACCGAGGCAGGCAACCGAATTGTCCCGCTCCTCTTGCCCCTGCGTAACGAGCTGTTAAAGCATATTGGTAAGCCCGACGAATATATTATAAGTGACGACGGCAAGACACCGCTCACCAATCGCCGCTTTATCACCCTTTACGATCATTATAGGAAAGCTACCGGCATAACCGCTACCGCCCATCAGCTCCGCCACAGCTTCGCAACGATCGCGTTTGAAGCTGATCTCGACCCCAAATCCGTTCAAGAAATCCTCGGCCATAAGCAGCTCTCCACCACCATGGACATCTACACTCAGTTCCGTGAAAAGAAGCTTTCTGCTGCCGCAGATTTGCTTAATAAATCTATATAGAAAATTGTATGTGTTGTCAAAATGTTGTCATACTTCCTTAAATCCCTTATAGAATAATGATTGTAATAGAGTTCAAATCTCTCCTTCTCCGCCAACACAAAAACCCTTATAAACATTGGAAAATCCTTTGTTTATAAGGGTTTTTTCATTTTTTTCAAAGTGCATTTAAGTACATTTGAATACATATAAATACATCAAAACTGTTGTCAAAATGTTGTCAAAATGTTGTCAGATAAAATAGCGCACCCCTTTCGGGATGCGCCGTTTCTTTTTGCAATAATTTAAAGGAATCATCCGAGCATGTAACGAATCATCGCCATGCGCTCGGTAAAACGCTTATGAGCTTTTTCCCAATGCTCTTCAACTTCCTCGGGAAGCTTGTAGACGCGCTTAATTTCTTCTACATCTGCAGCTGCAAATTCTTTGATGTTTTCCGCGTGTATCAGCTCGTCCTCCGCCATCGACTTATATTTAGCCGCTCTGGAGCTATGTCCGCGAGATTTTGATTTGATGTAGCACTCCGCGTATTCAGCGGCACCATCGAGCTCTTCGTCGATGTGGTCGATCATTTTTTCAATATGTTTCATATTTCCTCCATAATGTATCTTTTCAAAACATCTACGTCGGACTCAACAAAAGTGAAGGTGCCGAACATAGGTATTTTCATTTGTATTTTTTGCCTTTCCCTGATCTCCGCCTTGAGATCCTCCATAAGACCGTCAACGTCAATGTTACCTTGGTCGTCGATAATGGCAAAGGTTTTCAGTAGACCATTACCTGTAAGAGCATCCTTAATGGCATGCTTGCGTTCTACAACGCGCCTTAATGCGATTCTACCGACGACGTCCTGCACATCGTTGAATCCGGGAAACACTTCCTTGTTTATATATTTAATGAGTCCGTTAAATACTCTGTCAAATTCCATTTGTTACCTCCTATGAGTGGTGGGGGCGGTTGCCCGCCCCCGGTGGTGACGTTAAGCGGTTGTTGTAGCTA
>JBGVHJ010000109.1:0-2370 GCA_045122255.1 Eubacteriales bacterium | reverse complement strand
TTCCGCACAAGTGTGAAAGCCTACGACACAGAGCCGACCTTTACAAGCAATATGCTTGTCTATAACGGGCGGTATTATATCATCGGAGAAGGACACAAGGAGTTCATTCCCGAAAAGCAGAACGACGATGACTATTTCATTTTAACCCTTGCGGCAGTTGCCCGTGAGCTTTACGCAAGAAACTTGGAGAGCGCGTCGGTCTACCTCGCGGCGGGACTTCCGCTGACTTGGGTTGTAGAGCAGAAGGACGAGTTCAAGGCTTACCTTTTGCGAGAACCCCACGTGGATTTTGTCTTTAAGAAAAGAAACTTCCACGTAGATTTCGTCGGTGCAGACATCTTTCCTCAAGGCTTCGCGGCAGTGGCAGGTCAGCTCGGCACGTTTCGTGGCGTGAATATGATCTGCGATATTGGCAACGGCACGATGAACGTTATGTTCATTACCGATTGCAGACCGCAAAGCGGTAATATGTTCACCGAGAAGTTCGGCACAAATCAATGTATGCTTAATATCCGAGAGCAGCTTATGCGTAAGTTTGGTTCAATCCCCGACGATGCGATCATTGAGAGTGTGCTTCGGTACGGAACGGCGGATATAGCCCAAAAGTATTTGGAGGTCATCAAAGCGGCGGCGACCGAGTATGTGGCAGGTATCTTCCGAAAGCTCCGTGAGCACGAATACAATTCCGATCTTATGAAGCTCTACGTTGTAGGCGGCGGGGGCTGTATGATAAAGAACTTCGGACAGTACGATCCCAAGCACGTTATCATCAAGGACGATATCTGCGCTACGGCAAAGGGCTATGAGTTTATGGCAAAGCAAAAGCTTCAGAGAAATGGCGGTAGAAGGTGATAGCAAAAGAGAATATCAAGGCATTATGTATCCGCTTCGACCTTTCCGATGAGGATGAACGCAAAGCCTACGACCATCTTCAAAATCGGGATAAAGCGGAGTTCGCTTCTTATACAAAGCTCGTCTCCCGGGCGGTTAATGAGTTCTTTGAACGAAGGCCAAAACTCAAGGACGATCCCTATTTTGAAACGAGAGAAAAGGAAGATGCTTTTATTGCGAGGGTGCTTGATGCGGTGCAGCATTTGGCACCCTCTTTGCCTGCAAGTCAAGAAGCAGAAGCGGCGGAACAAGAGGAGAACGTGGAGGCAATGTTCGCTTTTCTTGACGGCTTCGGATGATAGCAAAAACGCCGCTTTTGCTATCACGAAAACAAAAACAGAATTGAAGTATGATATCAAAAGCAAAGAATTTTATATCACGGAGGGAAAACAAAAATGTTAGACGAACAGAAAAAGCTCATTCAAGAGCAACATCGCTTGGAACAAGCGCAGATGAGAAATCGCTCCAAGGAGCAAAAAGCAAGAACTCGGCGGCTCATTCAAGAGGGCGCGATCCTTGAAAAAGTCTTTCCTTGGGTAAAAAACGTCGCAGATCTTGAAAAATTGGAGAACCGTCTATGTGCCATATCCAAGAAAGCGGAATAACGAACAAAAGCGTCTCGGGAGACCGGGGCGCTTACGGCTTTTTAAAGCGTTCTTTCCCGAAGGGCGCACTTACTCACCACCGACAAAGTCGGCGGTGTACTGCCTGCGGCAGACGTGCGCTCTACGAGGTTATGCGTCGGCGCGACACGCCAATATTTTTACAATCGTTACACAAGAAAGGAAGTGATCGCCTATCGCCATATACCATCTTGAAGCAAAGGTCATCACAAGAGGGACGGGGCGCTCTGCGGTGGCGGCAGCCGCCTATATGAGCTGTTCTTGTATCTATAACGATTATGATGGCATCACCCACGATTACACCCGAAAGCGAGGTCTTGTATGGGAGCAGATATTTCTTCCTGAACACGCGCCTCGCGAGTGGTCTGACCGAAGTGTGTTATGGAACGCCGTTGAAGCGAGTGAGAAATCCAAGGACAGCCGCTTGGCTCGGGAATTGATCGTTGCGCTCCCCAAAGAGCTGTCACAAGAAACGAATGAATTTCTATTGCAATACTTTATTGAAAAGGAGTGCGCTGCCAAAGGTATGTGCGCCCACGTCTGCTACCACGATACCGACGGGCATAATCCTCACGCGCATATAATGCTGACGGTGCGCCCATTAAACAAAGACGGCACTTGGCAACACAAGACCGAAAAGGAATACCTTTGTGTCCGTAACGGAGAAGAACGCGTTTTTACGGCAGCAGAGTTTATACAAGCCGAGCGCGATGGCTGGGAGAAGCAGTATCTTTACAAGATCGGCAAGAAAAAAGAATACCTCCCGCCATCGAAAGCGGAAGGCTTAGAGCGCGTAAACAAATATCCCAAGAGCAGTAAGTACGGCAGACAAAACCCTATCTCCGAGCAATGGAAC
>JBGVHJ010000108.1:0-2320 GCA_045122255.1 Eubacteriales bacterium | reverse complement strand
ACGGTCATTTCCACTCGTATGGCAGAAAAGCGCTTTATACATTTCAGCTTGTAGGTAGCATCCTCGCCGAATTTTGATTGATACTCCAAGAGCACTTCCTCAAATGTGAGTTTTAGGCGGAGAGCCTCGCGCCGATCAACCCCCGCCGATGCGAGAAACTTTCCGACTTCCTCACAAGCGAGGTCAATATTGCTGTTTGAAAAATTAAATGTTTCCAAGTTACCACCTCGTTATTTGATTTTTACGGTCACGAGGTTTGTAAATCCGTCTGTGTCAATTTTTGTGTATTCTATGCTCTCCGATGCGTTTTCCGCAATGGCAAGGGAAATAACGTTGGGGGTGTTTCTGATGTCAAAATGCGCCCCATCGTATTTCATTGTCATTGAAAGGGTTTCTTCCTCCGCGGAATATTCAAAGGCAACACAGAGCCTGAACTCATTTTCAAGCTTTGGAAGCAGGCACTGCACGCCAAGCTCCTCAAATACTGCTTGGGCACGCATAATCGCCCTCTGTGCAACCTGATTCTTTCTGCCGAATTCTTCAAGAGAGGTATTAAAGCCGATAAAATCGAAGTCCTTTGAGGCAATAAGCGTTTCAAATACTTTCAGATGCTTTATAAAGCGTATCGTCTTTTCCCGCTTGGGATTGTCGAAGATTTCCTCGGGAGTTCCGTCCTCATAAACGCCGCCCTCGTCCATATAGAACACACGGTTGGCTATCTCACGGGCAAAGCGCATTTCGTGGGTGACGATCATCAGCGTCAAGCCCTTCTTTGCAAGCTCCTTGATAACCGCCTGAACCTCGCCCACCATTGTGGGGTCAAGTGCCGAGGTCGGCTCGTCAAGGAGTATGATCTCAGGCTCCATCGCAAGAGCACGGGCAATAGCCACACGCTGCTTCTGTCCGCCCGAAAGCTGGTCGGGATAATTGAACGCCTTATCCGCAAGGCCAACGGTGCGAAGAAGCTCCATACCGCGGTCGTATGCTTCCTGCTTTGATTTTTTAAGCAAGTCCATAGGTGCCGCCATAATGTTTTCAATAATGTTCATGTGATTGAACAGATTGAAGGACTGGAACACCATACCCATCTTTTGACGGATCTTATTTATGTTACATTTTTTATCGGTGATACATTCTCCGTCAACCCAAATCTCACCCGCCGTGGGTGTCTCAAGCATATTGATACATCTTATCAAGGTGGATTTTCCCGTTCCCGACGGACCGATAACCGAAATGACGTCACCCTTATGTATTTCCACGTTTACGTCTTTCAAAGGGGTGATATTGGGATATACTTTTTTCAAATGGCTTATCTTAATCATCTTACAACCCCCTTAAGAATATTTTTATTCTTTCTTCGTTTCGGTTCGGCTTTTCGTTTCAAAATGCCGAGAAGCCCCGCAACGCCCCAAGTAATTGCGAAGTAAATCAGCGCAACAGCGATCAGCGGGAAGAATGCTTCGTAGGTGTTACCGCGGATAATATCGCCCATCTTGGTAAGGTCGTTTACCGCGATATAGCCGACGACCGAGGTTGCCTTGATAAGGCTTACTATCTCTCCCGAATAGGAAGGCAGGAACATTTTCATTGCCTGCGGAAGAATAATGCGGAAGAAGGTCTGATTTCTGCTGTATCCCAGTGCGTATGCCGCCTCAAGCTGACCGTTATCCACGCCCGAAACCGTAAGCGAGAGCTGCTCGTAAACAAAGGAGCCGAAGGTCAGTATAAAGCCGATGATGGCAACCACCACGCCGCTCATATCGGGCGAGGTAAAGACGAGGTAGAACAGTATCATCAAAACGACAAGCGTCGGCGTACCCGCAATAATGGTGGAATATACTTTCGCAAATCCTTTTGCAAGCTTAGAGAGCCACTTTGTTTTGCTCCGCGCCAACATATACAGCGCAAAGCCAAAAAGCGTACCGCCAAGTACCGAGAAGACGCTGATGATCATAGTGGTGCAAATACCCTCTACGATCAGCTTCCATCTCTGCTCTCTGATAAAGGTCTTTTCAAAGCTATCTCTGAAGGACAGCATAAAGTTTTCGAATCCGCTTCTCTCACACTTTGCCATAACCACTTCGGCATTCATGTAGGGATCGGAGAAGTTTACGCTTTCCTTGCGCTCATCGGTCATATATAGTCCGCCGCATACGAGGTCGTATTTTTCGCTTGCAAGTCCTGCAAGCCCCGAAGCAAAGGAAATATCCGAAATGTTCACGTTGTAGCCGTATTCGCGGCAGAACATATACAGCACTTCGATCTCAAAGCCAACAGGCTTACCCTCGTACATATAAACAAAGGGCTTACGTGTGGTATC
>JBGVHJ010000107.1:0-10453 GCA_045122255.1 Eubacteriales bacterium | reverse complement strand
CTCCCTTGTGTAAAGGGAGGTGGATCGCGTAGCGAGACGGAGGGATTGTAAAAGTAACATTTCACAGCAAAACAATCCCTCAGTCAGCTTCGCTGACAGCTCCCTTTACACAAGGGAGCCTATCGCGCAAATCTGCCTCGCTCAACTAACCGACAAATCAAAATTTGAATTACGGAAGGATCATAGTCTCAAAATTTCGTCCGCGAAGCTTTCGGCATCTGCTTTATCGTGAGTTACTAAAAGAACTGTTTTGTCTTCGGCAAAATCCTTTAAAAGCTCAAGCATTTTTTTGCCCGTCTCACCGTCGAGAGCAGAGAAGGGCTCGTCGAGAAGTAGGAGAGCTGCGCCGCTATATTCGGCAAAGGCAAGAAAGCGCGCGAAGGCAACTCTCTGCGCCATTCCTCCGGAAAGCTCGTGAGGATATTTTTTTGCATCATTTTCAAGGCCGACGGCTTTAAGATATTTGTCCGCAAGGGGAAAATGTTCTTTTGAAAGTACGGCTTTGACGTTTTCAAGAGCGGTTTTCCAAGGCAAAAGCCTCGGCTCCTGGAACATTACGGCGAGCCTTTCATCGGAGACAAATTCGCCGCCATCGGGCTTTTCAAGCCCTGCTGCAATGCGCAAAAGGGTGGTCTTTCCGACTCCCGATTCGCCCATCAGCGCGATCTTTGAACCCTTTTTTATGGTAAGCGAGAAATTTTCCAAAACCGTGCGCTCACCGAATTTCTTGGTTATATTTTTAAATTCAACCAAAGGAAACACCTCCTTTAGCCTCGAAATTGCGGTTTTTAAGCGCTTTTTTCAGCACTAAGACCGCAGCTTTTTCAATGATAACGCTCAGAATCACGGTGACCGCCGTCCAGGCGAAAAGGTCAACCGTTTCAAGATTGTATTTCGAGTCGGCAATCATTTTTCCAATCGAGATCAGAGGCATCAGAAGCACCTCGGCGGCGATTCCCGCCTTCCACGCCATGCCGAGGGATGACCTCAGCGCGGCGATAAAATAAGGAAATACCGAGGGCAGAATTATATGCCTCAGAAGTGCAAATCTGCTTAATTTATATGCCCTTGCCATTTCAAGAAGCGATTTGTCGGTGTTGAGAATTCCCGATTCAACGTTTGTCCAGACAACCGGTGTTACCATCGTAAGCGCAATGATCAGGGGAGCTGAATCGCGGCTGACGTAGAGCACTACAAGAATGATGAAGGATGCCACCGGAGTCGCCTTTATCACCGCCAGGATCGGTGAAAAAATATCACGCGCGAGGCTTGAAAATGCCGTGACAAGTCCGCCCACGGTACCGATGAGAATTCCGATAAGCATTCCTATAATTATGCGAAAAAGCGAATATGAAACCGTTTCGTAAAATTCCGCTGTTGAGAGAAGATGCGAGAGTCGGATCAAAACTGCAATCGGTGTGGGGAAGAGAAGCTCCCTGCCTATCAGCATGGCAACTATCTGCCACAGTCCCAACCAAAAGAGAGCGATGGCAGAATATTTCAGTATCTTTTTGATCATTTTACAAGATAAATGCCGCTATCGGGAATAGCGCCGCCGACCGCCTGAGGTTTTACGGCATAAAGCTTTTCAAAGAATATGCCGAGCGATTCCGCCATTTCCTCGCCGTCTATGTAGACGATATTGCAATTAGGGATAGCTTTTGCCGCAACGGCAGGCTCGCCTGCAAATACTCCGGTTTCTACTATCAGATTTGCGGCTTCCTCGGGATTCTTGACCGTGTATATGACCGATGCTTTGTATTCCTCAAGAAAATCGTCAAGGATCTTGGGATTAGCCTCCGCCCATTCGGTCCTTACAACGATACAGCCCTGCATAAGTGTGTTTTCTCCGTATGCCTTTTCCCATTCCTCGGTGAGATCAAGGGCGGTTACAAGCTTAGTATTTTTTGCTTTTGCAATAGTGACCATAGGCTCGGGAAGAACGGCGATATCTACCGCGCCCGAAATGAGTGCCGTGCGAAGGTCAGCAGGCTGAGCGTATGCGGTGTCGATGGTTACGTTTACGTTATTTGCCTTGCAGATCGCCTCGAAAAGAAAGGCGGGATTTTGCGCGGGGACGTAAACCGTCTTGCCTTCAAGGTCGGCGAGGCTTTCAACGGTCAGCTTTTCGCCGTTTACCATTAGATAGAGCACACCGAGGGTGTTTACAGCGGCGATCTTTATTTTTCCGCCCGACTTATTGTAAAGATTTGCCGCGGCATTGGTGGGAAGAGCGGCGATATCGATGCTTCCGTTGAGCAAGCCTGCCGTTATAATTGAGGCATCTGATTCAACGGTGAATCTGTAATCGTGTGCCGCTTCGCCCTTTGCGGCGTCGCTTATAAGCTTCGCGGCGCCGAATCCGGTTGTGCCGTTGAGAACCGAGACGTTTGCGGACTCTCTTTTCACCTCAGCCGTCAATGCAGAGAAGAATGCGCAGGATGTGAGAGATGATAAGGTGATAAGTGCCGCGCAGATAATCGCGATAGTTCTGATAGTGTTTTTCATTTTTATGCCTTTCTTTATTTGAAATCAATTATACTTTTCCATCATGCCTTTACGGTCAAGGATTTTGACGGTCTTACCGTCACGGGCGATAAATCCTTCCTCGCAGAGCTTGTCGGCGGCGCGGTAGAGGGACGCGCGACCGAGATTAAGCATCTCACAGAGCAGATTCATCTGCACAGTTATTTCGCCCTGTGTGTCATTGCCGTCGGGAAGAGAAGAGTCAAGGAAATATGCCAGCCTTCTTTCGGCGCTACCTGCGGTCAAGGTGACGATCTTGCGGTTCAGATACCGTATCTTTCCCGAAAGAAATTCAAGAAAATTATACATTGCCGTCCTGTCGCGCTCAAGTATTTTTCCGAAATTCTCGGGAGAGATCTCGAACACGGCACATTTCTTGACCGCTATTACGCGGCTTGAAAAATCGTCGGCGGAAAATAGATTGGAGACTCCCGCGATATGACCCTTTTCAAAGGTTCGCAAAAGCAGATTCCGCCCCTCGTCAGCAGAGTACACTTCGGCTTTACCCGAAAGGAAAATTACTGCTTTTTTTGCCTTGTCGAGAGGGGAGAAGATAGCCTCGCCCGCTTCGTATTCACGCCTTTTGAAATCTCCATCCCTGAGAGCCTCCAAAAGGATTTTTTCGTCAACTCCGCGGAAGAGCCTCGATGATCGCAGAAGCTCCATGGCTTCGCCAAAGTCGACCGTATTTGTCCGTTCCATTGCGCCTCCTTGTAAAATGTCTCATTTGATACATTATTTTAGCATAATTTTCGTGCTTTGTCAACCATTTACTGAGATATTTGTGTATTTTTTGAAAGGCTTTTCGACAATTTGCCCGATTTAACTGAAAACATATATTTTGTAACCAAAATAACATTGAAATGATCGTTTAAAAGTATTATAATAGGCATTGCTGTGGGGTGTGCTCGCTTTTTATAGACTTGCTTGCTTTTGTACGGTGACTTAAAAAGCTTAAAAGCGCATGACGGAACACAGTAAAGGTGTAAATATTATGTTAACTTTTGTAGAATTGACTTTACATAAGTGAATAATAATATATAATAATTTGGAGGCGTATGCATACAAGGTGCGCCAAAAAAAGAATGGAGATTTTTTATGACACTTGTTATTCTTGCAGCGGGCATGGGCTCGCGTTACGGTGGACTTAAGCAGATAGATCCTATCACCGACGGTGGAGAATTTATCATTGACTTTTCAATATTCGACGCGGTAAAGGCGGGATTTGACAAAGTCGTTTTCATCATAAAGGAAGAGAATTACGATGCCTTCCGCGAGACGGTTGGTGCGCGCGTTGAGCCTTATATCAAGGTGGAATACGCATTCCAGGCTCTCGACAAGATCCCTGAGGGCTTTGCTATTCCCGAGGGCAGAGAGAAGCCTTGGGGAACCTCCCACGCTCTTCTTTGTGCCGAGGAGTTTGTTAAGGACAATTTTGCGGTTATAAATGCAGATGATTTCTACGGCAGAGACGCATTCATGAAGCTTGCAGAGCATCTTAAAAATATTGACGTTACCTCTACCGACTACTGTATGATAGGCTACGTTCTCCGCAACACTCTCACCGAAAACGGAACCGTTTCGAGAGGCAGATGCGAGACCGACGATAAGGGCATGCTTTCGTCTATTACCGAGCTTACCAAGATAAAGACCAACGGCTCTGACGCGCTTTATCTTAACGATAATGGCGAATGGGAGGCTCTTTCGGGCGACACCGTCGTTTCGATGAACTGTTGGGGACTTACACCTGCTATATTCGGCGAGCTGAAGGCGGGATTTGCCGCGTTCCTTGCCTCCGCTAAGGGAAAAGAGCTGAAGAGCGAATATTATCTTCCCGGAGCGGTTGACGATATGATGAAGGCAGGCAAATGCACCGCACGCGTATATTCCACCACCGCCGCGTGGTACGGAGTTACATATTCCGAGGACAAAGAGGGTGTCAAGACGGCACTCAGAAGCCTTATGGACAGCGGCGAATATCCCCATAAGCTTTGGAAATAACTTTTTGAGGTGAAAAATGAAGGATTTTAACTTAACTGATAATGAGATCATAACCTCGGCAGATCACTTTGCCATTGATGGTAAGGTGGTTCATATCGAGGAATGCCACAACGGACATATAAACAGAACCTATTTTCTTACCTGCGAAAACGGTAAGAGATACGTTATGCAGATGGTCAATACCGATATTTTCAAAAAGCCCGATGAGGTTATGGAAAATATAGTCGGTGTAACCGAGCATATCCGCAAGGGCTTTGAGGCGAAGGGAATTGATCCCGATCGCCGCGCGCTCAACGTTATCTGGACAAAGAGCGGCAAGTGGGGTCACGTAGACCGCCGCGGAATATACTGGAGAATGTACGATTTCGTTGAGGACAGCGATTGCTATATGCAGGTAGAGTCAGCCGAAATGTTTACAAAGGTCGGATTTGCCTTCGGACAGTTCCAGAGACAGCTTGCCGATTTCGATGCAAGCAAGCTTCACGAAAGCATTCCCAATTTCCACAATACCGAGTGGAGATACGCGAATCTTGAAAAGGCGATCTCCGAGAACAAGTCGGGCAGAGCGCATCTTATTCCCGATGAAATAAAATTCGCTCTTGACAGAAAGGAGATCACCTCCTTTATCAACAAGAGCATTGCAGACGGAAGCCTTGCTCTCCGCGTTACTCACAACGACACCAAGCTTAACAATATTATGATGGACAGAGCTACGGGCGAGGGAATCTGCGTTATCGACCTTGATACTGTAATGCCCGGAAGCGTTCTTGCCGATTTCGGCGACAGTATCCGTTTCGGAGCATCCAGCGCCGCCGAGGACGAGACCGATCTTTCCAAGGTATATTGCCGACTCGATATGTTTGAGGCTTATGCAAAGGGCTTTATCGAGGGACTTGAGGGCAGCCTCAGCGAGAGTGAGATAAGAGCTCTTCCTATGGGCGCGCTTATCCTTACATACGAGACCGGAATCAGATTCCTTTCCGACTATCTTGACGGTGACGTTTACTTCAGAGTTGCTCATCCCAATCACAATCTCGACCGCGCGAGAAATCAGTTCAAGCTGGTTGCAGATATGGAAGCAAAGATGGATGAAATGAAGGCAATCGTGGAAAAATACATATAAATTGCAATTTGTAGGGGAAGTGCAGAGTGCAGAATTAAGAGTGCAGAGTTGTGGTTGAAAACCTCCTTCGTCGGTTTTCTTCAATGAATTTGCTATACAAATAAAACAATTTTAATAATTGTAGATTTTCGCTTCAAGCGAAAATCATCCATAACTCTGCATTCTGCACTCTGCATTCTGCACTCACTTCTCCCCGATAAATCAAAATTTGAAACCATCAACAGCATATAAAGAAAGGTATTATTATGTCAGTTCTTATTACGGGCGGTGCGGGCTTTATCGGCTCTCACACCGCGGTTGAATTTTTAAATGCAGGCTACGAAGTAGTCATTATGGATAACTTTTCCAACAGTAAGCCCGTCGTGCTTGACCGTATCCGCGAGATCACGGGCAAGGACTTCAAGTTCTACAAGGCAGACCTTCTTGACGTGGCTTCTATGGACAGAATTTTCGAGGAGAATCCCGATATCGATTCCTGCATCCATTTCGCAGGTCTTAAGGCGGTAGGCGAGAGCGTTGCAAAGCCTCTTGAGTACTATCACAACAACGTGACCGGAACTCTCCTTCTTTGCGACTCTATGCGCCGTCACGGTGTAAAGACCATCGTTTTCAGCTCCTCGGCAACCGTTTACGGTGACCCCGAAGAGGTGCCGATCAAGGAGACCGCGCGTGTTGGTAACGCGACCAATCCTTATGGCGAGACCAAGGTTATGATCGAGCGCATTCTGAAGGATTTCCACACTGCGGACAGCGAGTGGAACATCTCTGTTCTCCGTTACTTCAATCCTATCGGTGCACACGCTTCGGGTCGTATCGGCGAAGATCCCAACGGAATCCCCAACAACCTTATGCCTTATATCACCAAGGTGGCACTTGGCAAGCTTCCTCAGCTCAGCGTTTTCGGTAACGATTACGATACACACGACGGAACCGGCGTCCGCGACTATATTCACGTCGTTGACCTTGCAAAGGCTCACCTCAAGGCACTTCAGTATATAGAAAAGGCTCACGGCATCGATTATTTCAATATCGGTACGGGCACCGGATACTCGGTTCTTGACGTTGTCAAGGCATACGAGGAGGCAACCGGCATCAAGGTCAATTATAAGATCGTAGGTCGCCGTCCCGGTGACATTGCCGCATGCTACGCAGACCCCACCAAGGCTCGCGAGGTTCTCGGTTGGACTGCGGAGAACGGTATCTTTGAGATGTGCCGCGATGCAAACAACTGGCAGACCAAAAATCCCAACGGATACGATGAATGATTCTGCGGTCTTTATGCAGCAATCAACAGTAAGAATCGTTAAACGAGCAGGCGGATCCTTCCGCCATACATACGGAGAAACCAAAATGAACATAGAAAAGAAATATTTCGGCACTACGGGCGGCAATGACGTTGATATGTATACCCTGACCGTTGACAGCGGCATGAGTGTCAGCATCATTACCTTCGGCGGCGCAATACAGAAGCTGCTCGTGCCCGACAGATGCGGCAAATTGACCGATATCGTCGGCGGCTACGACGATCTCATCGACTACGTCGAGGGCGACGGCTATCAGGGCGCGCTTATCGGTCGCTGGGGAAATAGGATCTGCCGCGGAAAATTCACCCTTGACGGCAAGGAATACAACCTATTTATTAATAACGGCCCTAACCACCTTCACGGAGGCGAGGTCGGATTTTCCCATAAGGTGTGGGACGCAGAGGCAAGAGTTGTTTCTGACGGCTGTGAGCTGTCTCTTACATACGTATCTCCCGACGGAGAAGAGGGCTACCCCGGCACGCTGACCGTCAACGTGGTCTATAAGCTGAGCCAGGATAATGCGCTTTCTTTGACCTATACGGCTACCACCGACAAAAAGACGGTGCTCAATCTCACCAACCATACCTATTTCAATCTCGCAGGCTTCGCCTCGGGCAAGATCTTCGATCACGAAATGTGGATGGATGCCGAGAGCTTCCTTGAGACCGACGACACTCTTATCCCCACGGGCAGAATGATACCTGTAGAGGGAACTGCGTTTGATTTCAGCACTCCCAAGAGGATCGGACAGGACTTCGATCTTTCCTACGAGCCCCTCGCTCTCGCGGGCGGCTACGATCACTGCATCAATTTCGTAAAGAGGGAAGACCCCATGGCAGAGGCGCGCGTGCGCGTTTACGAGCCTAAGAGCGGAAGAGTTATGGAGGTGTATACCAATATGCCCGCCGTTCAGTTCTATTCGGGTAACTTCCTCAACAACGAGGCACATCCCTTCAAGGGCGGTTATCCTCAGGCAAAGCAGAATATGTTCTGCCTTGAGACCGAAAATATGCCTGACAGCGTAAATCACGAAAATTTCACGGACTGTACTCTTGACGTAGGTGAAACCTATTGCCATAAGACGGTCTACAAGTTTTCGTCGAAATAAAAATAAAAAAGACAGAAAGGAAAAACAACAATGAAAAAGAAGATCCTTACTCTCACACTCGCAGCAGTACTTATGCTCACCCTCGTATTCTCGCTTACCTCCTGCGGAAGCGCAAAGACATTCACCCTCGACAATTTCTCCATCGAGCTCAACTCTATGTACTTTGACCTTACCTCCGCTGTTCCCGTAGGCGAAGATGTAGAGACCTTTGCGGCATACATCTCCCTCATCGACGGATTGATCGTTATCCCCACCAAGGCTCCCAATCCTAACAATGAGTTCTCGCTTTACAGATACGTCAATGAATACGCAAGACAGATGGGTGGCAGCATCTCCGAGAAGAACGGTGTTCCCACTGTAACCTACTCTCAGGAGTCCGACGGAACCTCCTTCAGCGTTGAAGCTTACATCTATGAAGACGACAATGCGATCTGGGTAGTAGCGTTCATGGCTCTTAACGGCGATATCAGCGAAAAGAGCGATCTTATCGCAGGATACGTTGAAACCATCGTAATCGAGTAATTTTACATATTTTGCGCCGCTGTCGTTGGACGGCGGCGCATTTAGAGCATTTTTGTGATGTTTTATATATCGGACCTGTACGAAATTCAAGTGCAGGCAGATAACCAGAGGATTTGAAAATGAATTTCTTAAAAGCGAAAAGCATCGATGCGACCGAGGGCGCATTGCTTCCCAAAATATTTCAATATGCCCTGCCGCTGGTGCTTAGCACGCTTATTCAGCAGCTTTTTAACGCTATCGATATCGTTGTGCTGGGAAATATGGCAGACGAGGTCGCCGTGGCTTCGGTCAGCGCGACCAACTCGGTGGTCTCGTTGCTCGTTACCTCCTTTGTAGGTATTGCAAGCGGAGCGCGAGTGGTGCTTGCCCGTCAGATAGGCGCGCGCGACCATGAAAACGTCCGAAAAACCACCGATACCTCGCTTATTCTTTCCATCGCAATAGGCATAGTCATCGCGATATTGGGCTTTAACGTTGCTCCGTGGTTTCTTGACATAACCAATTGTCCCACCGATTGCTTTAACGGGGCATTGCTCTACATAAGAATATACGTCATAGCCGCTCCCTTTATTTTGTTCTACAATTTCGGCGCGGCGGTGCTTAATGCCGCGGGAGACACCCAAAGACCGCTGTATTACGTAATGATAGGCGGTGTGACAAACGTTATACTCAATATCATCCTCTGCATTTTTCTTCAGCAAAAGGTGGTTGCGGTTGCGACCGCTACCGCGGTCTCGCAGATCATCTGCGCGGGGCTTGTGGCTCTCCGTCTTTTGCGAATGGATGGACCCTGCCGCGTTATAATTGAAAAAATGAGGTTTTCGGGCAAGGCTCTTGGAAGCATTCTTCGCTACGGTCTGCCTATGATGCTGACCAACGCGCTTTTCCCACTTTCAAATCTGCAGATAACCTCTGCCGTAAACGCATTTGACGTTGCGGGCACGGCGGGTAACGGCGCGGCTTCAACGATAGAGAATATTATAACGGCTACCTCGGGCCCCTTTGCTACCACGGCAGCTACCTTTATCGGTCAGAATATCGGAGCGAACAAGCCCGACAGAGTGAAAAAGTCGTTTTATCAATGTCTGGCTCTGTCCGCGGTGATCGGAGGAATAGTTGGTGCTATTGCTTTCTTCACGGGCAAATTCTGGCTCGGTCTTATCGTCGGATTCGACGAAGCCGAGGCTATAAAATTCGGACTTGTCAGAATGTCCTGTACCTCGCTATTCTATTTTGTAGCATGTATTAACAACATTTACGGAAGCGCCCTGCAGGCTCACGGTTATTCGACGCTGAGCGCCGTAAACTCGATCTTTTCGGTCTTCGTGTTCAGAATTATCTGGATGCAGGGAATATATCCGTTCTACGCGGATCACCCGACCTATGAGCGATTCTTTATGGTGACCTTCTGCTTCCTTGTATCGTGGCTTATACGAATGGTTATAAACTTAGTGGCATTTCCCATTATTCGCGCAAGGTATAACAGAGGCTTCAGAAGAGTGCTTTAAATTTATTGATTTCATCCCCGTTTGTTTGAACGGGGATGTTTTTTTATGAAAGAGCAGGATCGGGGAATGTGAGAAATGCCTGAAGCACTAAAAATATTGAAATTTTTTTGTTTATTCGTTTTTTTGTAAAAAAACATAAATGTTATTGACATTTCCATTGTTTAGTTATATAATTATCTTGTATATTTATATATACTTCACTGAAAAGTGAAAAATAACATTTTAAGGAGGTCATTATCATGACTAAAAGACGCAGCACTAAAGGCGCTCTTCTGATGAGTGTGCTTTCGTTGTTCCTTTGCTTCTCGATGCTTTTGGGTACAACGTTCGCATGGTTCACAGATGAGGTCGAAAGTGGCAA
>JBGVHJ010000106.1:0-5445 GCA_045122255.1 Eubacteriales bacterium | reverse complement strand
GGGGGAAAACATATTGTTTTCCCTCATTTTGTCAAATTGCAGTTTAGTGGGGAGAATAGCCTTCTCCAGCGGAGAAGGGGGACCACGCAGTGGTGGATGAGGAGATCGCCATTTAATGGATAAAATGTCTTAAAAGATTTTCACCAATAGCGCTATTCTAAAAGGGATTGTTATGGGTGAGGTCGGTTGTAAAGCCATCTTATAAATCTGCAAATGATCTCCTCATCCACCACTGCGTGGTCCCCCTTCTCCGCTGGAGAAGGCTATTCTCCCCACTAAACTGCAATTTGACAAAATGAGGGAAAACAATTTGTTTTCCCCCACCCGTATTAACAATTATCTTACTCTCTCACCGAGAGGGGTATCCTTATCAAGGAAGACGACTCTTACAGTCTCCTCGCCCGATGCGAGTATCATACCGTTAGATTCAATTCCGCAAAGGGTTGCGGGCTTAAGGTTAGCAACCACGATTATCTTCTTACCGATCAGATCCTCGGGCTGATACCATTTAGCGATGCCCGAAACCACCTGTCTCTTTTCATATCCCAGATCGATCTGGAGCTTGAGAAGCTTCTTTGCCTTCGGCACCTTCTCGCACTCAAGTATCTTCGCGGTGCGAAGCTCAACTCCCATAAAGTCCTCAATGCCGATAAGAGCGCAGCCCTCGGGCTTTTCGGGAATCTCCGCCGCCTTTGCCGCAGCCTCAGCAGCCGCCTTCTTGGCTTCCATCTCGGTCTCAAGCTCGGCAAGCATCTTCGCCTCGTCGATTCTTGCGAAGAGCACCTTGGAGTCGCCAACTACGCTTCCTGCCTCGATAGCTCCGAACTTGTCGGCAGTGCCGATAGTGGTGTAAGCGGTCTTGTCGGTGCCAAGCATAGCAAGAATGCTTTCTGCGGTCTCAGGAATGAAGGGCAGGAGCATTACCGCGCCCCAACGGATAGCCTCAAGGAGGTTGTAGAGAACCGTACCAAGCCTTGCCTTTTTGCTCTCGTCCTTGGCAAGTGTCCAGGGAGTGGTCTCATCAATATACTTATTAGCGCGGGACAGCATCTCAAAAATGCACTCGAGAGCATCCGCGACCTTGAAGGCATCCATATTCTTGACGAGTCCGTCGTAAGCCTTAACGCAAGCATCCTTCAGCTCGCCGTCAAGCTCTTCCACCTCACAGGGCGCCTGAACCACCTTGTCGAAATACTTCTTCTGCATGTCGAGTGTACGCTTAACAAGGTTTCCGAGGTTATTTACAAGGTCGGTGTTGAATCTCTTGATAACGGTCTCGTAGGTAATGCTTCCGTCGTTTGCGAAGGGCATCTCGGAGAGCGCGTAGTATCTTACGCCGTCAACGCCAAATCTTGTTGCAAGCTCATCTGCATATATAACGTTTCCGCGAGACTTACTCATCTTGTCCGCACCAAAGTTGAACCAAGGATGACCGAAGATCTGCTTGGGCAGAGGCATATCAAGCGCCATAAGGAAGATAGGCCAGTAGATGGTGTGGAATCTGAGAATATCCTTACCGATAACGTGAACGTCCGCAGGCCAGTATTTTCTGAACTTCTCGCTCTGCTCCTCATAAGACTTGTCGGGATCAAAGCCGATAGCGGTGATATAGTTGGTCAGCGCATCAAGCCATACGTAGGTTACGTGTCTTGTGTCGAAATCAACGGGAACACCCCAAGAGAAGGAGGTTCTCGAAACGCAGAGATCCTGAAGACCGCCCTCTACCTTAAGGAAGTTATTTACCATTTCCTTCTTTCTCGACTCGGGCTGAATGAATTCGGGATGGCTCTCGATGTGCTCCATAAGTCTGTCGGCATACTTGCTCATCTTGAAGAAGTAAGCCTCCTCCTCTGCCTTCTGCACGGGTCTGCCGCAGTCGGGGCACTTGCCGCCCTCTGCCTGAGTCTCGGTGAAGAAGGACTCGCAGGGAGTGCAATACCAGCCCTCATACTTTCCTTTATATATATCGCCCTTATCGTAGAACTTCTTGAATATCTTCTGAACAGCCGCCTCGTGATAATCGTCGGTAGTGCGGATAAAATGGTCGTAATTTACGTTCATATTATCCCAAAGGGTCTTTATCTCGCCTGCTACGTTATCAACGTAAGCCTTAGGAGTGATTCCCGCTTCCTTTGCGAGATCCTCGATCTTCTGACCGTGCTCGTCTGTACCGGTGCACATAAATACGTCGAAGCCCATCTGTCTCTTGTAGCGAGCCATAGCGTCGGTCATTATCGCCTCGTAGGTGTTGCCGAAGTGGGGCTTCTTGGATGCGTAGGCTATCGCCGTTGTGATGTAATACTTTTCCATTTTGTTTTACCTTACACCTGCGAATGGGCAGGTGCCTTTCTTATATTTTCTCGCCCTTTAAGATGACTTCCAGGACGTTTAATTCTTTGTCAAGCACGAGCATATTTGCCGTTTTGCCCACCTCAAGCGAGCCGACGCTATCAAATATACCCAACATTTTTGCGGGAGCTACGGTGGCATTGTACAGAGCATCATTAAAGGTGATCCCCGCAAAGCCCGCAAGATTTTTCACACCGTCAAGCAGTGAGAGCGTGCTGCCCGCAATAGCTCCCTCTACCGTTCTCGCCTTGCCGTCCTTAACTATCACGGGAAGACCTGCGATGCTGTACTCTCCGTCTGCCATTCCCGTGGCTTCCATCGAGTCTGTGATAAGCACAAGCTTATCCTTCTTCATTTTATATGCCAATCTGACCGCCTCGGGAGAAACGTGAAAGCCGTCAACGATAAGCTCGCAATACACGTTATCGTTAAGCAGACCTGCGCCCACCGCGCCGCCGTCTCTGTGGTGGAAGGGCGACATAGCGTTATATGTATGAGTCAGAGCGGTCGCGCCGTTTTCAAATGCCGCCTCTGCCTCCGCATAGGTTGCATCCGAATGAGCAAGACCCAAAGTTGCGCCGACATCCTTAGCGATTCGTGTAAACTCACCGCTCTCATCAAGCTCAAGCGCCGCGCTGACGTGTGCTCTGCCCACTTTTTTCATTTCTATTATAAGAGAACCGACCTCATCGCCGTCAAGGGGCGCCAGAAGGCTCTCCGCATGAGCGCCTCTTCTCTTTTTATTAAGATATCGACCCTCAAGATGCACACCGATAAAGTTATCTGCTCCTTGCTTCTTCGCCTCGGCTATATTGCAAACCGAGCGGTGAAGTCCGTCGAGAGTATCCGACGCGAGAGTGGGCAAAAGACCCGTCACTCCGCTTTCAAGATAGGAGCGCGACATTTTTACCATCATATCAACGTCGGCGGTATTGAAATCTCCGCCTGCGCGTCCGTGAGTGTGAACGTCTATAAGGCCCGGGACAAGGCACGCTCCGTCAAGATCGACAATTTTGTCAATTTCGCCAAAACCGCCTTCAGGCTCACCAAAACCGACCGCAGAAATGATCTCGCCGTCGGTAAGAAGCCAACCGTGCGCCAAAGATCGCTCACCCGTATTCAATTCCGCATAAATATGTGCATTTTTATACAGCTTTTTCACACTCGAAACCTCCTATAGGCAGGCAATATATATTTATTATACCAAATTTTTCAATATATTACAATAGGTATTTCAAATTTTTTTGAAGATGTGAAAATAGCACGAAAATCCCTGTTTTTCCAAGGAAAATGCGATAAATTTTTATCAATGTGGATTACTGACATAAATTGTAATTTTAGTAAATATTGGTAATTATTAGGCGATGAATGTTAATTATTTATCACAATAGAGAGTTAATTTTTTGTCAGTGGCATTTTTTTATAAATTTTGCAAAAAAATGCCCCTCCAATTTCGTACACTATTTTACATCTAAATTCACCAAACCTATTGCCAAAATGCAATAAATTTGGTATAATATATGATGTAGAGCGATTTTTGCCGCTTTTATGTGAAATTCGGCAAATATCACAATAATCTATTTTTAAACTTCAATATAGCGCGTCCTATGCCCTTTTGGCGGACTCGCAAAGAAAGGAACGGTCTAAACTATGAAAATTCTGGTTATCAATGCCGGAAGCAGTTCTCTCAAGTATCAGCTTTTCGATATGGAGAACGGCAAGGTTTTGGCTAAGGGTCTGTGCGAAAAGATCGGACTTACCGGTGCTATCACTCACAAGCGCCCCGGCAAGGAAAATTACGAAACCGACTACCCCATGCCCACCCACAACGAGGCTATCGCCCTCGTGCTCAAGCTCCTCACCGATCCCGAGCTCGGCGTTATCGAAAGCGTCGACGAGATCAGCGCGGTAGGTCACAGATTCGCTCACGGCGGCAAGCTTTCTGCGTCTTGCATCCTCGGCGAGGAAGAGATCAACTACATCGAGTCGATCATCCCCATCAACCCCCTCCACGGTCCTCCCGCACTCAAGGGTGTTTCCGCTTGTAAGGCTCTGATGGATAAGATCCCCCACGTAGGTGTATTCGACACCTCCTTCTACTCTGAGTTTGAGCCCAAGGCTTATATTTATCCCCTTCCCTACGAGTGGTACGAGAAGTACGGCGTTCGCCGCTACGGCTTCCACGGAACAAGCCACCGCTACGTTTCCGCTAAGGCTTGCGAATTCCTCGGACTTGATATAAACAAGACCAAGATCGTTTCCTGCCATATCGGTTCGGGCTCCTCTATCACCGCCGTTGATTGCGGTAAGGCAGTTGACACCTCTATGGGCTTCACTCCCCAGGAAGGTCTTCCCATGGGTACCCGTTGCGGTACTATCGACCCCTCTATCATTGAGTACGTTTGCAAGCAGAGCGGCATGACCGTTTCCGAGGTAAACGACGCGCTCAATAAGAAGTCCGGTCTTCTCGGCGTTTCCGGCGTTTCCAACGACGCGAGATACGTTTGGGCAGCGGCTGACGAGGGCAATGAAAGAGCGGCTCTCGCTATGGAGCTTCTCGTTCGTCAGGCTAAGAAGATCATCGGTTCCTACGCTGCAGAAATGAACGGTATGGACGTTCTTATCTTCACCGCAGGTCTCGGTGAGAACGACGCAAAGTCCCGCCAGCTTATCGGCGACAACATGGAGTTCTTCGGCATCAAGATGGACGAGGCAGTAAATATGTCCACCCGCGGCGAGAACAAGCTCATCAGCACACCCGACTCCAAGGTAAAGGTAGTCGTAATTCCCACCGACGAGGAATTCATGATCGCTTCCGATACCTACGAGCTGGTTAAATAATTCAGTAAGCAAAAATATTGAAATAAATTTGTGAAAGGAATACAAAAAAATGGCACAATCATCTTTTGAAATCAAAAAGGAAATCTGCGACATCGGTAAAAGAATTTACGATCACGGTTTCGTAGCAGCAAACGACGGTAACATTTCCGTTAAGGTTGGCCCCAACGAGTATTACTGCACCCCTACCGGTGTATCCAAGGGCTACATGACCCCCGACATGATCATCAAGATCGACGGCAACGGCAACAAGGTTGA
>JBGVHJ010000105.1:0-41778 GCA_045122255.1 Eubacteriales bacterium | reverse complement strand
ATGATGAATGGTGTACAATGGAGAGTGTATTGGCAGATAATGCAGAAGTCCTCGACCTTGCGAAAAAGCATAATGCAAACTTTATTCTCATTGATGACCAATACGAGATTAACATTGAGTTAGATTGATAAATTCCAATTTGTCGAGCAGTTAAACAGGTAAAGGGCTGACGGAAAACAAACCGTCAGCCCTCAAAATTTGCATCGCTGAAAGCAAAGAAAAGCCAAATCGGTTGAAAAGTTCATAAAAATATGATATAATAAACTCAACAAGAAATAAGAATTTGACGGAGGATATCAATTATGAGCGATAAACCGATCATACCCATTAATTGCTTTTTTCAGGGATGTTACAATTCTGCCTATGAAAAAGAAATACGCAAAGCAAAGGAAATGTGCTATCGCTATAATCAGCTTTGCCCCAATGATAACGCGGCACAGCAACAAATACTTCGAAAGTTGTTGGGAGAGATGGGAAAGGATACAATAATTGTTCCACCGTTTTGGTGCGATTACGGTTATCATATAACTGTCGGCGAAAATTTTTATGCTAATCACAATCTTATTATCCAAGACGGTGCAGGCGTTAGTTTTGGCGATAATGTTTTCATCGCCCCCAACTGCTGCTTCACAACAGCGGAACACGCCATTGATCCCGAAATGAGAAAAGCAGGTGTGGAGATAGCAAAGCCAATAAAGGTCGGAAATAACGTATGGATCGGGGCAGGTTGTACCATCCTTGCAGGAGTAGAAATCGGCGATAATACGGTGATAGGTGCAGGAAGTGTTGTTACCAGATCCATTCCAAGCAATGTCGTAGCCGTCGGTGTCCCTTGCAAAGTATTGAGAGAAATAACAGAAAAGGATAAAACGACCTATCCGATTTATAGCGAGTTGATACTCAAGTAACAACTGTCCCAACAAATTCCAATTTGTCGGGATGATATTAAAGAGCGAGGGCTGACGAAAATCAATCGTCAGCCTTCAATTTTTGAGTCGCAGTAACCAAAGAAAAAGGCTTCGGAAATTGCTTCCCAAAGCCAAATTTGGTCGGAGCGACAGGACTCAAACCTGCGGCCTGATGGTCCCAAACCACCCGCGCTATCAACTGCGCCACGCCCCGATTTATTTAATTATACCACAAACGATTGATTTTTGCAAGTGGTCAAACATGTGGTCAAACCGTTATTTTTGAAAAATATACGAGAGAGTGCAGTGCCGAAAAAGTCAGTGTTTGCAAGGCTTTTCGGCATTTTTGATTTTTGCGGTGAAGGGAGTCGGTGTCCTGCTCCCAAAGCTAGCGCGCTACCAATTGCGCCACACCTCGATGTGTGAAAAATATTCGATTTTAGGTCAATTTCCGTAAGTGGTCAAATCTGTGGTCAAAACATTTTGTCGGTGTTTTTTTGAAAATGGTAACAGCCGAAAAAGTCAATGTTTACAAGGGTTTTCAGCGTTTCGGAAAACTCACGGCAGGAAACCGCCTGCATGCTCCCAAACGTCGCGCGCTTCCGGCTTTCGAAGAAAGCAGTGCGCACACACCTCGATGAAGTATGGATTTTTTTGATTACCGATATATTATAACAAAAAACCCCGTCCTTGTCAAGTCCTATTTCCGCAAATAAAAATATTTTTGGGAAAGGAGTAAGGGCGGGGCGGAGAACACTCCGAAAATCTATTCATGCCAGCAAAAGCAGGCGAAATCTGCGTCTGCGGCGTTTAAAAAGTTTAGTTAAGCTATTGAACGTCATATAGCCATCCTTGCTGACCGTTAAAGAAATAATTTAAAGGAAATCTATAAAAATAGGTTCAAGAAAAGAGATCGGGCGCATTGCCCGATATTATTTTGCCCGAAGAGTTAAAATTTATAAGCTTTTAAAGCCTGAACCGTAATGTAATTTTTAGAATTGAAGGAAATAATTGATAAAAAAGCCCATAAACAGCGCAAAAATGGAAAATGTATCTTCTACTTACAGAATTTGTGCCTTGAACCACCCTTTGTCTTATGTTACAATAGATTGTGCCAATAACAGTGAAAGGAGAAAATTTAGTGACAATGAAAATAAGAATTATGGCAATGCTATTGGCAATAGGAGTTTCCGCTGCGACATTTCCGATCCTTCCTGTGCTTGGGGCAGATAATTACGTCGATGCCCGGATATATGAGACAGAGGCATCGGTCGGAGAGACGTTCTCTCGCGCAGCCGATTCGCGCGCAATACCTTCGGGCGCGTACAGTATCAATCTGAACGTAAACGGGCGGCAGGTGCTCCGCGGCAGGGTCTTCAATCTGGGCGGAATAACCTACGTGCCTATGTTTGCCTTCGCCGATTGGCTTGGAATGTTTACATATTCCTACAATGCAAATGCCGCGACGGCGAGAGTAGAGGGCGAGAATATTGAAATTACAGCCCACGCGGGCGACTTCTACATAGTAGCAAACGGCAGATATTTTTACACCGGCAGGGAGGTAGTTCAGTTCGGCGGCGAGATCTACGTGCCGATACTGCCAATGACCAAGGCGCTCAATTCCCGTGTTCAGTGGAGAGACGATATAAACGGATTCTACGTGAGCTCGGGTGACACAAGAAGACTTCAAAAGGCTTCTCAGGTATACCGCGAGGACGAGGTGTTCTGGCTGGCGAGGATCATTTCTGCGGAGGCACGCGGAGAGCCTATGAAGGGAAAGCTTGCGGTAGGCAACGTGATACTGAACCGAGTACGTTCTTCGGCATATCCGAATACCATTTACGGAGTGATATTTGATCGCAAATACGGCACACAGTTTTCGCCCGTGGCAAACGGCACGATATACAATACGCCTACGGCGGATTCGATAATTGCCGCGAAGATGAGTCTTGAGGGATATTCGTTATCAAGTGACATACTTTATTTCGTAAATCCCAAGAAGGCGCCCAATTCGTGGATCTCGAAGAACAGACCCTATGCCTTTACGGTAGGAAATCACGCGTTCTTTGAATAAAAAACAACACCGATGCGCTTGCATCGGTGTTGTTTTTATCATTTAAGCTCGCCGTTTATCAGTTTTTTATAGTCCTCGATAGCTCGGCGGATTATCTCTTCTGCCTCTGCTTTGTCGAAAAGCTCTTTTACTGCGGTCTGCTTATTTTCAAGCTGCTTGTAGACGATGAAAAAGTGCATTATTTCGTCAAATATGTGAGGAGGAAGCTCGTCGATCGACTTTACGCCGCGGTAAGTGGGGTCGGAGATGGGGAGAGCGATTATCTTGTCGTCCTGCTTTCCGCCGTCGATCATTCGCATAGCGCCGATGGGATAGACCTGAACGAGAGTCATAGGAACTATCGGCTCGGAGCAGAGAACGAGAACGTCAAGGGGGTCTCCGTCGTCTGCGTAGGTGCGGGGAATAAAGCCGTAGTTTGCGGGATAGTGAGTTGCGGTGTAGAGCACGCGGTCAAGTCTGAGCATACCGGTCACCTTGTCGAGCTCATACTTGCAGCTGCTACCCTTGGATATTTCGATAACCGCCGAGAAATCTCCGGGAGTTATGTCTTTTTCGGGGAAATCGTGCCAGATGTTCATATTGCCCTCCTATTTTATTTAACGTAATCAAATTCGAAATCGTAAATAGAAACGGTGTCGCCGTCGTGGCAGCCCTTGGCTTCAAGTGCCTTGAACACACCGCTCTTCTCCAGCACTCTCTGGAAGAAGTTGAGTGACTCGTAGTTGCTGAAGTTGATCTGTCCCATAAGGTTATAGAGCCAGTCGCCCTCAACGATATACTTGCCGTCCTCGAAGGTGATGGTGGTCTCCTTACCGCCCTCAACAAACTTTTCGCTTTCGTCGTAATCTGCTTCGTAGATAGTGATGGGAGGAAGATCCTTAAGTCTTCTTGCCACCATAGCCACCATTTCGTTGAGGTTTTCCTCAAGATATGCCGAGATGTACATCATTTCCCAACCGTTTTCCTTTACAAACGCCTCAAATCTGTCGATATCCACCACGTCACGGTCGAGAGAATCCACCTTGTTTGCGATGATGATCTGAGGACGCTTTGCAAGCTCGGGGCTGTAACGCTCAAGCTCGCGGTTGATGGTAATTATATCGTCGACGGGGTCTCTGCCCTCGAAAGCCGAGATGTCGACTACGTGAAGCAGAAGTCTGCAACGGTCTACGTGACGGAGGAATGCGTGACCGAGTCCTGCGCCGTCTGCCGCGCCCTCGATAAGTCCGGGGATGTCAGCTGCCACAAATCCCGTCTCGCCGCCGGTGTGGACCACACCGAGATTAGGAGAGAGAGTTGTAAAGTGGTAGTCGGCGATCTTGGGCTTTGCAGAGGATATGACCGAAAGGATCGAGGATTTACCAACGCTGGGCATACCGATGATTCCGACGTCGGCAAGCATCTTGAGCTCGAGAAGGACCTCGCGCTCCTCGCCCTTGGTACCGTTCTTTGCGAACATGGGGGTCTGACGGGTAGGAGTTGCGAAATGCTTGTTGCCCCAACCGCCGCGACCGCCGCGACAGCAAAGGAAGTCTGCGCCGTCGTTTTCCGACATGTCGTGGATTATCTTGCCGCTTTCGGGATCCTTGATAAGCGTTCCGGGGGGAACCATTACGTAAACGTCGTCTGCGGTCTTGCCGTGGAACTTAGAGCCCGAGCCGTCGCCGCCATTGCCCGCAACGAATTTTCTTTTGTAGCGGAAGGAGAGCAGGGTGTTGGAGCCGGGATCAACGCGGAAGATGATGCTTCCTCCGTTTCCTCCGTCACCACCGTCGGGTCCTCCCGCGGCTACGTATTTTTCTCTGTGAAATGCGATGGCACCGTTACCGCCGTTGCCCGCCTTCACGAATATTTTGATATTATCTATAAACATAAATTTACTCCTTTCAAAGGGGTATGGTCATCCAAACTTTTTGATGTTGCTTGTGGCATACTGCAGCATTCTTTCTTCAAGAAAGGCTTTTTTGGAAAAAATATACTGTCTGAACTCCTCAACGTTTTTCTTGCCGCTTGAAAAATCGGTGATGTATCCTCGAATCTTCATAGCCAGCTCATAGTCTCCGCTCTGCGAAAGATATTTTGTGAATACCTCGGCGCACTCGTTTCCAAAGGAGAGGAAGGCTTCGGCATCAGCTCCGTTTTCGTCACAAAGCTCACAAAGCAGCTCATAGCAGAACAGGGGCTTGAAATGCTCGGGGATTCGCATTCTTTCGTCGAAAAGGTCTCCGATGTAAAGCTTTCCGCGATGCTTGTAGGATGCCATAAATTTGATAAGTCTTTTTCTGACCTCGTCCACCGTCAGCTCGGATACGTCTATATTCTCCTTTGTCTTTGTGTTATAAAGAAAGAAATTATCCGGTCTGCTCATATCCTTTGTTCCGATGGCGGCGATTATCATAAGAAATGCGCCGACAGCACCGACAAAGCATGCGATAACTGCTATAATGATCTTAACGGTAAGATCGTCTATCTTGGCAATAGCGAAGCAGAAGCCGATTATTGCGACGGCAATAAGAATAGCGCCGAAATTTGATATCCTTCTTGATATCTTTTCGAGCTCCTCACGCGGGATCTCTTCTAAATTATTGTTTTGGTTCAATTTTTACACCTCGATCATTTATCGTTCTCGTCGCCTCTCTCGCGGATTATCAGCTTTATGGGAGTGCCGGTAAAGCCGAAGGTCTCGCGCAGGCAGTTTTCAAGATATCTCTGATAGGAGAAGTGGAAGAGCTCCGCGTTGTTACAGAAGATTACGAAGGTGGGAGGAGCTACGCTTATCTGGGTCATATAGTAGATCTTCAGTCTCTTGCCCTTATCTGAGGGAGGCTGGGTGCGCATGGTTGCCTCACCAAGCACGTCGTTGAGCATACCGGTGGAGATGCGCATAGTGGATTGATTGTGAACGTAGTTGATGCGCTCGAAGATATTGTCAACACGCTGACCGGTCTTTGCCGAAACAAAGATAATGGGCGCGTAGGGCATATATGCAAGATGCTCGCGGATGCTGGTGGTAAATTCGTTGACGGTGGAATTGTCCTTTTCGATGGAATCCCACTTGTTGACTACGATTATAGAAGCCTTGCCCGAATCGTGCGCGATTCCCGCGATATTTTCGTCCTGCTCGGTGATGCCCACCGATGCGTCGATCATAATAAGGCATACATCGGCACGCTCGACCGCCATGTGGGCGCGAAGCACGCTGTATTTTTCGATGTTGTCGTTGATCTTGGACTGACGGCGGATTCCCGCGGTGTCGATAAGGGTGTATTTGCCGTGCTCGTTCTCAAGGGGGGAGTCGACGGCGTCTCTGGTGGTTCCCGCAATGTTGGAAACGATAAGACGCTGCTCTCCGAGCATCTTGTTGATAATGGAAGACTTGCCAGCGTTAGGCTTACCGATAACGGCAACCTTTATGGAGTCGTCCTCTACCTCCTCGTAATCCCACTCTCCGAGAGCGCTTACGCAAGCGTCAAGCAGATCTCCCGTTCCCGAGCCGTGTACGGAGGATACCGCAATAGGCTCTTGGTCAAATCCCAGCTCGTAGAATTCGTAAAATTCGTAGGGGACGTGACCTACGCTGTCGCACTTATTGATGCAGGGAACGATGGGCTTTCCACTCTTTTTGAGCATGATGGCAATATCGCGGTCGTTGGCGGTAAGACCTGTTCTTACGTCGCACATAAATACGATAACGTCGGCATCCTCAACGGCGACCTGCGCCTGGAATTTCATCTGAGAGAGAATTATATCGTCGCTCTTGGGCTCGATTCCTCCCGTGTCTATAACTATAAACTGCTTGCCGCACCATTCGGTCTCGCCGTAAATACGGTCACGGGTCACACCGGGAACGTCCTCAACGATAGAGCGGCGCTCGCCTATAAGCTTATTGAAAAGCGTACTTTTTCCAACGTTGGGGCGACCAACGATGGCAATAATGGGTTTTGACATGTATTTTAAACCGCCTTTCTGCAGAAATTGTAAGGTTTTTGATCAATAATCGGTGTTATGCTCGACTCCGAGCACGTCGCAAATGAATCCCTCACCGCTGTCTCTTGAGGGAGACACGGGAACACCGAGTTTTTCTGAAAGTTCCTCGGGCGACATATCGTCGAGGAAAAGGTCTCCGTCGGCTCTGAGCGCGTTTGAGGGGAAGAGAAGAAGGTCTCCCAGCTCCTTGCCTTGAAGCTGCTCGGAAATATCCTTGCCGGTGAGCAGACCCGAAACCGTGATGGTCTCGCCGAAGAAGTTGTTGATTATCTTGTAAACGTTGACCTGCAAGCCCTCGATGCGAGCCTCCAGATCGGTTGCCATAGCTTTTATAGTATCATAAGCGGCAACGCCGGTTGCGATCGATATATGACGGGGAGCTTTGTAGCCTTCAAGGTATTCGTCGAGATACTCAAGCTCGTCCTTGAATTCGGTCACGAGAGAGGTGATCATTCCGACTCCGTTTTCGATCTGAGGATATCCCTCGTAGTAGCTCTCGGAGGGGAGAGGAAGCTCCGCCTTGAGATAAAATTCATCGGAGCAGAAGAACATACGGCTACCGTTCTTCTCTTCAAATTCCTTGGCAAATCTGTCCACCTGCTCGATGACCGCCGCCGAGTCCTCCTTCGTAAAGCCTTCGAGAGGATATAGCTTTTCGCGGAATCTCGTAAGTCCGGCGGGAACGATCGAAACGCTCTGCATGGCAGGGAAGAGCTCGCTCAGATCGCGCATTGAGCGGTCCAACTCCTCGCCATCGTTAAGCCCTTTGCAAAGCACAATCTGACCGCAAAGCGAAATGCCCGCGTCGGCAAGCTTTTTCATATATGAGAGCACCTCGCCCGCGCGCTTATTGTGCATCATCTTAACGCGCAGCTCGGGATTTGTGGTGTGCACCGAAATATTGACGGGGGATATGTGCATCTCGATGATGCGGTCGATATCCTTGTCGTGAAGGTTTGTCAGAGTAATGTAATTGCCGTGAAGGAACGAGAGACGGGAATCGTCGTCCTTGAAATAAAGGGTCTTTCTCATACCCTTGGGCAGCTGATCGATAAAGCAGAAAACGCACTTGTTCTCGCAGGAGTGCTTTTTGTCCATAAGCGGAGTCTCGAAATCAAGACCGATGTCGTCGTACTGCTGCTTCTTGATAGTTACCTCAAGCTCTTCGTTTTCACGTCCGATTTTGAGGGTCACGCTTCGCTCAGCCAAGAAAAAGCGGTAATCGAGCACGTCACATATTTCTCTGCCGTTGATGCTTATTAAATTGTCGAGAGCCTTGATGCCTGCGGCATCGGCGCGGCTGCCTTTTTCAACGTATGTGATTTTAACCATACCCGATGCGCCTCCTTCTTTTTTGCATTTTAAACCATCTTACATTATAACATATATTTTCGCAAATTGCAATAGCTTTTTGCCATTTTGAAAATAACTCTTGATGTACAATTCTATTGATAACACTTTTCGAGTGTTATTTCCCTTCAAACCGCGCCCTTGTGGGCCTGCAAGTAAGGCGAACCTTCGCCGCTTGCGGCCACGGGGTGCGGTAAAAAAAGACGGTAAAACCGTTGAGGGGGACGAAATTGTAATACGTCCCCTACATAATTTTATTTTTTGTTTGTTTTTTCCTTGTATTCATTAACTTTTCGTCATAAAAAAGCGTTTGGGCAAATGCCATTTTCCCCAAACAGTTTTTATGAAATAAATTTTATTTAGGAGATTGCTTTTTATGATACCAAAAGAAATAAAAGCGTCTCCGATTTTCGGGGAATTTTCTCCGGAAGAGCAAGACCGTTATTTTAATTTAAGTAAAGAGAAGGTATGCGCCCATGTAGATACGTTGTATTATACGGTTTCAATTTTCGGAGATGATAATGAATGTCCTCCAGGTGTAGAAGCTCTGCTCAACCAGCTTAGAGGTTTTAAATTACAAAAGGCTTTATACCCTTCAAAGACCATTGATTTCTTCGGTCTGAATCTTGAAACTACAAGGTTTGTTCATTATGAATTTTGTCTTAGACTCGAGGAGCAATTTGACATATTCATTTCATCAATTCTTCCTAATCCGTATACTCCTAGAATCGTAGTACAGCTTCGATCTCGATTCTTAGTTCAAGCCGGTGCAAGTCAAGCAATTTGCAGATCCTTCCGATATATCGAAGGGTTTCTTCAAGCTTTTGGTCTCGATGTTGCAGAAGTGAATGAAAACCGTCTTGATTATGCCTTTCATACTAATTTGCTCCAAAATCCATACAAGTTTTTTAAAGATGAGCTTTTATTAAAAAAGCTTAAAAGTAAGCTGAGAACTTACCATAAAGTCGGCGAGATCGGAAAGAAAATAGATATTGACTATATTTCTTTCGGACATCGTAATAGCAACGATATATTTGTTAGAATTTATAACAAATCGCGTGAAGTTGTTGAAAAAAACTATAAGGCTTTTTTCATTGATAAGTGGTTAAAGGACAAGCTTATTAATTCATACGATCATTACGTTTATACTAGAGCTTATGAAATGAAAAGCTATGTCACCGGTGTTCTGATCGGTAAAATCGATTGGTATCTTGAGCACGGTCACAACGAAGATGTTAAATCAGAGTTGTTAGCTGCTTGGGAAAGTTGCTTTGTTAATGCCGATAACGTTGAGCATCTTCGTGAGAAGGTGAATAAATACCTTCCTCCGGTAACTTTGATAATGAACGTAGAATTTCAAACAAAAAGGAAATTCTATTCTTCATGTGATAATTACATAAACAGTTTTCAAAAAGCATATTTTGAAAATGGTGTGTTTAAGGGCTTTTATGAAAAAGGTGATTTGCCGCTTTTTCGTTTGTTCTCGATCTTAAATTTACGTAGTGAGATCTGTAATTATCTCACCGGTACTTCTCTTTGTTTCGTTGATAACAAAGGTACCAAGGATGAAAAGCTGTCGTATTGGTGGAAGCGTATTAACGAGTGCTATATAGAGGAATATGACAAGCGGATTATTGATCTGTGGCGCGATCATGAGCACCACGCTAATATTGAAAAAACCAAACGTCGCATTTGCGGTTCGGTTGCTTCAATGTCAATATTGAAAAATAACGGTTTTACGAACGGTACGTTCATGGAAGACGTTTCTGACGTGCTTTGCACGTTAAATGACAATGATTTTTATGGTTTCGCACCGGATCCCTCCACCGGGGAGATTCCGGACATTGAACCGCCTTATTATCGTGATCTTAAGGTGAGAAAAGAACGTCAATATCGATCATTAACTAAAGAAATTAATAAAACAAAATTAAAAAATGAAAATGTAAAAGAAAGTGAGAATGAAAAATGAAAGTTTATGTAATGAGTTCTGAAAGAAAAACCGGTGTAGGTAAGAAAACAAACAATCCTTATGATTCTGTTGTGGTTCAGGTTGTTTACAAGGTGGGCGAGAAGTATTTCGTTAAAGAGCTCTGGATCAATCCTCAGATGTTGCATGGATATATTCCCGAATATGGCGATGTTCTTGAAATTCAGGTGGATTTCAATGGCTTTGTTCAGGCTGTAATATACGTTGAAAACGAAAAGTTTGAGTTGACAGTTGTAAGCAATAAGTGATGTGCGACAATCAGCTTCTTGTTTTACGTTGCCCTATATGTAATAAAAAATTAGCTTATCTTGCTGAAACTGATAAATCAATTTCATTTTTACAGCTTTTTTGTAATCGATGTAAAAAAGAATTAGTTTATTCAAATGGCAGATTAGCGATAAAAAAATAAGTGAACCAAACAGAGTGTTCCATTTGGAATACTCTGTTTTTTTTGGTGTAAATATGAAAAATAACAAATTATCTTTTTTGAATCTAATTATTACCTTTTTTTCAATTCTTCTCATTATAGGTGTTTTCGCTTATTCGTTTAATTTTTTAAGAGAGATTGCGGATAAGTTGGAATTGGAATTGTTTGAAGAAACCGATACAGAAGATCGGAATTCTGATGATAAGGAAACTGAAGTTCCGGATACGCCGAATAACAATGATTCAGGGGAAACGATTAAAATTTTACTCAATATTTTCAAAGTCGATTATGATGAAGAAAATCGGGAGTATAAAGAACGCGAATTATACAAGTCTATTTCTTTAACCATCAAACAAGGTGCTAAATTCAAATATGCTTTGGAAGATTTATCTTCTGAAGGTTATTATCCGTCTACAGATATGATACTTGAAGGAGCGTTTAATACAAACCAAACATTTGATATTTATTATTACAAATGTATTAGAGAGCTTGAGCCCTATGCAAATAATTTGACTGATAAGTCTGTGACATATCATTTTCCCATTTCGGATCTCAACAATATTTGTCTGATTCTTAGACCTAATGTAGATTACGATATAGAAAAAGTGATTTTTACTGTCGAATATTTTACAGGAATTCATTCTTTTGTAATTGATGAATTTGTAATTCCAAAGGATGGTTATTTAGTATTATTTCCTTCATTAGGTAGAATATTAGGTTTTGAAAAAAAAGGTGATAGTTATAACAATTATATGACGTGCATATCGCATGAATCTTTTGAAGAATTTCGCAATGCTCTTGAAGATGTTTCTTCAGATATAGAAAGCGAAACTGTTTCCGATTATAACAGTACATATTAAAAAATAAAATTTCAGGAGAAAAAATATGATTAAATTTATTAAGAAAAACCCTATAGTGTTTGCAATAATCTGTATGCTTATTACCGTCATCCTTGTTGCAGCGTGTTCCCGTCTTACTGACGGATTCCAGAATTTCGATCCCTCTACAATTTTCCAGCGTGATTTGAATGAAGATAACCTTCTTTATAACAGCTATGAAAATCTTGAATCTTATAGCCATCCCTCCGGCGTTTCTTTCAAAAATAAGAACGGTACTATCGAAATGAACGGTAAAATCAAGGAAGCTACCGGTGCGACCGACGTTCAGTATGTTCTTACCACTGTCGAGCTTCAGCCCGGCACGTATACTTATACTTGCTTCGAGAAGCCCACTATGACCAGTTATTATTCTTTCATCAGATATGATGATGAAACCGGTGCTGATCATATTGTTTTTGCTGATTTTGATAATTCCAATATCGTCATTGACGACGTTACCGTAGACGGATATAAGACGTTTACACTCGATAAGGCAACTGAAGTTGAGATCGTCCTTGTTGCTTGCGTCGGCGCGGACATTGACGTTGATGCTCGTCCTTGTCTCGTCTCCGTCACTGAAGCAGGAGAATTCTTCGCAAAGTAATAAAATTCTTTTCGCGGTATTATTGCAACAAAAGAATTTTATTAATCTAATAAAAATAGCTCCGATTTTTTCGGAGCTATTTTGGAAAAGAGGATTTTATGAAAAAAATTATATGTTTAATTTTTTCAGTTTTATTTGTTGTCACTGCTTTGATGCCATTGTCGGCTCTGGCAAGTGATAACGAAGATTTATATAATCTTGACGGTACAAGTATTGAAACTGATCTTTCTATTTTGTATCCTAATCTTTCCGAGGCTTTTCCGGTAGACGAAAGCGATTCGGGAATATATTTAATTTACTTTGCTGAATATGGTTATTCTGAAGAAGGTCAGGAATTTGGCTCAAATTATAATTTGTATCTGTATATTTATAATCCTTCTCGAAAGTCTCTTTCTTCAGATCTCAGCAAGGTTCAATTTGCTACACAGTGGTCTCGTTCTACCAGTGGTGAGATTACTGCGAATGAGTATGAAAAATTTTCTTTAAAATTCTTGAAGCAAAGTTCATTCGGTAACGGAACCGTTTTTAAGTATAAAGTTAATTTCAAATCCCCCGATTTTGTGTATCACAACAATAACGGTTCTCGCCGTTATGATATATCCGGCATCGAGCTCGGAGAATCGGATTTTGATATATCCGATTATTCCGTCGGAATTACATATACGTTCAGCGGATACGGAAAAAGACTTTCTTATGAATCTAGAGATAAATCAACGTTGTCGTGCTTGGTCGATAAGTTTACAACAATATCTGTTGACGTTCATCAGGTTTCTTATCTTACTGGAAATAGTTCCTTGGGAATTCATGATTTGGATGTACCTTATTCAAATCAAGTTAATAGTGTATATTTTTCTTTACCTCAAAATATTGAAAATAAATATGGTAATTTGTATTCTATAAAGTACGAATATAATCACTTTTATACAGCTCCTATTATTGTTACTGATAATACCGATTCTTATAATATTCTTTTGTCTGATGTCGGCAAGAAGGTTGATCATGATAAATGGGATTATGATATAAATAATAGCTGGTTTCGTCCTGGTACAATAGGCGGAAAACAGGATTATTATTGGTATTACGGTCGTAAGCGCGGTGATGAATTGGCTTTAGATAGAAATTATAGCTCTGCTGAAACTATTTCATATCTTTCGTCTGCTTTTTTGAATCAAGATTATGAAAATGGCTGGGAATATGGTGACGTATTAGTTAAAGCGTCAGAATTAGAAAGATATTTTAAAGATTATAATTCTTCATATCATACCGGCGAAGTTCTTGGTTATTCTGCTGATCTTTTTGATTTAGAAAAATCTGATGGCTATGTTTGTAAAACCAGTAATATTGATGATGCTTTTACACTTCAAGGATTTATTTCTACTCATAACGATCTTTTGCGTATTTTGTGGTTTGGTTTTGGGAATGCAGAAGACTATGAAGATATAAAAGGTGTTAAATATATTGAAAAAATCACATCCGAAGATGTAATTTTGGCTGAAGATTTTGAAAGAAATTTTTTAATAGATGATATTTTTAAAGATGAATTTTATGATTTTTATGTTGATTCTATTTTAAATCAAAAAGATGTTTATATTCTTCGTTATGCTTGCGCTCCTGATTATTACTCTTTCAAATGCGAAGGCGAAGGTATAGATGGTCATTTTATTGTATCTCAAGGTAATACTTATCTGAATTTTGATATAATTCAATTCACATTCAAAGATAAGCTTGGTAAACAAACAACAATTCCCGTTGTTTCAGATCCGTCAAATGGTTTTTTCAATGTCACTAATACCGATCCTGATCGTGATTTGGAAGATTTTGTAGAGGATATTCTTTCCGGCAAAGCAAATCAAGATTCTGCTTGGCGCCGATTTGTTGCTGTTGTAGTTCTTATGATAATATTTATCCTTTTAGTCGCTGCTTTTGTTTTAGCCTGCATATATATTCCCGGTTTCGGCGCAAGTGTTTTGGCTTTGCTGACGCAGTTGATGCAATTGGTTGTTACTCAATTGAAAGCTTGGGGAATCGCTTTGGGAAATCTTGTTAAAACCGGCATTGATAATTTGTCAGCTAAAGCCAAGCAAGGCGCAGAAAACATCAAAAAAAGAAAGTCGGAAAAGAAACAAAAGAAGTCTTCTTCGGAATCTCCTTCCGGTTCTGCTCAGAAAAAACAGTATAGGCGTAACAACGGATATCGAAGATCCAAGAATTACAAAAAGCAGTATCGTGGTAAATCAAATAAATATAAGAAAAGGTATTCGAAGTGAAAAATAAGATAGTTAGAAATATACTGAAGGTTTTAGTATTGCTTTTGGTAATATTCTTCTTGGGCTATTTGTTTTTCTGCTTTAGATATTGCTGAAGGTCACAATGAAAAAAATATTTAATTTTCTAAAAAAAGAATATAAGCACGTAATATCAATTAGCGTATTGATAATTAGTGCATTGTTCACCTGTCTTTAGATACCGTATATCATGTGTTCGTCTTTGGGCGGCTCTGAAGGATTTTGGTGTTTCTGTTGCATATTATTTTTGCCAGATCTTTGGAGTAGAGATATCGGTAACTGTGACAGCTCTCCCGGATCTTGACGTTTTAAAATATCTGCCTTACGACGTGGATGAACTGTTTCGAAAGCTTTCTGATATGTGGGAATATGTTTTCGATATCGATTGCTTTATGGCTTACGTTATAGAGCTGCTTGTTTCTTTCAATGATTTATCGATATTCATTTTGCTGTTGGCGCCGCTATTTTTGTTAGCTCCTTTTGTGGTTAAATATCTTATCTTGAAGCCGAATGAAAATCCCCATGGAAGTAAGAGCAGCGCGGTTGTGTTTTTTGAAAAAAAAATACTTCCGAAGATCCATCTTGCAAAAGATTTCGTTTTGGATCTTGTGTCTCATTTTTGGCAAAGGAAATATTATAAGTTTCCGTTTGTTTTTGTATGGCTGCTTAATTTCAATTTGCTTACGATAGCTATTGAATTTTTAGCATGGTATTTTTACTTTGCCTTCAGCTTCGATATATTGAACGTTCCGATCCAGATATATAAGCTGATATTCGACCTGGTTATCGTTCTTTCTAGCGCGTCGATCTTTTTCTGGATCTGCGCCGCATACGTTGTTATATGCATTGTTCGCAAAAATATTGGATATCAGCGGCTTGAGTTCCGGGAGAACCTTGACAGATCTTTCATTGAACGTCAGCCTCTCATTATGATGTTTACCGGAAGCATGGGAACCGGTAAGACAACGGCTCTTACAAGCTTCCTGATTTCTATTGAGATCAGATTTAGAAATAAGGCTCTTGAGCTCATGCTTGAGCTTGATTCGAAGTTCCCAAATTTTCCATGGATCAACCTTGAGGACAAGCTCAAGGAAGCAATTTCTTCCGGGAAGATCAAGAATCTTACTACGTGCAGAGACTTTATCAGGGAATGTGAAAATACTTTCCTTCAGAGCGAGGATCCTGCCGACATGTTTGGATATGATGTTGATCAATACCGATACCGTTTCGATGATAATCTCACGTGTAAAGATGTCTGGGATGCTCTTTCCGATTATTCGTGTTTGTATTTTATCTACGTTATTGAGTCAAGTCTGATCGTATCAAATTATTCTGTTCGTGTTGACAACGAATTTTGCGACTGTGGCAATTTTCCGCTTTGGAGCACAGATCTCTTCAGAAGCTCTCCTGATGCCTCTGAAGCGCGTTCTCGCAGGTCTCACGTGCTTGATTATGACATTCTTCGACTCGGCAGGCAAATGCTCGCGAATAATCCGCGCCGTAATTCTTTTGAATTCGGTGTTGTCGGTCTTTCCGAGTTTGCCAAGGAGCGCGGCAATCAGGTCACGCTTCAGGATCTGAAAAAAGGTGATGATAATACAAATCAAAAAAATGACCTTTTTGCCTACGGTCTGAAGATGTGCCGCCATAAGGCAACGATCTGCGGATTTCCGTTTATAACGTTTGTCTCTGATGAACAACGTCCGGAATCTTTAGGAGCTGATACGCGCGATCTTCTCTCGATCATCAATATTGATGCTAAGGATCCTACTGAGCTTCTTATGCCGATGTATTTTATCGAAGAGCTTGTTCACGATCTTGTTTATCCGAAGTGGCAGGATTTTTATACTCAATACCGATATTTGCGCGGTGACGTTTGTCTTCCGGTGTATCTTGCACACAATATAATGTCCGCAATACATAATGAATACCGCCGCAAATATAACCTCTTTGGATGCAACGTTCTTAACGTCTCGGTTCAAAGTGGTAAGATGGATGAGGAAGCAAAAAAAGAACGAATACACCTTCTTCATAAAAAAGTGTATTCGGATAGATTTGCGACCGATTGTCATTACGGATTCTTCGCTCCCGGTCTTCGTGAAGCTGAATCATCATTTGATGATTATATTGAATATTCCGGAACGGTTGCAACAGCAGAAGAGCTTCAATATCAGAACAGTTATTTTATTAAAGATATGAATAATATAAATTCACGAAAGGATAAATCAAAATGAAAAATATATTTAAAAGAATAATTTCTATCATTTCGGTTATTTTGATAGTATTATCTTCTTTGAGCATTCCGACTTTTGCTGTTGAAGAAACGTCATCAACTTCAAAATTTTCTCTTGAATTTAATGATTCAACCGAATATGTTTCATATTTGGATCAAATTAAATTTATGCATAAGAAAGGCTTTATTTCGGATTGGTCTGTTGAAATTGGACGTACTGAATTCGATTCCTGCCCAATAATAAATTTTATGGAATTTGCATATTTGGAAGTTTATTCTTTGAATTTCAGCGGTTATTTTGTAATTGCCGGTGGCGTTGATAAATATGCTGTAGAAATCGAAGGTAGTAATATTTCAAAAGAATACGATGTATACAATTATGCAGATTATCAAGATTCTTCCGCTGTTCCAAGTGAATATATTGAACAATTCAATAATTGTAATGATAATTTATTGTACGATATTGATGTGTATTTAGGCGATTTTGTCGGAGATTTTGTTACAATAACTTTGCTGGCATATTCCAATGATGGAGGCTGTTATGAAGCTTTAAAAATTTATAATTTTCCTGTAGGCATTCATAGTAAGCGACTTTTATTTAACGAAGACGTTATATACTGTCGTTATTGCTCTCGTTCTACTTTTCTTTGTGAAACAGAGTTAAGTAGTATTTCTCCTTATAACGATAAAAGTTGCTTGCTTGAATATAAATGTTCTTCTTGCTCTCAAAGCACATTTTTGTCGTTTCCTCACGTTATTGATGATTCCGGCCTTTGTTCGTGCGGATATCAATATAGCGGTTGTGAACATGAGTTTAATTTAGTCGAATCGCTTACTTTTTCTAGTGAGGATTATTGTAAGGAAAATATTTATGAGTGTTTCTATTGTCAGGAAAGAAAATATGAGACTATTCCGCATAATTACGTGAATAACGTTTGTTCTGAGTGTAATCACAAAACCTTTATTATCGAAAGCGGTAATAGTCATTATAAATATTCGACTTTTATTAATAAAATCTATTACGATTATGGAACTTTTGATAGTGATTTGATTATCACTTCACCTTTTTCAGTGAGCTCTAAGGATGCACCTTATCAGGTGGATTGTTTTAGTGAGTTATTTAAAGAAGGTGTAACTTTCAATAAACTTCGTGTATATGGATGGTTTTTAACTAATGGTGGCGTACGTAAATATGCTGTAAAGATAACTCAAGGGGATAAAACTCTTGAGTATGATGTCCATAATTATTCTTCTGAAGCTAAGCAAGATGGTGTTACAAATAAAGCTATAAAAGACGGTTTATGTGATTTTGATCATAATGCTATTTATGATATTGACGTTTATCTTGATGATTTTGATTTTGAAGGAGATTTGATAACAATAACTTTGCTTGCATATTCTCGCTACGGAGAGATCTTCGAGGTTTGGAAATTTAGCAATGCAAGCGTTTGGGATGAAGTTAGCTTGTCTGCAACTTCTACTTCTTATTGCAGATATTGCTGGGCTCCGGTTAATAATTGGGTTTATTCTGATCCTTATTCGCATAGAAATTGTGGCATTGAATATGTATGTACTTGTGGTAAAGGAAGTACTTTTGTTATGCCATTACATTCTATGACTGAAATTCACCCCGAAGGTTATATATATTGTGATACTTGCTCTATTGCTGATTTTGAAACTGAGTGTGTTTTAAAGAACGTTCTATCGTATTTACCACTTGATGATATATATCATTATAAATATTACGAATGTGAAATTCCGCACGAAGGCTATGCTTATGATTATGATTGCGGCGATGTTGTAATAAAAGAATTGCATACTTTAGATGCTGATGGAAATTGCGTTTGTGGCATGCATATTCATAATTGGAAAACTGAATCGATTAATCAATATCATGAAGAAACAAGATGTAGTGAGATTACGCAACGATGCGTTTCTTGTGATATCTGGTCGATCGTGAATACAGAACATAATTCCAATGGATGTGTTTGCATAGATTGTGGCTATTTATTTTCTAGTCATGACCTTAGAGAACTTGCCATTGAATACGTTTATGAGGTTGATGCTTGTTATATACATCAATTTGAATGTTCAAAATGTAAGATGGTTATATCCGGTGGAGTCGTTCCTCATACCTTTATCGACGGAGTTTGCACTGAATGTAATTACGCGTTTGTTCCCGAGCCTGATCCTGATCCTGACCCTGGGGATGATGATTCAGAAGTAGGTTCTGAAACCGAAACACCCGGCAAGCTTACCGAGTTTATTAACAGTATCAAGAGTAAAGCTGCTCCTCTTATTGCTCTGTTCATCTTAGTAGACGTTTTAATTGCCGGATATTTCATTTGGATAGGTATAAAAAAAGCCTTCTTTAAGAAAAGGTGATAGAGATGAGCAAGAAGAAATTATACTGTCTACGGCAAATTTGAGCCGGACTAAAGCTTTGAATCAGTAAAGGAAGCGAAATATGCCAAGAAAGAAAAAGCAAAAGAAAAATACCGTAGCAAAGACGGTATCTGTTACATATCCACATTTCAGATTTTTGAAATATAAAGAAGGTCCACCGAGTAAGAAGCGGAAGCATCCGAAACTTATTCTTGAAAAAGAAAACGATACATATCACTATATGGGAATGACGGAAAGTGCTAAACGTGGACGTCATAAGAATATAGAGCTTACTAAAAATCCTAAATGCGGCGATACAAGACCTGCCTATATCAGAAAGGAATATCTTATTAGACCTGTTGAAGATTTTTTCGGTATAAGAAAAGACTATTCCTTATCTTCAGCAGACAAGGCTCGTGTTCTCTCTGAAGCTCAAAAATTGAAAGCAAAGAAAAAGAAGTAAGCCTTTTTGGCGGTAGTCATTAGCTACCACAAGCCTACTTCTGTTAACATTATACCACAAAAAATCTAAAAGTCAATACCCATTTTCAAAAAAGCTCCCCTCGGGGAGCTTTTTTCGTTATTTTTCAATTTCTTCGATCAAAAACATTTCGGTAGTGTTCGTCCAATAACGGTAGATCACTACCGTTTTGTTCTTCTGTTGGAAGTTCATTATAAGCTCCGGCTCGAGATCCCGATGCTTCTCGACAACTTCATTGATCGCGCCTGCGCAGCCTTTTAAACTGTTGAAGAAGTTTATAACGGCGCCGTTGTGATGTAAACGGTATATCTTCATGATTTTTATAGTAAGTAAAACATTATCACTTCTTCTTCGTAATCGTCGAGCCCGGCAAGATCACATTCACCGTAGGTTTCCGTCCATTCTTTGGCGCAAATAACAACGTCGCCGACAATGGGATCTCCGTGGAGAGAACCGGCATAAAACATTGAAGCTCTTGTATTGATTTTTTTGTGCCATTCTTCTTTTAATTTTCCGACTTCATCGACGATCAGACAATAATCTCGGCACGGATCCTCGCACTGGATAAACGTCAGCACTATTTCTGCTGATTCTATTTCGATGAGCTCTTTTATTTCATCCAGGCATTTACTATCCCCAGGTTCGGCTACTTCGTGCACGGTGCACGGTATATTTTTGTCATAAGGTATTTTAATTACTTTCATTTCTTATCATCCTTTCTTTTTTTTACGGTGTGGGGTGGTTTAGGTTTACTTTGGCTTTTTAGAATAAAAAGGGGGCACGTGATTTTCTTTCCCGGGGGCTTTCGCCCCCGGTTCTTCATATCCCGGCTCTGACCTCTCCGGTTCTGACGTCGATTTCGACGTTCTCCCCGGCAAGCTTCTCGTCGAGCTCTGCCATCTGCGCTCTGAATAGGCGCGAGGCGGTTCTGTTCAGTATCGAGATCAGCTCGTCGAAGGTGTCTCTGCTTGTCAGATGCTTGTGATCATTCAACCACTTTTCAGCTATGCAGATCTTTTTCGTGGTGTCAGCTCGGTAGACAAATTCAAATAGATCCTTGTCGGTGTATTTCAAAATTGTGCCTCCTCTAACCAAAGTTCGTATATAGAAGTTATTGCAGTGGAGTATTGCTCCATGGCTTGCATCATATTGTAGTTTGTTATTACGTCTGCATCTGATAGAGCTAGAAGATAGCCTCTTATCTTTGCTCTTGTGATACCGCTCTCTTTTTGTCCTCTATTAAAATCTTCATCGTCATTTATGTTGTAATCTTTGAGAAGAAGTCGGTAATGATTGAGTATTTCCTCACAACGCAAATAACACTTTTCGGGCAATAAGTTTTTTAAGCTTGGTGTATACATTATTTTCACCTCCTAATCCATTTGGTAATAAACGTGGGAATTATATCCCAAATTTACAAGGCAATCTCTGAAGGCTTCTGCCATAGCCGTCCTTCTGAACCCTTGACCGTCGACAGCTCCGAGAACGTGGTAAACGTTCTTTCCTTCTTTGTAAGGTCTCAAGCCCGTGAGCTTAAAAGCCTCTTTTACGTTTGACTCGGTCCACTCTGACGGAAGTGTCAGGGTGGGAGTGTCAAAATTACAAGTGCCGCCGTCGTCGACGTCCTTGAGCTTCTGCGCTTCTAAGTAAGCTATCTGAAGCGCATATCTGAGAGAAAGAATTCTAACGTTACTCACTATTTTGTCCCCCTTATTTCTATGTTAACTCCACGCTTAGCAAGATCCTTCAGAATAACCCAAAAGTCATTCGGCACGTTCCAAAGCGTTATCTTCACCCATTCCTCGGCATAGTCCCAAGATTTGCCTTTAGTGCAATTTTTGAAGTGTTCCTTGTCGCAAAAGAAGTTATACATTGAGTAAACCTCTTTGCCTTCGTTGTTTACGTATTCGTGAAGGAAGATAGCCAAAGCATTACCTTGATAAATGCTGATAGTGAATTCCTTCTCGTCTTGTCTGATCAGAAGCTCTCCGATCTTACTGTCCCAATTCCAATTAAGTGCCATAATAAAATTCTCCTTTTTATACAACTTGAATAAATTTAAGGTTCATTAGTAAACCTTCGAATTTGTGCAAGGCTCTGAAATTTCAAAAAACTCTTGCAAATGTGATTTCTTTGTGGTATAATAGGGACATCAGAAGAGAGTGGGTGATCTGCTCTCTCTGATGAACCCTAAAACAAATTAACGCTTTGTTTTAGATCTGCATTGCTTTTCTATGCAGATTTCTATTCGGGAAAGAAGTTCTTGCGCTTCTGAACATTGAGGCTTTATGGCAATAAACCTCTCAATGGCTTCAATAAGCGCAGGGACTTCTTTTTCGTTTATGAATAACTGCATAAACGCATCCCCCCCTTTCCCCGTCCGCAGACGGTATTTACTCCTTTCTGCCCGATACACGATAGCACAGTTAAGATTTCACCCCGGGCGACCCCACGCTCCCCCGAAAGGGAGTGCAGAGGTGCTCGCACCTCTTACAATTAACCTCTTGCACCTCTCGAAGCAAATGTCAAAAGTCGGGCGAAGCCCGAGGATTAAAAAGTTTTTGAAAAAATTTTCCCCCGCGTGTCAGGAAAAATTTTTCAAAAAGTTTTTATACCCACCTTTTGATATTTGAGGCGAGATGTGCAGCTTTCGCAGGAAGGGGATAATTCAAGTGTCAAATTAAAATTAAACTTTAAGGGGAAACGCGGAGAAGTTTCCCCAACAGAAAAACGCCCTCTTTTGAGAGCGCCCAGTATATCAAGTATATCAGAGGTGTAATATGGAAAAAAGAACGTTCAGAAGATTTACCTACCAAGACCGTTTAAAGATTGAAGCACTGTATAATGCAAAAATGCCGGTTAAAAAGATTGCCGCAGAAATCGGCTTTCATTTTACTTGCGTGTATAAGGAGCTGAAGCTCGGTTATTATATGCACAAAAATACCGATTGGACGTATACGAAGAAATATAGTGCGGATCTTGCGCAAGAACACAGTAAATTCAATACCGCCGGACGAGCTAAAGATCTGAAGATCGGTAATGATTATAAGTTCGTCGAATACGTCGAGGATATGATTCTAAATCAGCATTATTCTCCTGAAGCTCTCCTTGCCGAGATTAAGAAGAAAAACCTTAAGTTTAAAACAAAGGTCTCCGTCCGTACTATCTATCGATATATCGATAACGGTATCTTTCCAAACCTTACTCGTAAGGCTCTTCCGTATAAGGGAAAACGCGAGAAAAAGAAAAAGGAATCTATCGTTAAGACAGATTCCAAATTGGGAAAAACTATTGATCGTCGCCCGGAAGATGTTTGTTCACGACTTACTTTCGGTCACTGGGAACTTGACTCTGTGATCGGTAAACGTGAAAAGGGTGAAACGCTTCTTGTTTTTACGGAACGAAAAACTCGTTATCAATTGATATTCAGATCAACCGATAAAACCTGCATCAGCACAATTAAAGTTCTTAACTATCTTGAAAAAAAGCTCGGTCGCAAATTCAATAAAATATTCAAAACTATCACATGTGACAACGGAGTCGAATTCTCACTTTCAGATCACATGGAAAAATCGCACCTTGGCAATTATATACGTTCTCAGATTTATTACTGTCACCCTTACTGCTCTTCAGAACGTGGATCCAACGAGAAACAAAATCAAATGATCCGTCGCTGGATCCCTAAAAGCACGAAGATTGAAAACTATTCCGATGAATACATACAGAGAACCGCCGAATGGCTCAATAACTATCCGCGCGGCATTTTTGACTATCAAACAAGCCGAGAATTATTCCAAACGGAGCTCCGGAAACTCGGTATAAAAATTTTTGCATAAAAATTTTAGCAAAACACTTGACAAATTGCCATTTTGAAAATAACTTGTGTAATTTTGCTTATTTTTTCAAAAAATCTATTGTAATATTCGATAAAATATGTTATAATATACCGATTGTGCGAAGTTTCAAGAGATTTTGACGGCGACACACGTATAATTTTGTCGATAGGTCATCTTCGCGCGCTTGAAGAGTTTAATTTTTAGAAAATATATATCCGCATAACAGTATGGCGATAATTCGCAGGTCCGTGAGCATATTTTGCCCTCCGATCTGCGCCGAGTCTCTGCGCGCGGAAGTTTGGAGGAAAAATTGAGCAACACCATGAAGCTTCGCTCGGGAGCGACCATAAGACAGGTCACCCGCGACGAGGCAAGCAAGAAGAATTACCTGACCCGTGGGGTGCTGACGCAGATGCATCTTATGCCCAGTGGCGACCCTGCGGCATACGATCTTGCCGAGGACGGAAGCATTATCTACTATTTCGACCCCTCAAAGGTTACCGAGGCTCCGCCCGAGCAGTGGTACTACCCCAGAAGCCGCAAGGAAAGCAGAACCCTTGAAAGCGGCACGGTCATCGAGAGAATGAGCATAAAGAGAGCGGCATCCTGCGGCTTTTATACCAAAGAGAGACTTTCTCAGATGCACTACGACGTAATCGAAGAGCCCGTAGCCTTCACCGTTAAGGGCGACGGCGATACCCTTTATTTTTACGATAAAAAGACCGCGCTTCGTCTGCCTCTCAACTGCGTCAAATGCGGCAAGGACATAAGATACAAGAAAAAGCTCTGCCGCGCCTGCTACGAGGAGGAGCTTGCTATCCGCCGCGAGGAGGGCGACGCATACCGTAACGCTTACTACGGAATGGATAGAAAAAAGGTGCTCTTCTTCGACCTTGAGCTTACCGGCGTGTACGATCACGATGAGATCATTTCGATCTCGATATGCGACGGAGAGGGAAGAATTATTATGGACACCCTCGTAAAGCCCGCCCACAAGAAAAAGTGGAAGAACACCGAAAAGATCCACGGAATCACCCCCGAGATGGTTGCCGACGCTCCCATGCTCGACGATCTTATTCCCGAGATAAAAGAGATTTTCGCCGATTGCGGTAATCTTATCGCGTACGGCGTTTCCACCGACTACAGCCACATTAAATACATTTACGAGACCGAAAAAGAGAGAGAATGGCTCAAGGATAAGACCCGTTGCTGTGCAAACGAGTTCGTACGCTACGCTCATGAGCACGCGCCTGATCTCGCGCATATGTCGCTGACCGACGCTATGGCGCTCTTCTCGGTAGAGTGGGACGGTGTGGCGCACACCTCTATCGCCGACACTATCGGATGTATGAAGGTATGGGAGAAGCTCTTCCCCCACTATTATGAGACCGAAGCGGAGGTTGCAGACTGATGAAAGAAATTTTACTTTGTAAATACGGCGAGATCGTGCTCAAGGGCGCAAACAAGCGTTTCTTTGAGGATTCGCTTTGCAAGGCGCTTCGCATAAGAGCAAAAAAATACGGCAATTTCGAAATAATCCGCGCTCAGAGTATTATATACGTTGAGCCCCAGGATGATTTTGCCGATATAGACGGAATGTTCGATGCGGCTATGAAGACCTTTGGTATCGTTGCCGTTGGACGCGCCGCCGTTTGTGAAAAGAATCTTGAGGATATCAAGAGAATTACAAGAGAATACATTCCTCAGTTCCTTGAGGGCAAAAAGTCCTTTAAGGTAGAGGGAAAGAGAAGCGACAAGACCTTCCCGTTAAACTCTATGGAGCTTTCCGAGGAGCTGGGAGCAGAGATCCTTGAGGCTACTAACGGCAGGATCAGAGTTGACGTGAGAAAGCCTGAGATCACCGTTAAGGTGGAGATCCGTGAGAGAGCCGCATACGTCCACGCAGGTCAGTTCAGAGCGGCGGGAGGACTTCCCGTAGGCTCCGGTGGCCACGGAATGCTGCTTCTGTCGGGCGGAATCGATTCTCCCGTTGCCGGATTTATGATGGCAAAGCGCGGACTTCGCGTTGAGGCGGTGCATTTCGAGTCCTTCCCCTATACCAGCGAAATGGCGAGAGATAAGGTCATAAGACTTGCGAGAACCCTTGCCGCTTATACCGGAGACATCTACGTTCACGTAGTTTCCCTCACCAAGATCCAGGAGGAGATCGCAAAGCATTGCGAGGAGGATTATTTCACCCTCCTGCTCCGCAGATATATGATGACCATCGCATCCAGGATCGCCGGAGATCACGATAGCAAGTGCCTTATTACCGGCGAGAGCCTCGGTCAGGTGGCGAGCCAGACCATGGAGGCTATCGCGGTTACCGATAACGCGTCCACGCTCCCCGTTTTCCGTCCCTGCATTGGAATGGATAAGGAGGAGATCATTGAGATCGCGAGAAAGATCGGAACATTTGATATTTCCATCGAGCCTTATGAGGATTGCTGCACAGTCTTCACTCCCCGTCACCCCAGAACCAAGCCTGTGCTTGAAAAGGTGCTCAGAGAAGAGCAGAAGCTGGACTTTGAGGCACTTGTGGCAGAGGCTATCGAGAGCGCATACACTATAAGAGCTCAGGCGTACTGATATTGCCGAATGCTCAAGAAAGGATAAAATAAAATGGCAGAATTTTTAACTAACGAAGACAAGAGAAGCTGTTATTGTGCTGAAGTTAACGAAAGCATGATCGGCGAAAAAATATGCGTTATGGGTTGGGTCCAGAGACAGAGAGACCTTGGCGCGCTTATATTCATCGACCTCCGCGACAGAACCGGTATAGTTCAGCTCGCATTTGACGATACCACCGACCGAGAGGTGTTCGATAAGGCATTCGGATGCCGTGCAGAGTACGTAGTCTGCGTTCACGGTACCGTAAGACCTCGCGGCGAGGGTGCGGTTAACCTCAATATCCCCACAGGTAAGATAGAAGTTTACGTTGAGAGCATGAAGGTGCTTTCCGCGGCTCAGACCCCTCCCTTTGAGGTAAGTGATTCCAAGAAGGTAAAGGACGAGACCGCCCTCAAGTTCAGATACGTTGACCTTCGTCGCCCCGAGCTTCAGAAGAACATCAAGATGCGCCACGACATCGCTCGTGTTGCAAGAGAATATTACTACGAGAACGGTTTCTACGAGATCGAGACTCCTATGATGATCAAGGCGACCCCTGAAGGCGCGCGTGACTATCTCGTTCCCTCGAGAATCCACAAGGGAAGCTTCTACGCTCTCCCCCAGTCTCCTCAGATCTACAAGCAGCTCCTAATGCTTTCGGGCTTTGACCGCTACATTCAGCTCGCCCGTTGCTTCCGCGACGAGGACCTGAGAGCAGACCGTCAGCCCGAGTTTACTCAGATAGACCTTGAGATGTCCTTCGCTACCATGGAGGATATTATGGCTATGAACGAAGGCTTTATCAAGAGAGTCTTCAAGGAGGTTCTTGACGTTGAGATCGAGACCCCCATGCAGCGTCTTACCTTCGCTGAGGCTATGGACAGATACGGCTCGGACAAGCCCGATACCCGTTTCGGCATGGAGATCCAGAATATCTCCGAGGCTGTTAAGGCCTCTGAGTTCGTTGTGTTCAAGTCCGCTATCGAGAACGGCGGCAGCGTGCGTTGCATCGTTGCTAAGAATGCAGCTGCAACTCTTACAAGAAAAGAGATCGACAAGCTCACCGAGCACGCAAAGGGAATCGGTGCAAAGGGCCTTGCATACGTAAGATGGGCAGACGAGGCGCCTAACTGCTCCTTCGCTAAGTTTATGACTCCCGAGGAGCTTGAGGCTATCTATGCAACCGTAGGCTTCGAAAAGGGCGACGTAATGCTTATCTGCGCTGACAAGGATAAGGTGGTTCTCCCCACCCTCGGTGCGCTCCGTAATATCCTCGGTAAGAAGCTTGATATGATTCCTGAGGGCAAGTTCAACTTCCTCTGGATCACCGAGTTCCCCTTCTTCGAGTGGAACGAGGAGACCGAGCACTGGGATGCTATGCATCACCCCTTCACTATGCCTCTTGAGGAGTGCCTGCCCCAGCTTGAAAGCGATCCCGGCAGTGTCCGCGCAAAGTGCTACGATATGGTACTTAACGGCACCGAGCTCCTTTCCGGTTCTATCAGAATCACCGACTGGCAGCTTCAGGAGAAGATGTTCAAGGCTCTTGGACTCACCCCCGAGGAGATCGAAGCAAAGTTCGGCTTCCTTGTTGAAGCATACAAGTACGGTGCACCTCCTCACGGTGGCTCCGGTATGGGACTTGACCGTCTCGCAATGGTAATGAGCGGCGCAGATTCTCTCCGCGACGTTCTCGCATTCCCCAAGGTGCAGAACGCAAGCGAGCTGATGTCCGGCTGCCCCGCACCCGCGGACGCAAAGGCTCTCGCTGACCTTTCTATCGCAGTTATTGAAGAAGAATAATATTTTTTCGGGAGTCGCAAAATACGACTCCCGAATTTTTATATTGACAGATCGTTAATGCGGTGATATAATAGTATTGAAGTAATAATACTTTAAAATCGACATAATTTAGGAGGACTTTTTATGATGAAACGTTTGATGCCGTTGGCGCTGATTGTTTGCATGCTCTTTGCATTTGCTAGCTGCGATTTTTTATTTCCGGAAAAGAATGATCCCGTAAAAAACAAGGAGCACATCATCGAAGCTCTTAATTCGGGATCTGCGATGAACGAGATCTTTGCACCTCAGAATGTCGCTGATTCCACAGTGACACCCGAAGATATGCTTAGCCCCGAATCCTTGATCGAATTTATCAAAGGGATCGCCATTGAAGGCACCGTTAACACGAATTTTGACGGAGAAGCTCACAGCGGATACTTTGGAATCAAGGACGGAGTTATTTATGCCAAGGAAGATAAAAACGAGCAGTACATTTTTATCGAGGATGATCTGAAGATCGTAACGGTTGACAAGATTTATGGCGATTACTACGGTTCGGTCAACGTTGAGCTTACCCAAATGTTCGAAACGCTTAAGGATTATTTAATGAGCGCTCCCTCGAATAAAGAAGAGAGTGATATCGGGGGCAAGGACGAAACCGAAAATAATATCCTTGCGAACATTGAGCTTCCCGAAATCACCGCCGAGGACGTGACCTACGACGAGAAAAATGACAGATACGTTCTTAGCGAAGAGTACGTAAACGTAGCAATAGAGACGGTTATTGATGAGATTTTGAGAGAATCACTTCCAGATACCTCGATTGTCGACAGAAATGCTCAGAAAGCAGCGATAATGGAATATGTAAAGGAAATGAACGTTGAGTTCTATTTCCGCGCGAAGCTTGAAAAGATGCTTGGCTTCGGAGCTTCTATGGCAGCTTCCGACGACCTGAAGCAGGAGCTGGGGGTGGAGGAGCTTGCTTTTGACTTCTATTTCGGCATAGATGCCATAAATGCAAAGCTTATCATCAAAAACAGTGAAACAGACCTGAATCTTGATGCAGCGGTCGTTATGAACGATAAGGGCGAGCCCGATAAGATCAGCTTCAATATGAATGTGGTATCCGATTATTGGGATCCCAGACATCTCGGAACGAGCAATCTGTATAGTGTTTGCGGCAAGGAGACTGTCACGATCTCACTTATGGCTGACCTCAGAAAGCTTGGCGGAGACGGTGAACTGTTGAGCTTCAGATATAATCAAACCGTTGACGGTATAGAGATATATGCAGAGGATTATTTCCCCGGAAATCTTTATGCGGAAGAATATCTTAACAGAGAAATGACCGAAAAATATTCCGATAAGAAGATCACCGCAAGCGCTACTCTCACCGTTACTGCATCAAACAAGGGTCAGGACTATCTTGCAAGCTTAGTTTTAGAGAGCAACGACGAGCTTGAAGGCAAAACCTCCAACGGCAGCGCTACTTTGACTTTGTCTACCGACATGAAGAGCTTCCCCGAGATTTCCGACGAGGTTGAAGAGCAAAGACAGGATGCTTTGAAGGAATATAACTATTTCTTTGGCGATGAGCCGAATAAGGGTTACAATTAATAAGAAAATGCCGCCGCTCCGATTTGAGCGGCGGTTTTTTATCAAATGTGAGTTTTTTTATAACTATATATTGTAATTAAGTGAAATCGGTGGTATAATTAAGGCAACAAACATTTTACAGTAATTTTAGAGGTTTTTTATGTACCGCGAAATATCGAAATTTATATTATACCGCGACTCTCTGAATGGCACGATTTTAAGTGAGCTTGGCAGAGTTTTCAAGGATTTTGACGCAAAGAGCGCTACTGACGACGATCTCCGCACGAGGATCTATGCACAGGTTCGCCGACTGCTTGAATTGGCGACCAAATACGGATTTGACGAAAATCTCTGGCACAATTATCTTACCTTTTTGATAATAACCGACGAAAATCCCTTCAGCCTGACCTACGAAAAGGCGGGCGTGCAGGAGGGAACGGTCAACGGCTTTGCCATCAACGATTTTTCTGTGTTCAAGGCACTTTTTGACTTTGATTTTACCCCTATCGAGACGGCTCTCGACATAAATTGCTTTTCGGTGCTTTCAAATTATCGCGCAATAGCAAAGAGAGAGCAGATCTTCAACAAGAACGTCAGCGAAAAGGTCAAGGCACTCTCAAAAGAGATCGAAAAGGCGAAGGACGGCGAAGCGGTCTTTTATCTCGTCGCCGATTTCTACAAAAAGTACGGCGTTGGCATGTTCGGTCTTAACAAGGCGTTCAGAGTTGAGACCGACGAGAATTTCGCGACGGTGAAATTCCGCGCTATCACCAATATGCAGGCGGTACATCTTGAGGATCTTATTGGCTACGAGCCTCAGAAGCGCGCGCTGATCGAGAACACCGAGGCGTTTATTTCGGGCAAGCCCGCCAACAATCTCCTGCTTTACGGTGACAGCGGCACGGGCAAGAGCACAAGCATAAAGGCTATAGTCAACCGCTATTATGACAAGGGACTTCGAATGATCGAGATCTACAAGCATCAGTTTGGCTGTCTCTCGAAGATAATTTCCGAGATCAAGAACCGCAACTACCGCTTCATTATCTATATGGACGATCTTTCCTTTGAGGAGAGCGAGATCGAATATAAGTACCTCAAGGCGATAATCGAGGGCGGTGTTGAGACCAAGCCCGACAACGTGCTGATCTACGCTACGTCCAATCGCCGTCATCTTATAAAGGAGACCTGGAAGGACAGAACCGACGTGACTCAGGACGGAGACCTGCACAGAAGCGAGACCATTGAGGAGAAGCTTTCGCTCGTCAACCGCTTCGGTGTTTCTATCGGCTTCTTCAAGCCTACGCGTCCCGAGTTCGACGCTATGGTGCTTGAGCTGGCGGCGCGTCACCCCGAGATCACTATGGACAAGGAGCAGATCGTTGCCGAAGCCCATAAATGGGAAATGCTTGGCGGCGGAATTTCAGGCAGAACCGCGCAACAGTTTGTCAATCACCTCTGCGGTTTAGCGGCGCCGGCGCCGCAATGAAATCCGCCATAGCGGAATAAATCCACCAAGGTGGATGAAATCGCTTCGCGATGAAATCCGCCTTCGGCGGGTTAAGGATGGCGGATTTCATCGCAGCATGCTGCGATTTCATTCTTTTTATCTCCCCGATAAATCAAAATTTGAAACTAAAAAAGCGAAGGATAAAATCCTTCGCTTTTTTTATACAAATAAATCAATTATTCTTCAACAACTTCAACCTTTTCAATTACAACGGGGATCTTGGGGACGTCGTCATACCAGCCCATGCTGCCGGTCTTAGCGCTTGCGATCTTATCTACCACGTCGATTCCCTCAATAACCATGCCAAATCCTGCGTACTGCGCGTCGAGATGGGGAGCATCCTGATGCATAATAAAGAACTGGGAGGATGCGGAGTTGGGATCGCTGGTTCTTGCCATGGAGAGAACGCCTCTCTTATGGCGAAGATCGTTGGACATAAATCCGTTTGCGATAAACTCGCCCTTGATGCTTGCCGCCTTCTTCTGCTTGAATTCAAGGTCGAAGCCGCCGCCCTGTATCATAAAGCCCTTGATAACTCTGTGGAAGATAAGTCCGGAGAAGAATCCCGACTCAACGAGGTCAAGAAAATTCTTAACGGTTACGGGAGCCTTTTCGGGGTAGAGTTCGGCTACGATCTCGCCGTAGTTTTTGATAGTAAATTTGATCTTAGGATGATTCATTTTTAATTTTCCTTTCGGTATATGTAGTTTTATTGTTTTTCTGTGATTTCGCCTTCTTTGTCGGGATAAGCGGCAGAGAAGAGCCGATCGATGCGCTCAAATTCGCCAAGCAGATGCAGATATCCGAACAGAGCCTCCATTCCGGTGGCGGAGCGGTATTCAGACATCGTTGCGCTCTTGGGAACGTTGCCGCTTGACATATTCCGTCCGCGCTTATAAATGGCGGTCTCCTCCTCGGTGAGAAGAGGCAATATATTTTGCATAGCTTTTGCCTGGGCGGTCGCCTTGACGAATGCAAGAGAGCTGCGGTTCAGGTTGCCCGAGCCCGATATTCCCAGGTTTACGAGCTTTTCGCGCACCTTCAGCTCGAGAACACAGTCGCCGAGATAAGCCAGCGCCTCTGTAGATACTTCCTTGATCTTGATCATTTTTGTCTCCAATCGGTTTTTCTATTGCAATTTTAGCACATTTTTTAAGATTTTACAAGGGTTTTGGCAAAAAGAGTGAAGAAAAAACAAAAAATATTAATAAAAGAGAGAAAAATTTCATTTTGTACTTGATTTTTTGCGGAAATAATTATATAATAGTATTTGTATTATTATTTTTGACCGAAAAGGAAAGAAAAAATGAAAAGAACACTTATCAGAGAAATTTACGCCGACAAGGAAGCTTTCGGCGGCAAAGAGATCACTGTTGGCGGTTGGGTGAGAAACCTCCGTGACAGCAAGGCATTCGGTTTTATCGACCTTAACGACGGCTCTTACTTCAAGAGCGTTCAGGTGGTTTTTGAAAGAGATATAGTTAATAATTACGATGAGATCGCTTCTCAGAACGTTGGCGCGGCGCTCGTTGTCACCGGTATCCTTACCCTGACTCCCGAGGCAAAGCAGCCCTTCGAGCTTAAGGCGACCAATGTTGAGGTCGAGGGAACAAGCACCCCCGATTACCCCCTTCAGCCTAAGCGTCACAGCGTTGAGTTCCTTCGTGAGCAGGCTTATCTCCGCCCCAGAACCAACCTCTTCTCCGCGGTATTCAGAGTAAGAAGTGAGGTGGCATATGCTATCCACTCCTTCTTCAACCAGAGAGGCTTCGTTTACGTTCATACTCCCATCATCACCGGCTCCGACGCTGAGGGCGCAGGCGAGATGTTCAGAGTTACCACTCTTGATATGGAGAATCCTCCCAAGACCGAGGACGGTCAGATCGACTGGTCTCAGGACTTCTTCGGCAAGAGCGCAAACCTTACCGTTTCGGGTCAGCTTGAGGGCGAGACCTACGCTATGGCATTCGGTAACATCTATACCTTCGGACCTACCTTCAGAGCAGAGAACTCCAACACCGCGCGTCACGCGGCTGAGTTCTGGATGATCGAGCCCGAGATCGCGTTCGCCGATCTTAACGACGACATGGAGCTCGCGTGGGATATGATCAAGTACATCATCAACCACGTTATGGATAACTGCAAGGCTGAGCTTGAATTCTTTAACAGCTTCGTTGACAAGGGACTTCTTGCCCGTCTTACCGCGCTCCGCGACGCGGATTACGCAAAGGTAACCTACACCGAGGCTATCGAGATCCTCGAAAAGTCCAAGGCCGACTTCAAGTTCCCCGTATATTGGGGTGTTGACCTCCAGACCGAGCACGAGCGCTACCTTACCGAGCAGGTTTATAAGAAGCCTATCTTCCTTATCGACTATCCTAAGGAGATCAAGGCATTCTATATGAGACAGAACGACGACGGCAAGACCGTTGCGGCTATGGACCTTCTCGTTCCCGGTGTCGGCGAGATCATCGGCGGCTCTCAGAGAGAGGAGAGACTTGACCTCCTTCTCAAGAGAATGGAAGAGTGCGGACTCAAGGAAGAGGACTACTGGTGGTACGTAAACCTCCGCAAGTTCGGCGGCACAAAGCACGCGGGCTTCGGTCTCGGCTTTGAGAGAATCATTATGTATCTCACAGGTGTGTCCAACATCCGTGACGTGATTCCTTATCCCAGAACAGTAGGAAACGCTGAGTATTAATATAATGAATATAATTGGGAAGAGCTTCATTGAGGCTCTTCCTTTTTATTATACGGCGACAGTTTGCACAAAAAACGGTCGGGAAAATTGTTCAAAACGGGGAAAAGACGGCGGCAGGATAGATTTTGCTTGAAGTTTTCGATTGGTTATGATAGAATTGTTATGGGGTCTTTTGGATCCCTGCGACACTTTAAACGAAACGAGGAGCTGCATATGAATATAATAAAGTTAAAAAAGCTGATAGCTTTTCTTTTGTTGCTTTCACTCAGTATTGGTGCCGTTGCCTGCACGGCGACTCCCGAAGCACCGGAGGATTCAGACGTGATAGCTTCCGAGAGTGTGAGCCTTGACAATAACGAGACTCCAACCGAAGAAAAGGATACGCCCGATGCGAGCGAGAATGAAAGCCAGGAAGTGGAGACGGATGAATCCACCGCAGAAACAGAGCCTGCGGGCGAGACCGAGGAGGTCGAGACCGAGGACGAGAGACTGACGGCGGAATATGCCCCCGTGGTCTATTTTGGCGGCAAGGATATATACGAATTGACCAAGGACGGCGTTTATGAAGATGCCGCTCAGCTTTTCCACGGATATGATGAGGTCACCTATTTCAAGGAAAAGGGTCAGCGAGGATATACGAGAATACTTACATATAACGACTATCAGAACGTGCCCGAGGCATTTATTTCTCTTTGTACCTCTCCTATGGAGGCAGCACCGATATTTGCCGTAAAGTACCGAACCACCACGCCCGGAATCACTATGGAGATCTACACCGATTCGGTAAACAGCAGTGTTACAAGCGGTAATGTAGTCAGAATTCCCGTGGACAACGACGGAGAATGGCACGTTGAGTACGTTAATCTTTCTGCTATCAAGCAGTTCAACGGGTCGCTGGTCAATTATTTCAGATTTGATATTATGAACGCGGCGACGCTTCCCGTGAATGCATACGTTGATTTTGAATATTTCGGCTTCTTCAATTCCGAGGAGGACGTGGAGATGTTTGAAACCGGCAAATACGTCCCCGTGATCTATGTTGATCCGAATTCGGGATACACCGATGCCACGGGTGAGATAGTTCACGCCTCGTCTATCGATATGATCAACGGTATGGGCGGAGCAGGTGCCTCCAAGTTTGATTACAGAGGCGGAAATACTCTTAAGGGTGTTGATAAGTTCAATCATAACGGAACTACACTCAGCGGCGGTAAGCTGGTATTTTCGGGATGGACGGTCGTTGACGGAGGAATAGGAAGATTCGTATGGTCGGTCGACGGACTCAATTGGTATGACGCGACCTATAACCGTATGACGGGTATGGGCAATCTTGCTGAACCGCATATTAATGCTACGCAGAATTACACCGGAAAAACCGTTGAGGACGTTGAAAATGCCGTCAAGGGAGGCGGATATCAGGGCAATATCAATGCCACCAATCCCGAGGAGAGAGCTAAGGGTCTTGCCTGCGAGCTTCTCACCGTAGCCGGCATAGGCGACAAGGTCAACGTCAGATTTGCGGTTATTCCAAAGAGCGATCCCACCAAGCTTTGTCTTATAGCGTACGTCAAGAACGTTGAGGTGGTAAGCGAGTTTGAATATGAGGAAGAGACCGAGGTGGAGGAGGTCATCGATCCCACCGTTGAGCCCGATGACTGCGTTGAGCACGAAGCCTCCTATTATTGGTATCCCGAGAACGGGCAGATGGTAGAGAAGAAGGTCTGCCTCAAGTGTGGATCAACCGTTGAAAGCAGAACAGTTGCTTTCTACTCCTCCTTCGACGTTATAGAGGACAAGAACGGCGCGAAAAACACCGGCCTTTACGGTGCGAACAAGACCTTCAGTAAGGACGGCGCGTATATCGTTCTGAGAGACGGATTTGATTTCGTGCTTCAGGGATGGTTTGCGGTAAACGGCGGTGTCAAGGATTATATGTATTCGGTTGACGGCGGCGAGACCTGGCTTGTTGCAGGCAACAGCGACAAGCTTACCGATAGATTCAGCGACGATCATATCGCGGCGATCAAGAAAGCCGATCTCGGTATCGCAAAATACGATAACAAGGGAATGTATCGCGTAAATCTTCCCTTGAAGGAGTTTGCGAGCGAGAGCGGTGAGAGGGTGGTTAACGTCCTCTTCGGCGCGAAGCTTGCCAATAACGAGACGGTTATAGTGACTATAGCCGAAATCAAGAACGTAAAGATACCCGAAGTAAGCGGCGGAACCACGCCTACGCCTCAACCCGTGGCTAAATTTGATAAATCTACAGATAATCTTTACGTAGGTGCAACCACTTTTGCAAATCCTGCAGGAAACGTGTCGGGCAAGCTCTTTGTCTTCGACGCGTCGGCGGCTGACGTGTCGGGCAAAAAGACTGTCAGATGGCAGGGCTGGGCGGCGATCGAGGGTGGATTCTCCAAGTGGGCATATTCTCTTGACGACGGTAAGACCTGGATCGAGTTTTCGGGCGGCTATTCGGACACTACAAGACCCGACGTTATAGCACATCTGACCAATAATCTGGGATATACCGATGCGATAAAGAACGGTAACATAAATCTCGAGGTCGATCTTTCGGCGTATTCCGGTCAGACCGTCAGCGTGATATTTGGCGGATACGCGGTCAACGATCCCGATACCGTTATTCCCATGGTGAAGATAATTAATATAAAAGTTCAGTAATGATAATTAAAACAAAAATGTCTCCGAGCAATCGGAGGCATTTTTGTAATTTCTATTGACAAAAAAAGACTTTGGACATATAATAGTATATTATATTGATTTTGAGGAAAGTAAAAATGTTATACAATTCAGGTGAAGCAAAAAAAGAAATATCTTTAAAGATAAAGACGCTGATAATAGACGAGGAAAGCCATGATCTTATCGGTGAAGAGCTTGAAAGACTGCTTTTTCAGGCAATGAGAGACGAGCTCTCTGAGGAGGAGGTCATCGATGCCTTGGGCGGCGATGCCGCTGACGAGGTGGAGCTTTGCACAGAAGGATACATCGAGACTAATGAGAGCGGTCAGATCGAGATCTCATACATGGAGAACGAGGACGATCCCATGACCGCGACGCTGTCGAAGATCATATTCCATCCCGACGAGCCCTCGCTTCTGATAATGAGCAAGGAAGGGGCGATCCGCACGGCGCTGTCCTTCGAGGAGGGAAAGACCCATGTCTGCGCGTATGACACTCCCTATATGCCGTTCAAGGTATACGTTGCCACGAAAAAGCTGAATAACAAGCTGCTTGAATCGGGCAGAATGAAGCTGGACTACGTGCTTAATATCAACGATACCGCGCCTCAGCATTTTATCATTACCGTCACCGCCAAGAATGCGCCGGAGGACATTTTTGCAAAATGATTTGAATTGAGCGAAAAATAATTTTTGCAATTTTTTTACAAACCTCTTGCAATATACGCTTGGATGTGCTATAATATACCCATTAAAATACGAGCGGATTTGCAAAACTGTGAAATTTGGTTTTCTGAAGTTGCAAATTTTACAAATCAGCCCTGATATACGGAAGGAATTGAATTTATGTCAACTTATGTAAAGAATGTGCTTGCTGATCTTATCGCAAGAAATCCCGGAGAGCCTGAGTTCCACCAGGCGGCAACAGAGATCCTTGAATCTCTTGAAGTAGTTTTTGAAAAGCATCCCGAATACGAGAAGGCGGGTCTTCTTGAGCGCTTTATTGAGCCCGAGAGAATCGTTATGTTCCGCGTTCCTTGGGTAGACGATGCAGGCAAGGTTCACGTCAACAAGGGCTACCGTGTTCAGTACAACAGTGCGATCGGTCCTTATAAGGGCGGCTTGCGCTTCCATCCCACTGTAAACCTTTCAATTTTGAAGTTTTTGGGTCTTGAGCAGATCCTTAAGAATAGCCTTACCAGCCTTCCCATCGGTGGCGGTAAGGGCGGCTCCGACTTCGACCCTTCGGGCAAGAGCGACGGAGAGATCATGAGATTCTGCCAGAGCTTTATGACCGAGCTTTACAGACACATCGGCTCCGACGTTGACGTTCCCGCAGGAGATATTGGCGTAGGCGCGCGAGAGATCGGCTATCTCTTCGGTCAGTATAAGAGATTGCGCGGTGCGTACGAAAACGGCGTGCTTACCGGTAAGGGACTTTCCTACGGTGGCTCCCTCATCCGTCCCGAGGCGACGGGATTTGGCGCGGTTTATTTTGCAGAGAAGGTTCTTGCTCATTACGGCGATGATTTCAAGGGCAAGACTGTTGTTATTTCCGGATACGGTAACGTTGCCTGGGGTGCGGCTAAGAAAGCTACCGAGCTTGGCGCAAAGGTGATCGCTATCTCCGGATCTGACGGATACGTCTATGATGAGGAAGGCATTTCTACCGAGGAAAAGCTCAACTTTATGCTCAGCATGAGAGCATCCGGTAAGAGAGGTGTTAAGAGCTACGCGGAGAAATTTAACGTTCCCTTCTTCGAGGGAGAGAAGCCTTGGGGAATTAAGGCGGATATTCTTATGCCCTGCGCTACTCAGAACGAGGTCGGCATGATCGAGGCTGAAAAGATCGTGGCAAACGGAGTTAAGTATTACATAGAGGTATCTAATATGCCTACAAGCAACGAGGCTATTAAGTATATGATGGCGAACGGCATTACCGTTGCTCCTTCCAAGGCGGTCAACGCGGGCGGCGTTGCGGTTTCCGCGCTTGAAATGTCTCAGAACAGCCAGAGACTTGCTTGGTCTGCCGAGGAGGTCGACGCAAAGCTCAAGACTATTATGGCAAACATTCACAACAATGCGGCTGCGGCGGCAGAGGAGTACGGCTACGGTTACGACCTTTGCAAGGGCGCGAATATCGCGGGATTTAAGAAGGTTGCCGAGGCTATGATGGCTCAGGGTATTGTTTAATAGGATTTAATTGCAAAGGGGAGGCAGGGAAGCTTTCGAAAAAGTTTCCCTTTCTCCCTCTCCCCAACCTTTCAAAAACTCTAAAAAGAGTTTTAGCGATTTTGTCCATAAAATAAGCTAAAAAAACTATTGATTTTTTGTCTCTTGGGGTATATAATCAAGGGGAAATTGACTACATTCGGAGAAAATAATGGGATATTTATTTTTAGCCGTCGCCCTTGCGGCAGGGATAACCAAGGGATATTGCGGTAAAAAGACCAGCACGGCTATCGTGACCAATTCCGACTCCATGATAATGAACGTGCTGAGAATGCTTTTGTGCATCGTCATTGGATTTTTCTTGATCGCCTTTACGGAAAGGCTTGACGTTTTGCAGATCGATGGCACAGCGCTGCTTATCTGCGCGCTGTCGGGTGTGGCATCGGCGGTATTTGTCGTAAGCTGGCTGCTTTCGGTGAGAAGCGGCGCTTATATGATGGTCGAGGTCTTTTTACTTCTCGGCGTGACAGTTCCTATTGTTCTGTGCCGCGTTTTCTTTGCCGAGGAGATCGGCGTGTGGCAGATCATAGGCATCGTGATCCTGCTTGTGGCGGTGTTTATTATGTGTACCTATAATTCGTCAATTAAGGGAAGGATGAAGATAGGCTCTCTCCTTCTTCTGCTTCTTTGCGGAGTCTCAAGCGGTCTTGCCGATTTTTCGCAAAAGCTTTTTGTGAAAATGAACCCCGAGGGCTCGGCGGCGGTATTCAATTTTTACACTTACGTATTTGCGGCGGTGTCGCTTGCGGTTGCATATCTTATCTTCCGAAAGATCGACAAGAGAGGTGCGATCAAGCCTCGAAAGCCGCTTGAGGTGGTCAAGCCGATCTGGATATACGTGCTTATAATGGCGGTGTGTCTCTTTGCCAATTCCTTTTTCAAGACGCTTGCGGCGAACCATCTTGACGCCATTGTGCTCTACCCCTTGAATCAGGGCTGCGCGGTGGTGCTTTCGCTTCTGATGTCGGCGCTGATCTTTAAGGAAAAGATAAACGCGAAATGTATCGTCGGCATCTGTCTCTCTTTCGTCGCACTTCTTATGATAAATCTATTATAAACAACAATTTGAGCCTCCGGATTTTTCGGAGGCTCAATGGTTTTTAGTTGTATTGTGGCGCAGTTATGATGGATCGGATACGCCAACGTAACCCGTCTGCTCGATTATATACTGTCCCTCCTCGGAGAGAATCCATTCGATCAAAGCGTCAACGTTGGGGTTTTTGTTGTTGCGATAGGTTACCGCATAGAGCGGTGTGGTGATAGGATACGAGCCGTTCTTTACGGTTTCGACAGAGGGATATATGCCGTCGATGGCAACTATCTTGATGTCGGGATTTTTGATGATCCCCTCAACGTAATATCTGAAGGAGAAGCCTATGGAGCCAGATCTGCTTTTGTAGTCAGCAACCTCCTCGATTATGCCTGACATCCAGTCGTTTATCTGATCCTTAGGCGGCTCCATTATCGGGGTGTCACCCATAAATCGCTTCAGCATGCTCTGGCTACCGCTGCCCTCGTTGCGCTGGAACGCTACGATCTCCTCATCTCTGCCGCCAACCTCCTTCCAGTTGGTGATCTTGCCCGAATAAATATCCTTTATCTGCTCTGTTGTGAGGCTGTCAATTGGATTATTCTTATGTACGAAGAAAACGAAGGCTTCGCTTCCGATGGGAACATATTTAAAGGTCGTTCCATTTTCCTCGGCATAATCTATCTGATTCTTGGAGGGATATGCGCCGAAGAATATGTCGGTTTCACGTCTGGCGAGAAGCTGATATCCAAAATAGGTGTTGTTGTATTCGAAAACTCCGTCGTTGAGCTCGGTATCGTTTGGATATACGGCATGTACAAAGGCGGAATAAACGGGGAAGACCGCCGCCGCGCCGTCGATTATCGGCAGATCCTCCGTAAGCTTCAGGGATGCGTTATCAAGCTTTACGATCTTGGAGTCTTTTTTGAAGGGAAGATACTCGTTTACGTTTATGTTGGGCGCAGTATCGATTGTGATCAACTCGTCGTATTTCATGATTCCAAAATTAGCTCCGATGGCAATGAAAAGCGCGAGAGTGAAGCTTGCGTAGCCGATGAGATAGGGCTTCCTTTTTCTGAGCCAGATGATCGGAATGACCAGAGGGAGAACCAATACCACAAGCCAGCAAAGCGGCTCCCAGAACATTGAAAAAAACATACCGAGTCCGGCAATCATGCCGAATATCGGACTTATAGCAACCACGATAAGGGTCAGAATGACCTTAAGAGCGATTTGAAACCCCTTGCTTTTGAAGAATTTTGACATTTTTGGATCCTCCTTTTTCTGTTTTGACAAAACGGTGGAAGAGATGCTTAAAAAAGCGCCCTTCCACCGAAATTTTTATATTAACCGAAAAGCTTTTCGCTGTAAACTCCGTCAGCGATCAGCTTCTTGAAGGACTCGATAACGTAGTCCTTGTCCTCCTTGTAGGTAACGCCGAACCACTTGTCGGTGGTCTTCAGTACCTTTACCGTAGCACTGCCGTCCTTAAGCATGCCGCCGATAACCGTGGGGAGGAGATATTCGCTCTTCATCTCCTTGGCGTTGCCTGCCGCGAGGAAGTCTATAAAGCCCTGCTCAAGACGGTCGATGAACGCGGGAGTGAATGCCCACATGTTCATAGAAACCAGACTTTCGGGGTCAACGTCTCTGCGGCTTCCGTCCTTTTCCTCAACGTATGCGCCGGTGCTTCCGCCCTTGTAGATGTTAGAGGTCTCAACAATAGAGGCGAGGTCTCCGCTACCGTCTACGGTACAGATTCCGCGAGTTACCGCGCCGTTGTCGGAAAGAGTGTTGCCGAGAATGAAGCCGGGCATTGCGATGTCGAGCACGTCGGTCTTTTCGGTGTCCATTTTATTAACGATATAGTCGTGCATCTTGACGTAAGCATCCTTGCCGTAGTAATCGTCGGCATTGATAACGAGAGCAGGGGTGTCTACGATACCCTTGCAGGCAAGAACTGCGTGACCGGTACCCCAGGGCTTTGTTCTGCCCTCGGGATTTTTGAAGCCTCCGGGAAGGTTTTCAACCTCCTGGAATGCGTAAGAGCAGGGGCAGATCTTCTCGATTCTGTTGCCGATGATCTCTCTGAAGTCCTTTTCGAGATCCTTGCGGATGATGAAGCATACCTTGTTAAAGCCTGCCTCGAGAGCGTCGTGGATAGAGTAGTCCATGATGATCTCGCC
>JBGVHJ010000104.1:0-3083 GCA_045122255.1 Eubacteriales bacterium | reverse complement strand
CACCGATAAATCAAAACTTGAAAGGCTTTCCCATCGGGAGATAAGCTTTAATTTAAATTAAACGACACCCGATAATTGAAGTTTCTTTGCCTACTTTCTTTTCAAAGAAAGTATGGCCGACAAATCAAAATTTGAAACAAGCAATTCAAATATTACTTGCAACACGATAGCGGTGAGGCTTTGATTAAAATCCTCACGGTGTTAAATGACATTATGGCTACACCACCAAATAATTTCAGGGGAAGCTTTTTGCCAAGCAGATGTTTGCCGTGAGGCAAACTCGTGCAAATCTCGCTCGCGAGTTTGCAGTTCTCAGAAAAAGCGGAAACCGCATCCTCGCATCCCCTCGCATCCCCATAAATCAAAATTTGAACAACAAAAAACGCGTGTCGGTTACGACACGCGTGCCCTGCGGCAATGGCGTCCCGCAAAGCTAATATAAAGAAAAGGATGACAACGGTGCGAAAATGAAACACCGGTCTTTATAGAGCGCGGCGAAGCGGAATCACTTTGCCGCCTTTTTCTTTCTGAACATGCTCTTGAAAACAAAGAATTCGGCAAGAGAGATAACAGCGCAGATAACAACGCCGAGTATCATGGAAAGGTTGCCGCTCTCGATGCTTCCGATAACACCGAAGAACGCCACGAAGCCACCGGTGCAGAGAACCGCCTTCTCGATTCTGACCGCAACCGCGGAGGTGAAGATCGCTACGATAGCGCATATAGCGGCTATCAGGCGGTCGCCGATATTTACGTTTACGTTAATGGGTCTTGCGTTGTCTATCGCTGCTGTTCTGTTTGTTCTTTCGTAATAAGCGTTCATATTTATACCTGCCTTTCGGTTTCCGGTTATGTAACTTTCGATCTTGATTTGGAATTGAATTTCTCGAAATTAGTCGATATTTCGTTCTTGTGAGCACATTATAACACCAAAAACGGAACTTGTCAATACCTTTTTGAAATATTTTTGGAAAAATTTTTCGATTTTTGGAAAAACTTTTCGAAAACCCCTTTACAAATCGAATTTGTTGTGGTATAATGAGTCCATAAAAGGAAATGAAACGCGCCGCGATTCCAAAAACGGATAATTGGCGGATAATATAAAAAAGGAAGGTGCAGGGAATGGAATATACCTATATCGACAGAATAAAGCAGCTTAAAAGCGAGAAAAAGATCACCAACGATCAGCTCTCCGAGATGACGGGAATACCGCTCGGTACTCTTTCAAAGATCCTTGCGGGAATCAGCGATTCTCCCAAGCTTTCCAATATCGTCGCTATCTGCGGAGCTCTTGAGTGCTCGGTAGACTATATCCTCACGGGAATTCAGGAAAACACGAATAACTATACTCTTGAGGACAAGGAAATTACCCTCGTTGAGAATTACCGTAAGCTGGATTCTCATAGCAGAGAGCTGGTTGCTATGGTCATCGCCAAGGAGGCGGAAAGAGAGAGCGGAACAAGGCTTGCAAGCGAAAGAGGCTTTGGCGGCAAGATCATTCAGGGCGGCGGCTCTGCTCGAGGCATGGCAATGAAAAATGCCGTCGGACTTTCCAAGCGCATGATAGATCTTTACGATCTGCCCGTGTCCGCGGGAACCGGTGTTTACCTTACCGATATGCAGTCGGTGGAGATAAAGATCCCCGATAATCCCGAAACCGCCGATGCAGACTTTGCCCTCCGTATCAAGGGTAACAGTATGGAGCCCAAGTACCGCGACGGCGACGTTATTCTTATTGAAGAATGCGACGCGCTTGAATACGGCGAGCTTGGCGTATTCATTCTCGACGGCGACGGATATTTCAAAAAATTCGGCGGCGACAGACTCATCTCCCTCAACCCCGATTACGAGCCTATCCTCCTCAAGAATTTCGAGGAGATCACCTGCTGCGGCAGAGTTGTAGGAAAGCTCAAGAGAAAATAATATATTTTGGAAAGACTCATCGTTTTGGTGGGTCTTTTCTATTGACAAATTTTTTGAAAAGTAGTATAATTCTTGTATCAAAGCAGAGGTTTTAATATGAACGAAGAATTTTACAAAAACGAAATTTTGAAGCTCTGTGCCCTGTGCGAAATAGCGGCGGCTGACGGAGCGAATATAGTGGTTACGGGTCACGATATGCCCGACTCGGACAGTATCATCTCGGCGGTGATGCTCCGCGAGCTGCTTTCGCGTCTCGGAGTGACGGCGAAGATCAAATTCGGCACCCGTCCCGACGGAGTGACCGAGCGGCTTATGAAGGAGCTTGGTATATTTGACGGGATATGCTTTGAGGGCTTCGACCCTGAAGACAAGCTTCTTTTGGTCGATCACCACGTTACCTTTTATAATAATGAGGTCGTTGCCTGCATTGATCACCATACCACTCCGCCCGAACCGAATTTTGCACTTAATTTAGTGCAAAAGGCATCATCCTGCGGCAGGATCATATTCGATATGGCAACAGCGGTCGATGCGAGCGACGATTGGATGGAAAAAATGGCTATATATAGCGTCTACCTTGACACACAGTCCACCTTAGCGCCCAAGTTTGTTGAGAGCGACCGCGATTGGCTGGCTGACGGTATCGAGCGGCTCGGTCTTGACGAAAAAGACCTCATCAAAAAGGGATTTTGCCTCAATTCGCTTGAAGAAAGAGCCGAAATCCTTGCGATGTATGCCTATAAAAAATATGAATTTGGAGGCAAGATCGGGGCATCCACCTGCATCCAGATCGATGCCGAGGAAGACGGCTGGGATAGCAGGATCGATGAAATAATCGAGTTCTTGAAGAGAAAAAGAGAAGCAGACCGAGCTTTTTTGTGGGTTCTTGTGGTAAATAAGCCCGAAATCGTGCAGTCAGATCTCTATTTTATACGCGATGGCGGTGTCGAGACGGTTAAGCTCGATCGCCTTGCGTCCCGCTCCCGCGACGTTGTGCCGCATATGAAAAATGTTTGAGAGATAAATTGGTGTTTATCGGTGAGGCGATTGCTAACGAAAGCCTCCCTTGTGTAAAGGGAGGTGGATCGCGTAGCGAGACGGAGGGATTGTAAAAGTAACATTTCACAGCAAAACAATCCCTCAGTCAGCTTCGCTGACAG
>JBGVHJ010000103.1:0-14217 GCA_045122255.1 Eubacteriales bacterium | reverse complement strand
CACCGATAAATCAAAACTTGAAAGGCTTTCCCATCGGGAGATAAGCTTTAATTTAAATTAAACGACACCCGATAATTGAAGTTTCTTTGCCTACTTTCTTTTCAAAGAAAGTATGGCCGACAAATCAAAATTTGAAACAAGTGATTCAAGTATTACTTGCAACACGATAGCGGTGAGGCTTTGTTTAAAATCCTCACGGTGTAAAATGACAATGTGGCTACACCACCAAATTATTTCATGGGAAGTTCTTTTGGTTACAGAGCTTGCTTGCAAGCTCGCGCAAATCTCGCTTGCGAGTTTGCAGTTTTCATTTCAAGAAAAGTAACGCGCGCCTCCCCCCGCATCCCCTTGAACCTTCTCACGAAACAACCCTTAAAGGAGGAAAAAAATGGATCCCATAATTATAATCATTGCTCTTGCGGTCATTGCCGCCCTGATGCTTTTTACCTTGATCTTGTCATTTATCTGCTACAGAATGGCGTTTTACAACAAGAAGCGCAAGCCTATCGTCGAGGGCTACTACGACGTGCCCGACGGTCCCGAATATCAGGAATTCACCGAAACCTTCCACAAGTGGCAGGACGAAACGAGAAAAATGTCTTACGTGCCCTGCGAGATCGAGTCTTACGACGGTCTGACTCTCCGCGGACGCTACTTTGAATACTCCCCCGACGCGCCTATTGAAATTATGTTCCACGGCTACAGAGGAAGCGCAGACCGCGACCTTTGCGGCGGCGTTCAGCGTTGCTTCAAGCTGGGTCACAGCACCCTTATCGTCGATCACCGTGCCCACGGCGAAAGCGACGGTCACGTCATCACCTTCGGCTACAAGGAGCGCCTCGATTGCCTCAACTGGATCAATTACACCCTCAATCGCTTCGGCAAGGATAAAAAGATCATTCTCACCGGAATTTCCATGGGCGCCGCCACGGTTCTTATGGCTTCGGGCGAGGAGCTCCCCGAAAACGTTGTGGGAATCATCGAGGATTGCGGCTTCACCTCCGCCAAGGAAATGATACTTAAGTCTCTTCGCGAAATGCATCTCCCCACAAAGCTTATGTATCCCTTCGTCCGCCTCGGCGGCATGCTTTACGGCGACTTCGATCCCGATCTTGCTACCCCGCTTGAAGCGGTCAAGAGAGCCAAGGTGCCGATAATCTTCATTCACGGCGACAACGACGGCTTTATTCCGATCTCCATGCGCGACAGAATGTACGAGGTCTGCCCCTCCGAGAAGCAAATGCTTACCGTTAAGGGCGCAGGTCACGGTCTTGCTTTCCCTCAGGACGAGGAGGGCTACTACAAGGCAGTAAACGAGTTCAAAAAGCTGCTTGATCTTTAAAAAAAGGTATTTTATGTTCACAGAATCCAATTCATTTCGCATCCTCAGCAACAACGGGCTGAAGATAATTGCCTGCGTTATTATGGTCATTGACCACGTGGGCGTGCTGATATTCCCCGAGGTCATCGCCTTTCGCGTCATAGGGCGAATCGGCTTTCCGATCTTCGCCTTTCTCATTGCCGAGGGCGCAAGGCATACCAAAAACAAGCTACGTCACGTGCTGGTCATGGCAGGCTTTGCCGCGGTGATACAGATCGTCTATTATATCGCCATAGGTAGCCTTGAAATGAGCGTGCTGGTCACATTTACCCTGTCACTTCTTATCATTTATGCCCTCGATCATTTCAAATCAAAGCTTTTTGCCGCAAAAAAAGATGCAAAAGGCATAATTCTTTCGGCTCTGATGCTAATTTGCGCCTTTCTCGTTGCCGTCGCATTCGATCATTTCCTCGACATCGACTACGGGCTCTCGGGCTGTCTCATTCCCGTCTTCCCCGCCCTCCTTACCACGCCGAAGGTCGAAAACCCTCCAAAGCTCTTCAAGACCTTGGACACGAAGACCTTCCGCGCTCTGGCAACGGGCCTTGGAATGCTTGCTTTCTCGATCAGCGCTATGACGCACCACACCCTGACCGGTCTTATCCAGCTTGTGTCGCTTCTGTCTGTTCCCATCCTGCTTCTCTACTCCGAGAAGCGCGGACGGCTGAGGATGAAATATTTCTTCTATTTTTTCTATCCCCTGCATCTCGTGATCATTCAAGGGATAGCGATACTTATAGGTTATCTTTCAAAATAAAAGGACGAAAACGCATTTTCCTTAAAGGAATCTGCATTTTCGTCCCTTTTTAATTTTTAGAAAGTATTAGCGGTCATATTGCTGAGAGATGCGGTGAATACCCAGCTTTCTTCCTTGTTCTTATACGCAAGCAGCTCCTGATCGAGAGGCTCGATAGAGTCTACCTTTCCGTCGCAGTATTCGAGAATGTACTGTCTTACGGTCTGCATACGGCGGATGATCGCGCCCACGCGTATATCGATCGCCTCAAGACCCGAGAATTTATTCTCCTTCTTCCACTGCTTGACGTGCGCCTTACCGTAGGCATCGATCCTCTTGACGACCTCTACGTAGTCCTCGTTTGCAAGACGGCGAAGCTCGTCCTTATTGCCTGCCTCGTAAGCCGCTCTCGTCTTAAGACCGAGCTCGTACTTGATCTCCATAGCGTCGCAAAGGCATGCGGCGGTCTCGTAAACGTAGCCGTACTTTCTCGATTTCTTTGCAAGCGCATGCATATCTCTTGCAACCTCGGCAAACTTGTAGGAGGCACCGGGCTTGACGGTCCAGTCAAGGAAATCGTTGATAGTGTCGGCATAAAGCATATATTTCGAGGGGTTTCTCGAGTGAGTAACGTTTCTCTCGTTGCCTGCGATATAGTTACCGAAGTCGATCCTTATGCACTCGTCGTAGTCGAGACCCACTATGCTCTTGAACTTCTTCTTGATCTTCTCCTCGTCGGTGTTGCCCTTTGCATACTCTGCGATATAGCAAAGCGAGGGGAGAACGCTGTAGAAGGAGCATTCGCCGCCGTTGTTGCCCCAAAGGGTCATAAATACGTTCTTGATCTTATTCTCGCGGCAAGCATCGATTGCGGGTATCATGCTCTTGATGGTCCACTCGTTATCGGGGATAGTGCCGCACCAGGTCCATACACCGCCCGCAAACCAGGTCTTCTTGCTGATCTGCGCGTGCATTTCAAGCATATCGCCGAATTCCTGCTTCTTGCAGTGATAGTAATCCCAGAATACGGGAATGATGTTCTTCGGAAGCGCGCTTCTGTAGGGCTCGGGCACCTCCTGCTTGGGAACTACGTAAACGTCGTTGTTCCAGCCGTAGAAGAGCATGTCCGACCAGATCATGGGCTCCTCGTAGCCGTATTTTGCCGCGATATCATTCACTCTTGCAAGATGCTTCTTCATAATGTCGATCTTGGGCTCATATCCGTTCTTGTCAAGATATGCGCCGCGACCCAGCATATGCGCCTCGTCCATACCGATATGTATGTTTCTCGTGCGGAAGCACTTGGAAAGCGTTGCAAACATATGGTCGATCAGCTCGTAAACTCTCTCGTCGCCAACCATCATCTCCTGATCGTGGTCGAAGGGTACCTTGCCCCACTTTTTGTGGGTGGCAAGATGCGCGAGGGTCTGGATGCAAGGAATGACCTCGATGCCGATGCCTGCGCAGAACTCGTCGAGCTCCTTCATCTCGGCAATAGAATATCTTCCTCTCATGTAGCCGAAATAGGGCTCGCCCTCCACCTCGTAGGTGTCCTCGCAGTAAAGGAAGAGCGCGTTATAGCCCATCTTGCGAAGGAGGGGCAAAAATCTCTTAAGCTCGTCTACTGTTTTTACCGCGTTTCTGGACATGTCCAGCATAACGCCAAAGGTCTTGAAGTTTTTCATACTGATCTCCTTAAATATATTTGCTTAATTAATTTCAAATTTTGATTTGTTGGTTAGCCTTCTCCAGCGGAGAAGGGGGACCGCAACGCGGTGGATGAGGAGATCATTTGTAGATTTATAAGATGGCTTCACAACCTACCTCACCCATAACAATCCCTTTTAGAATAACGCTATTGGTGAAAATCTTTTAAGACATTTTATCCATTAAAGGGCGATCTCCTCATCCACCACTGCGTGGTCCCCCTTCTCCGCTGGAGAAGGCTATTCTCCCCGATAAACTGCAAATTTACATCATTTCCACTTGCCTTCCGACTCGCGTTTTTCCTGCTCGCGGCGAAGTCTTTCGGCTTCGGCTCTCTCCTCGTCTCTCAACCTTTTCGCTTCTCTCGAAGCAATGACGAATACAAAGGTCAAAAAGCCTACGAGCGCAACACTTACGACGATAAGTGACGCAATTCCGACCCAGTACTTCACGTTATCGGAGAAAAAGAACACAAACGGGAGCATAACCGACATCAAAAGAAACGATATACATCCGCCTAGGTAGCTTTTTCCTATACGCGGAAGATCAGGTCTTTCAACGTAAGCCACACCGTCAAGCTTTGAATACTTAAAACCGTACTTTTTTCGGGGATCCATACGCCCCAACACACCTGTGACAAATCCGTATGCCGCCAATGACATCATACCTGCGGGCGCCAAGGTTGCGATACTGAAAAAATTAATTGCCGAGGGGCAGACAAAGCCGCATATAGCGAGAGCGACGAGCGTTGCAGCTATGATCAAGCCGCCAATGATAAAAAATATCATATACTTTTTATTCATTATCTCCACCTGCCCTGCTCTTCCTTCTTTTTCTGCTCCTCAAGCTCTTTTTCATACTGCTCGGTTCTTGCGCGGCTCTCGTCAACGTCCTTTTTTATCCTTGTTCCGGTAATACACAGCGAAGTGACAAAGGAGACGGGAAATATCTCTATTATGACAACGGCAAGGCATATCCACTTGACAGCTATGGGGAAAAAGAAGATACAAGGAATCATTGCCACCGCGAGGAAAAGAAAGACGTACGCCAAAACCTTCTCGGCTTTGGTGGTTCTCCAATCGTAGCGGCGGTATTCCAAGCCCTTGAAGCTTCCCTTGCCGTACTCTCCCTTCGAATACTTATAATCCGATTTTAGTCTGAAGCACCATCTTCCTCCGTCGAGAAAGTAATTGCCGTTCAGGATCAAAAATCCGAGGACGGTATTAAAGATCAAAACAAATGCCGGGACGAGCGAATCGACGGTAATATTCAATTGTTTATTAAATATCAGCGCGCAAGCACCCGTTATGACCGAGATCGCGGCATAGGTGATAATGACGATTTTTTTCATAAGCCTCATTTTATGATTATGTCTTGGGCGAAGCCGTAAAGCTTCGCCCGTGTTTTGAATGAATTACTTCTCCTCCGCAATTCCCTTTACAGACGCGACAAGTCCTGCGACGTTCTGTATTTCGGAGGGGATGATGATCTTGGTCGCCTGACCGTTTGCCACCTTTTCGAGAGACTCGAGGCTCTTGAGCGCAACTACGCCCTCGCCGGGATTTGCTTCGTTGATCATTCTGATACCGTCGGCGGTAGCCTGCTGTATCTTGAGAATTGCCTCTGCTTCACCCTCTGCCTTGAGGATCTGAGATTCCTTCTCCGCCTCTGCTCTGAGAATTCTCGACTGCTTTTCTGCCTCTGCATCGAGGATCATGGACTGCTTTCTACCCTCGGAAACGAGAATGCTGGAATTCTTTTCACCCTCTGCGCGGAGGATGGCTTCACGTCTCTCACGCTCTGCCTTCATCTGCTTCTCCATAGCGTCCTGAATCTCCTTGGGAGGAATGATGTTCTTCAGCTCAACGCGGCTGACCTTGATTCCCCAAGGGTCGGTCGCTTCATCAAGGATTGCGCGCATCTTTCCGTTGATGATATCGCGGGAGGTAAGGGTCTCGTCAAGCTCCATATCACCGATGATGTTACGGAGAGTGGTGGAGGTCAGGTTCTCGATAGCGGTCATAGGGGTAGCGTGACCGTAAGCGTAGAGCTTAGGGTCGGTGATCTGATAGAACACAACGGTATCTATCTGCATTCTTACGTTATCCTTTGTGATAACCGGCTGAGGGGGAAAGTCTGCCACCTGCTCCATCTTGTTGATACGCTGTGCTACTCTGTCGATGAAGGGGATCTTGAAATGAAGTCCGGTTCCCCACGTCGCATGATATGCGCCGAGACGCTCAATAACAAATGCCTTTGCCTGAGGCACAACGTGAACGTTTGAAAGTACTACGATAACGGCAACCGCCGCTATACCGATAAGAATAAAATGCCAGGGTTCCATAATAAAAATTTCCTTTCTTTATTTGTTTTTAAATTTTTAACTGTTTTTACGTCGGCATATCAGCTTAACTCCCGATATGCTCTCGACTCTCACGAACTCGCCAACCTTTGCGGTCTCGGAGTCCTCTGCCATTCTTGCGCTCCAGACCTTACCGTCGATCTTTACCGCGCCGCACATTTCTGCGTTGTCGATGTCTTCAACTACTCTTGCGTCTCTGCCAAGCAGAAGATCGGTATCGGTCTTTTCACTGCCGTGATTTTTAAGTATCTTCTTTCTGAACACGGTAAACGCCAGAACAAGAAGCACCAACGAGACAGCGGCAAACACAAGGATCTGCACCCACTCGTACACACCGAAGAAGGATAGCACGAGAGAGATGAGGATTCCCGGGACGAACCAGATCGCCACAAGCTCTGCCGTTTGCGCCTCGATCACCAGCGCGACGACAAACAGAACCGCCCAGAGTATTGTAAAAAAGTAAGGCTCCATAATTCAACTCCTCTCTTGAAATATATGGTAGGCGGCAAGCAGGACCAAAATCTTGCGCCGTTGTTCCACCTTGATATAATTATATCACACGGTCATTTGATTGTCAATACCGTTCTTTCTAAAATTTTGCACAAAGTTGCATTGTCAAAACAGTACAACTTGCACAAAAACGCCTGAGGTGATAAGCCTCGGGCGTTTTTCATCCCCTTTAACCCAGGGTGTCGATTATATCCATTATCATAAATCTGCCCGTACTGTCATTTATGACTATGTACTGCGGACGCGCGGCATCGGGTTCAATATTGTTTCTGTAAGAGCCGTTATTTTCGTGGATCTTGTATTTCAGAACGATAACGTACTCCACGTATTCGCCATTCTTCACTTCCTTTATCTCTCTGCCGCGTTCATACAACGAAATATCGTATATCTGCTGCTGTGAGAACCATTCGTAACGTTCTGCGTCCCCTGCAACCATTGAATTATAGGTTTTATAATCACCCGCGATCAATGCCTTGAGCATCTTATATACCAATTTAACACCGTCTCCGTGGTTTTCGTAAGAGCTGTCATCTATGCTCAGGCTCATACCGTTGCCCTTATTTTCAAGCATTACGTTTCTGTTGAGGTCGAGATACCCGTCATATTCCATTATATCGAAATCTTCTTCCTTGGTATCCTCAAGAAGTGAGGGATCGATGGGGGGGAATTCGGTCTTGTCATCATCGCGGTTGAGAAGTGCCATAAATATTGCCAGCGCGACGATCAGAGCTACCGCCACCGCGACTGCCGCAACGATAATTATTATATTTTTACGCGACGCTCTCTCCGTCGCCGTCATATTCTCATTTTCAAGCATTTCGGGTGCCTCCTTTGATACTTTCAATTAATTATAGCATACAAATCGGCACTTTTCAAGTATTTTATCGTCAATATGTTAAATTATATTCGCTCTTTTTATTTATATTTCATTATTATATAAAAATTATAAAAAATGACAAAATGGTGTTGTGTTATTTCAAAAAGTATGATATAATTATGATGAATATTTATTTTCTTTTACACCGAAAGGACAAAGTATATATGAAATACCTCGTTCTTATTCCCGACGGAATGGCAGACGTCAAGATCGAGTCGCTCGGCAACAGGACTCCGATGGAAGCGGCTGACAAGCCCACCACCGATATGCTTGCGGCAAAAAGCGTGATCGGCACGGTCTCCAACGTCCCCGAGGGCATCGCCCCCGGCAGCGACGCCGCCAATATGGCAATTCTCTCCTTTGATCCCAAGATATATTCAAAGGGTCGCTCTCCTCTTGAGGCGGTCAGTATGGGGCTTGAGATGAAGGAGGACGACGTTGCCTTCCGTTGCAATATCGTTACTCTTTCCGAGGACGAAGAATATGACGAAAAAATTATAATAGATCACAGTGCCGACGAGATCAGCACCGAGGAGGCAGACGAGCTGATCAAAGCCGTGGAAGCCGCTCTCGGCTGCGACGAGAGACACTTTTACACCGGTGTCAGCTACCGTCACTGTATGCTTTGGGAGGGCGTTGAGGACGACTATTCCTTCACTCCCCCTCACGACATTCTCGGCAAAAGGATAAAGGATTATCTCCCATCGGGCGAGGTTGGTCAGAAATACTACGAGCTTATGAAGGCAAGCTGGGATATTCTCGACAATCACCCCATAAACGTTGCGCGACGCGCTCGCGGTCTCAAGCCCGCTAACTCGATCTGGTTCTGGAGCCCCGGCAAAAAGCCCGCTCTTCCCTCCTTCAAGGAGAAATGGGGCATTGACGGCGCGGTGATCTCCGCAGTCGATCTTATCAAGGGCATCGGTCTCTGCGCCGGAATGAAGTCGATCGACGTCGAGGGTGTTACCGGCAACGTGCACACTAATTATGAGGGAAAGGCGCAGGCGGCAATAGATGCCTTCAAGGAGGGCTTCGACTACGTTTACGTTCACCTTGAGGGTCCCGACGAGTGCGGTCACAGAGCCGAGACAGAAAACAAGGTGCTTTCCATCTCTCTCATTGATAAAAAGGTGCTCACTCCCATTTACGAATATCTCAAGGAGTGCGGCGAGGATTTCAAAATCATGATCCTCCCCGATCACCCCACTCCTATTTCTCTGCGAACACATACCATGGATCCCGTTCCCTTCATGATCTATTCTTCAGCTGAAGAGGTCGAGGGTGTGGCATCATTTACAGAGGAGAGCGCAGCCGAAACAGGTCTTTACATCTCCGAGGGTCACACCCTTATGGATATGTTTATTGAAAAAACCTCCACGCCCGAAGAGGCTCCCCCAAAAAGCTCATTTATGAAGGCGGCAAGGGCGGCATTCGACTACGTTGAGATCTTAGGCTTTTCGGTGATCGCGGTTCTCCTGATCTTCAGCTTCTGCTTCAGGCTCTGCCGCGTTGACGGCGGTTCTATGAACAACACGCTCTTTGACGGCGAGATGGTCATAACCACGAATATCTTTTATCAGCCTTCAGAGGGCGACATTATCGTTTTCCACGCTCACGGACTTAACAACAAGCCCGTTGTAAAGCGCGTGATCGCCAAGGGAGGGCAGACCGTTAAGATCGACCTTACCGACAAAAAGGTGTACGTTGACGGCAAGCTTTTTGACGACAGCAACACTTATTTCAGCACCGGTCAATATGAAGATGGGCATTTTAACGTGCCCGATATAAAAATTGAAAACGGTCACCGCGTATACACCGCGACCGTACCCGAGGGTTACCTTTTCGTTATGGGCGACAACCGCAATCACTCCACCGACTCGCGTACAAACGTAGGATTTGTCGAGGAGGACACGGTGCTCGGCAAGGTAATACTCCGCATTTCTCCCTTTACCGTTTTTAACTGACTTTCACTTTTAACAATTACTTCAAATGGAGGTGTATCATGCCATCCGATCAGATACAGTGGTTTCCCGGGCATATGGCGAAAACTCGGAGAATGATCTCCGAAAATCTCAAAAACGTTGACGTTGTAATCGAGATACTCGACGCGAGAATTCCCCGTTCCTCAAGAAACCCCGAAATAACCAAATTAACCGAAAACAAGCCCTCGCTGATAATTCTCAACAAGGCAAATCTCGCCGATCCCGAGCAAAACAAGGTCTGGCAGGAGTATTACAGCACCGATAAGACCGCCTGCATTCTGGTGGACTGTCTTACGGGCGAGGGTCTTAACAAAATAATGCCCGCTATCCGCTCCCTGCTCAAGGAAAAGCTTGAAAGATACGAAAGCAAGGGTATGAACCGCCGCATATTTGCAATGGTTTTAGGAATCCCCAACGTGGGCAAGTCCACCCTTATAAACAAGCTTTCGGGTAATAAAAAGGCAAAGGTCGAAAACCGCCCCGGCGTTACTCGCGACAAGCAGTGGTTTTCCACGGGTATAGGACTTGATATTATGGATATGCCCGGTATTCTTTGGCCTAAATTCGAGGACAGAGCCGTGGGTGAAAATCTCGCTTTGACGGGTGCTATCAAGGACGACGTGCTTCAGATCGAGGAGCTTGCCATGGCTTATTGCGGACGAATGAAGGAGCTTTATCCCGATATGCTTGCCGCAAGATACAAGCTTGGCGAAAAGGAGAGCTTTGTTGAGATGGGCGACTACGACCTGCTCTGCTATATTGGCAAAAAGCGCGGATTTCTCATTTCGGGCGGCGAGATCAATACAGAGCGAACCGCCGATATGCTGCTCGACGAGTTCAGAGCCGCAAAGCTGGGACGAATTACATTAGATAGAGTTTAGGATTGTAAATTTGGAGTTATGTGTGAGTGCAGAGTGCAGAGCGCAGAGTTGAGGTTAAAAACCTCCTTCGTCGGTTTTCCTCATTAAATTCACATAAAAAAACAAGAATTCGCATTATAAAAACAAGAAAATTTAAATAATTGTAGATTTTCGCTTCTTGCGAAAATCATCCATAACTCTGTACTCTGCATTCTGCACTCTGCACTTATCTCTCCACCGACAAATCAAAATTTGAAACTCTTCACTCTTCACTTTTACTTAACCGGAGGTTGCTATGCCTGATTATTCAATAGAACAAGAGCTTCACGAAAAAGGCTTTCAATACGTCTGCGGCATCGACGAGGCAGGTCGCGGTCCCCTTTGCGGTCCTGTATACGCCGCCGCCTGTATCCTTCCCGACGGTCTTTTCATCGAAGGGCTGGACGACTCGAAGAAGCTGACCGAAAAGAAGCGCGAGGCACTTTTTGACGTTATTTGTGAAAACGCTATCGCTTATTGCATCGCTTCGGCAAGCGTTGAGGAGATCGACACTCTCAACATTCTCGAAGCCGATCTGCTCGCTATGCGCCGCGCAATCGACGGTCTCTCTGTCAAAGCAGATTTCGCTATTATCGACGGCAAAGAAGGTCGCGAGGATAAAGGATTTCAATTGCCGGCTAAAGCATTTGAGAAGGGCGACGCGAAAAGCATGAGCATTGCGGCGGCATCTGTACTCGCAAAGGTAGCGCGTGACCGTATCTGCATTGATCTTGACCGTGAATATCCCCAGTACGGCATCGCCAAGCACAAGGGCTACGGCACGAAGGCGCACATGGACGCGCTCAGAAAGTTCGGCCCTTCCCCGATCCACAGAAAGAAATTCATCAGATTTCTCGACGAGGGCAAATAAATGGCAAACACCGAAAAGCAGATTCTCGGCAAGCTTGGCGAGGACATCGCCTGCGACTATCTCGAGAAAAACGGATACCGCATAGTCCGTCGCAATATGCATCTTGGCAAAAATGAACTTGATATTATCGCTGAAGACGACGATTGCTTCGTTTTTGTGGAGGTCAAAACACGCTCATGCCTTTATCCCGAGTCGGGCGATTTCGGAATCCCCGCCAGCGCGGTTGACGGAGACAAGAGGCGTAACACCGTCAAGGCGGCAAAAGACTATATGGCTAAAAATTATTTGAACAAGCAGCCCCGTATCGACGTTATAGAGGTATATATGCTTGAGGAAAAAAGCGAATTCAAAACCCCTACGGTGCTGAAAATTAACCATATCCGCAACGCATTCGATGCAAGAGGACGAAAATTGCACGGATAAATCAAAATTTGAAAGCAATCAAATCAACATAAAAAGGATACCAAATTTATGAACTACACAAGCACAAGAGGACGCTCGGGTGAAAATCGCTCGGCGGCGGAAATAATAAAGCAGGGCTTGGCTCTCGACGGCGGTCTTTTCATCCCCGAAGAGATCCCCACTCTTAAAGAGAACGAGATCAGATCACTCTGCAATCTGTCTTATCCAGAAAGGGCTGCGACAATTCTCGCAAAATATCTTTCCGACTATACATACGAGGAGCTTCTTTCCGATTGTCGAAAGGCTTACTGTGACGAAAGCTTCCCCGGTGGCGCCGCGCCTTTGGTAAAGGCGCGAGAGGGTGTCTATTCCCTTGAGCTCTGGCACGGTCCTACCGCCGCATTCAAGGATATGGCGCTCCAGATAATGCCCCGTCTGCTTTCTCGCGCTCTCGTCAAGACCGGCGAGGAGCGCACCGCGCTCATTCTCGTTGCCACCTCGGGTGACACGGGCAAGGCGGCTCTTGAGGGCTACAAGGATATCGACGGCATCAGAATGATGGTATTCTACCCCGTGGACGGTGTCAGCCGCGTACAGAAGATGCAGATGGCGACCCAAACCGGAAGCAACGTCAGCGTTATGGCGATCCGCGGCAATTTCGACGATGCGCAAAGCGGTGTCAAGAAGATATTCTCGGACGGTGACGCGGTGGCTTTCCTTGACGAGCACGGTCACTTCTTCTCCAGCGCAAATTCTATAAACTGGGGCAGACTTGCTCCCCAGATCGTTTACTACATCTCCGCGTACTGCGACCTGCTTAACAACGGAGATATCAAGTACGGCGACAGGATAAACGTCTGCGTTCCCACCGGTAACTTTGGTAATATCTTTGCGGCATACTTGGCAAAGCTTATGGGACTTCCCATCGGCAAGCTGGTGTGCGCATCCAATAAAAATAACATTCTCACCGACTTCCTCCGTACCGGTGTTTACGACCGTAATCGCGACTTCCACCTCACTATGTCTCCCTCTATGGACATCCTTATATCGTCCAACCTTGAGCGTCTTCTCGCCTTCACAGCAGGCAAGGAGGAATGCGCAAGATATATGGACGATCTTGCAGCAAAGGGAGCGTATGCGGTATCTGCCGATGTCAAAGCCAAGATAAGCGAGAATTTCTGCGGCTATTTCGCAGACGAGACCGAAACGGGTGCGACTATAAATAATTATTACAATGAATACGGCTATCTTGCCGATACTCATACCGCGGTAGCTCTCTGCTCTGCCGACAAGTACATTGCGGAAAGTGGTGATGCGACACCTATGATCGTTGCCTCCACCGCAAGCCCCTATAAGTTCGCGGCAGACGTTTGCAAGTCTCTCGGAATGGAAAAGCCCGAGGACGATATGGATGCGCTCGATATGCTTTCCGATTTCACCAAGACCGAGATCACCTACCCTCTACGCGGACTTTCCGAGAGAGAGGTAAGATTTACCCGCGTTATCGACGCCAACGAAATGCTTGACGTGGTTAAGGAGTATGTGAAGTAATATAAATTGGTGTTTAGCGGTGAGACGATTGCTAACGAAAGCCTCCCTTGTGTAAAGGGAGGTGGATCGCGTAGCGAGACGGAGGGATTGTAAAAGTAACATTTCACAGCAAAACAATTCCTCAGTCAGCTTCGCTGACAGCTCCCTTTACACAAGGGAGCCTATCGCGTAAATCTGCCTCGCCCAACTAACCGATAAATCAAAATTTGAAAGCTACGCGACAAAGTCGGGAGCGATTATGTTAATCTTGTTTCTAAAAGGCTATCTAATGGCACGTCGAATGTTTTATGGATTTTATACAGAGTAATTGCGTTTACGGAGCGTGGCAGATCGCCCGATTCTATTTTTGTAATGCTTTTGTCGCTTATTCCTAATTTTTGAGCCATTTCTTTTTTGGATAAATTGTTTTTTATCCGCAAAAACTTGATGTTTTCGCATAAAAGTAACATATTGCTTTTTGCGGTCATTTTTATCACCTCCGCCAATATGATAACACTTTGTTTGTAGATTGTCAAGACTAAAGTTGTTATAATGTTATCAAAATATTATCGAGGTGTTGTTATGGCGACCAATAAAATTCAAACAGGAATAAGATTCGAGCCCGAATTGCTTTATAAAATTGCTTATATTGCCAAGCAGAACAAAAGATCACTTAACGCGCAATTGGAATATCTTGCACAGATTTGCGTTAAGGAATACGAAAAGGAAAACGGTGAAATTTCGGTTGATGATGAGGCAATCTATAAATAATTGATTTTTAGATAAAACGCAAACAGGAGCGGCTTGCCGCTCCTGTTTTTGATAAATTGCAGTTTATCGGTGAGACGATTGCTAACGAAAGCCTCCCTTGTGTAAAGGGAGGTGGATCGCGTAGCGAGACGGAGGGATTGTAAAAGTAACATTTCACAGCAAAACAATCCCTCAGTCAGCTTCGCTGAC
>JBGVHJ010000102.1:0-5548 GCA_045122255.1 Eubacteriales bacterium | reverse complement strand
TGATATTAAAGCCTACGGCTTTAGTGATATTATATTCGCCTCCTAAACTTGCGCAGCAAATATAACTGCCGAAGGCAATATCACTGCCCTTGGCAATACCACTCGCCACAGGCGAATATAACTGCGGTGCTTCGCACCGCTTTACGGAAAGGAACGAGCAAATGAAAAAAATGAAGGATTTCGACAGCTTCGGAATAATGCTGCCGATCAATTCCAAGGCAACTATGAGCGTTGAGCGAGCGAAGGATTTCTTTTCGGTCATTGCTAAAATGGGCTACAATCAGGTCTTTCTTTACACCGAGGACAAAATAGAGGTCGACAACGAGCCCTATCACGGATATATGCGCGGCGGCTACACGCAAAAGGAGATCTTGGAGCTTGACGAATTTGCGGAGAGCGTTGGGATCGAGCTTGTTCCTTGCGTGCAGACCCTGGCGCACCTTTCGGGGCTTGCTATCTGGAGCGATCAGTACAAGATCGACGCAAAGGACGTTTTGCTTATCGACGACGAGCGCACCTACACTTATATAGATAATCTTTTTGCTACCTGCCGCAAATGCTTTAAGAGCAACAGGATACATATCGGCATGGACGAGGCTATGATGATGGGTCTCGGTCGCCACCTGAAGCTTCACGGCTATGAGGAAAAGCTTTCGATGATGAAAAGACACTTAGCGAGGGTCAACGGCATCGCGGCGAAATACGGATATAATGAGCCGATGATATGGTCGGATATGCTTTTCTACGATTGGAACAACGGCGTTTACGTGGTTCCGAAGCAATCTGTGCCCGAGAAATACAAAAATGCCGTTCCAAAAAACGTGATACCCGTGTTCTGGGACTACTATCATATGAAGGAGCGCAGCTACTCCGATATGCTGGAGATGCACAGGGAGATAAGCGATAAGGTTTGGTTTGCGGGCGGCATCTGGAACTGGATCGGCTTTGTGCCAAATAATTATTACAGCGTGAAATCGATGCTCCCCGCACTCGATGCCTGCCGCAAAAACGGTGTGCGCGACGTTATGATGACTATGTGGTACGGCAACGGCGAGAGCTCCTTCTATGCAAATCTTCCCGCCCTCTTCTATCTTGCCGAGTATGCGAGAGGGAATAGCGACGAAGCCGACATCAAGGCTAAATTTGAAAGGCGCTTCGGCATTTCCTACGACGGCTTTACTGCCATTGACCGTGTGAATTTCATTACCGACAATTGGCGTGTGGTAGACCACCCGAGAAATTGCTCGGATTATATGCTTTACAGCGATCCTTTCAGGGGATTTTTGGATTTTACCGTAAGAGAGGGAGGATCGGACACCTTCCGCGAGGTGGAAAAATCCTTGAGGGCGACCGCAAAAAGGTCGAGAAAATACGGCTATATTTTTGATACGGCGGCAAGCCTTTGCGGTGTGATGGAATACAAATATGAGCTTGGACTCAAAACGAGGGCGGCGTATCAGTCGGGCGACAGAGAAGAGCTTTTGCGGTTGGCAAATGAGGACTTTGCGGCTTTGCCCTCGCGCATCCGTGCCTTTGCCAAAGCATTCAAGAAGCAATGGATGAACGATAACAAGCCCTGCGGATTTGAATATTGGGCATATACTCTCGGAGGACTTGTGGAGAGTGCGAGATATCAGAGGCAGAGACTTTTAGACTACCTTGACGGCAAGGTCGATTCGATAGAGGAGCTTACTTGGGAGATATTGCCCTTTAAGGAGAGGGCACAGTCCTGGTGGTACAGAAATCATCAGGTAAGCGTAAGTCTCAGTAATAATTAAAGCAATTTCATATTTGCGGTCGGTGAAGGGTTATTTTGCCGACCGCTTTTTTGCTTTTGTGTGGTTTTGTTGCAGAAAAATGTTATTTTTCAAAAAAAACATATTTACAGCTTGATTTTTATATGGTAGAATGATATACGTAGAATTGTGAGGTGAGGTCTTGGAAAAGGATTTCCTTGCCGGAGTCTCTTGCGAGACCGAGGTCATAAATGAAAAATACAACGGCATCATTTCCGCGTCGGGACTTAAGGTAGTGCCGCAGATCGAGTTATTTATAGTTGTGGGCGGCAGGGGAATATGTTGCGCGATAAACGAGACGCTTGAATGTCGCTCGGGCGATTTTTTTGCCTTTGATTCGGGTGTTCCTCACGGATTTTTCGCGTCGGCAGAAGCGCAGGAGCTCCGTGTGATAAGGGTGGCTTTTTTTGCCGATCACCACGCGGACGGAGACTCGGTCAAGGAGCTTGCGGGCGGTATTTTTTCGGATCGCGCCCCCTATTCCTGCGCGGTGCTTAATTCCTCCGCCATGAGCGAGGTCTGCCGCATCTGCGGACTTATACGAAACGAGCTTGAAGGGCGCGAAAAGAATTGGATGTGTGCGGTGAGAGCCGAGCTTTCGCTTTTGCTTATCACCGTCGGAAGGTATATTTCTCTTGCCGACGTGGAAAGCGCCGAAAGACCGAAGGAGTGGTCGCTGGCTTTTGCGGCGATAGGCGAGATCAACCGATCCTATTTTGATCCGTCGCTGACTCTTGCCACCGTCGCGGAGCGGCTTTACGTCAGCCCCTCGTCGCTAAGTCGCGCGTTTTCAAGGGTTATGGGTGAGAGCTTTCACGAATATCTGCGCGGTGTGCGCATAAAGGAGGCCTGCGCTCTGCTTGAAAAGAGCGATATGAGCAATGGGGAAATTGCCGCGAATTGCGGCTTCAGAGATATTCCGACCTTTTATTCGGTTTTCAAAAAAAGCGTTGGAATGACTCCGAAAAAATATAGGGAAACCGTTAAAAAGGATTCAAAAAGTGAAGAAGGAGATATAAAAATGGTTACTGTTATCGAGATTTCCGAGGCTCTTCAGAAGGGAAGAGCGAAGATAGTTAAGGCGCTTGTGGAGCAGGCTATCGGTGAGGGACTTTCTGCCGAGGTGATCCTCGAGGAGGGACTTATCGGCGGCATGGCGGTGATTGGCGAGAGATTCAAGAGGAATGAGGTATTCGTTCCCGAGGTGCTGGCTGCGGCAAGGGCTATGAATATGGGACTTGAGGTGCTCAAGCCTATACTTAATTGCGGAGCTTTTACAGGGGGCGGCAGAGTCTGCATCGGTACGGTGCGCGGAGACCTTCACGATATAGGAAAAAATCTTGTTAAGATTATGATGGAGAGCCGAGGACTTGAGGTTGTTGACCTTGGAACCGACGTTGCTCCCGAAAGGTTTGTTGAGACCGCAATAAACGAGGACTGTCAGATCATCTGCTGCTCGGCTTTGCTTACTACCACGATGCCGGTTATGGGCGAGGTAGTCAAGGCGGCGGAGGCGGCAGGTATCCGCGATAAGGTGAAGATCATGGTAGGCGGCGCGCCGGTCAACGAGGAGTTCTGCCGACAGATCGGGGCGGATGCATATTCTGCGGATGCGGCAAGCGCGGCAGACGTCGCCGTCAGATTTTGTAACGAATTAAAGGATTAAATTGGGGTTTATGAGCCTTCCCCAGCGGGGAAGGGGGACCACGAAGTGGTGGATGAGGAGGTCGCCCTATTAAGGACGAAATGTCTTAAAAGGGTTTCACCAAAAACGTTATTCTAGAAGGGATTGTTTTGGGTGGAGTCGGTTAAAAGACATATTATGAATCTGTCAATGATCTCCTCATCCACCGCGTTGCGGTCCCCCTTCTCCGCTGGAGAAGGCTAACCGACAAATCAAAATTTGAAGATTATTTAACGGGATAGAGGTTTTTGAGTCTACCCCAATAATACTGTGCGAGGATGCGTCCGCCCGCCTCGGTGGTATGAGCCTGGTCGCGGATGTAGTCGTTATGACCCGTCAGACGGTAGAAGCCTAAGTTTGCCTCTCTTGCCGCATTGAAGCAGGGAACTCCGTGGATGAGGCAGATCTCCTCAACCGCCTTTTCTCTTGCGATGCGATCCTTCATATATGCGGAGTCGGGGGAATAGGGGTTTTCGGGATGCTGATATTCGTGCCTTGTTCTGGTAGGGATCAGTACCGCAACCGTGGCGCGGGTGTTTTCAAGCAGATATTTAAGTATCTGATTGAGATTGCCGCAAAAGGTCTCGTCGCCCGTGTCGTAAAGGTCGCCGAGGGGCGCCTTCATATCGTTGGCGATGATCTCGAGGGTTATAAGGTCGGCTTCTGCCTTGCCGTCGTCAAGTCTCATGCAACGGGTCTTGATGCTGTCGACGTTGCCGTGGATCGCGGGGACGATGCCGCTGCCGCCCTTGCCAAAGTTATGCTCCTCGAGGCCTGCGTATTCGGCAAGGTATTTTGAGTAGGTACCCGTGACGAAGGGGGAGTCTGCACCGCTGTTATCGGTCATCGACGTTCCGTAGCAGTACCATTTTTTGCCTTGCCACTGATTTTCTGCGCTCATAAAAGTCCTCCTTTTTTTAAAAAAGATTTTTGAGTTTTTATGTTGACAAATCGTTTTGCCTGTGCTACACTTATATTATATCAGTTATTTGGTTGATTTCAATACTTAATCAGACCGTTTTTATATACAAAAAGACATTTTGGAGGTGAATTATGCCGAATTACAGAGCAACCGATCTGCCCGAGGGCATCAGGGTCAATAAAATAATGTCTTTTTTCACTACCTGCTTTGATTGCTCCACGCTGATTAAAAACAGGCAGGAGACCTACCCCTTCTGGGCGATGATATACACCGTCAAGGGCGGCGTTACCTTCAGGATCGGCGAGGAATTGTACCGCGTGAGGAGCGGAGAGCTTATTTTTTATCCTGCATCGGTGCCTCATTCGATAGTTGATACCGAGGAAAAGAGCTGGGAGGTGTCCTTTGTTACCTTTCAGTGCGATAGCCATCTGATCGAATCGCTTGCGGGAAGAGTTTTCGTGCCCGACCGAGGAGTTGCCGACAGAATAAGATCGATATTCCGCTTTGGCGTTAAGTATTTTTACAATCTGCCGCAAAAGGGAGACAACACGGTGGGAATGTATTGCCGCGCAGACGAGCTTGAGCTTATGAGAATAAGATGCGAGCTTGAGGCGGTGCTGACGAGGCTCTGCCTTTTACAGAAAAGGAAGAGAGCGGAATCGGGCAACGAGGTCTTCGGCGCAGCCACCGAGTATATGAAGGAGCACGTGGGCGAGCGGATATCGCTATCCCGGCTTGCGAGCGAGATCGGGGTCAGCGTTTCGACTTTGAAAAAGGCGTTCTCGAGGGAGATCGGCGGAGGAGTTAACAGCTATTATATCGATCTGAAGCTTTCCCGCGCCGCGAAAATGCTGTGCGAGACCGACAAGGCCATTGGCGAGATATCCGACGAGCTGGGATTTTCGTCGCAGTTCTATTTTTCGGAGCAATTTAAATCGAGATACGGTGTTCCGCCGCTGACCTATAGAAAACAGCAGGAAAAGGGATGCTTGGAGTTTTTGTGATTTCAAATTTTGATTTATCGGTGAGATGGGCGAGGCAGATTTACGCGATAGGCTCCCTTGTGTAAAGGGAGCTGTCAGCGAAGCTGACTGAGGGATTGTTTTGCTGTGAAATGTTACTTTTACAATCCCTCCGTCTCGCTAC
>JBGVHJ010000101.1:0-48294 GCA_045122255.1 Eubacteriales bacterium | reverse complement strand
AGCAGGTCTTACCGAAGGTAAGAAATGCTCTCTTTGCGGCGAAACTCTCGTAGCTCAGGAAGAAATTCCTGCACTTGGTCACACTGAAGAGACCGTTGCGGGCAAGGCTGCTACTTGCACCGAGCCCGGTCTTACCGAGGGTAAGAAGTGCTCTGTTTGCGGCGAGACTACCGTAGCACAGACCGAGATTCCTGCAGGACATACCGAAGAAGTAGTTCCCGGTAAGGATGCTACTTGTACCGAGCCCGGTCTTACCGAGGGTAAGAAGTGCTCCGTTTGCGGCGAAACTCTCGTAGCACAGAACGAGATCCCCGCTACCAATCACGCTAACAAGACCGATAAGGCATACACCGCTCCTACTGCCGCTGAAGACGGCTGGCTTGCACACACCGCTTGCCCCGATTGCGGCAAGGTCTGGGATACTGAAGGCAAGGAGATCGACGCTGTCCCCACTATTGCAAAGATAGTTCCCACAGTTAATGCATATATCGGCTATGATCTTTTGAAGGGTGCATCGGTTGCCGGAGCTGCAGGCTCCAAATTCCAAGTATCCGCTAATACCGACCGTTCCTATGTAAGATACGAAACTACCGGTGCAGCAAGCGACGGCTTCATTGCCTTCTTGAACGGAAATAAGAACGTTACCGGTCAGTACCTGGTTATCAAGTACAGAACCAATCACCACCGTAGCATTCAGATCTGGGCAAACACCGAGGACAACGGTCACGACGGCGGTAAGGCTAACTTCTACGATACCGTGATCACCGACGGCGAGTGGCACATCAAGGTTGTCGACCTCGCTGCTAAGCTTCCCAACTACGTTAAGGAGCACGATGGCAAATACACCATTCAGTGGTCTCGTATAGACATTCTTGATCAGGCAACCGAAGAAGCAGGCAAGTACTTTGATATTGGCTTCTTGGTATACACCGATGATCTCTCCAAGGTTGCTTCCGCATTCCTTGAAGGCGATGAAAAGCTTTGTCCTCACGCTGTTCTTGATGCAAATAAATGGGCACCTGATGAAAGCGCCCCCATGCTCGAAGCAGCTACTTGTGATATCTGCGGCGGAAAGGCTACAAGATGCGTTGATAACACTCCCGACGGTCTCGTTATGTTTACTCCTGACGAGATCCAGAGTAAGCTTAACGGCTGGAAGGGCGGTACCGTTACCGTTCTTTATGACGAAAGCGGAATGCCTTACGTTCAGTTCGTTGCAAGCAAGGAAATTACATCAGAGCAGAACGGAAATCTTTATTCCAATACTGAGGTTCCCGTAACTAATATCGGTAAATACGTGGCTGTTCTTTACAGATCCACCAACAAGACACCCATCGAGGTTGTTGTAGACTCCTATTCGGCTGGCGCAAGAGCAGGTGTTTGTTATCTTGGCGCGCCTAAGGATAATAACGAATGGACCTTTGTCGTTAAGCACTACGGATCGTTCGGAAGCGAAGCAAACAAGGAAAATGCCGGCTATTTCGACGGCAAGAGCTTTACCTGCTTCCGCCTTGACTGGTTCAACGGAAACGTTGCGGTAGGCGACACCAGAGATGTCGCGTTCATCGCATACTTCAATACCGAGGCTGAGGCTTACGAATACTTTGCAAAGTACGTTAAGGCATACAATATCAACTGTGATCACTTTGCTACTACCACCACATATGATAGCAATACACAGCTTATCACGATTACCTGTGATGCTTGCGGTGAAACAATAGCAACCAAGGCTTGTGATCACTCCAAGAATACTACCGCTTGGGATAGCGTTCAGAAGCTCTACACTGTCACCTGCGATTATTGCGGCAAAGTAGAGACTAAGGATATGCTCCACAAGACCGAGGGCTACGGCGTAGGTGGCGACGCAGGCTCCTGCGGTCACTTCCTTACCGTTACTCAGGAGGACGGATTTGTAAGATACACTCCCAACAGTACCTCGGGCGACCCCTACTTCTTCCCCTACTATAACGGAAGTGTAGTAACCGGTAAGTACATGGTCATCAAGTACAGACTTGTTAACAAAAATACCAACATTACTACCTCCGCATACTTTGCAAGCTCTCTTGCAAGCGGACAGAGCTCGGCAGCAGGTAAAAATGGCGACGCCTCTCAGCGTATTAACGGACATGTCCTTATCGCTGACGGTGAGTGGCATTACATTGTAATTACTCCTGATGCAGCTAACAATACCTTTACTCCCAATGCTGACGGAACCTACTCTTGGAGATATCTCCGTATGAGACTCGGTAACGGATTTGCTGCACTCGACGGCTCCTGCTTCCTTGATATTGACGAGGTCGCATTCGGCGACGAAGAGGCTGCTATGCGTTACGCGGGCATTGTTACCGATGAAAATGCAGCCTTCATTGTAAACCTTGACGGCGGATACAACACTGTCAACGGCAATGCAATTATCACTGAGGCTGTAAGAAGCACAAATACTCCTTACGTTATCGATATGTCCAAGCAGGAAGCGCTCCAGACTCCCACCTCTATCGTAGCAGGCGGTTGGGTATGCACTCCCGGCGGAGTTGCCTCCTATAAGATCCGCGTAACAAAGGTTGACGGCGAGTCGGTTTTGGACCCCGTGCTTGATAACTTTGTTGCCGGCATGCACAGAAACGATATTTACACGGAAGTAGGTGTCGCTAAGACTTATTCCGATGCTTGCGCTAACGGCGCGGGCATGGCTGCAACCGCCATTGATCTTTCCTTCTATGCAGGTCAAACTATTGACTTCGATATAGTTGCCGTTACAAATTACGGCAATGATATCTCGATTATCAGATACACGAACGTTACAGTTCCCGCGGCACAGTAATAGCTGATCAATATTATTCGCTCCCACCCTTCGGGGTGGGAGCTTTTGTTTGAATATTGTTGAATTTTAACAAAAACACCACCTTTGAAATGTAAAAAATGTTAGAATGTCTATTGACAATGCGTAAAATGTGTGATATAATGTATCAGTATAGTTATATTCCCCTACTATTTGTTTTGACCGAGCGCCCGATGCTTAAAACGGTGCGATCGGTGATCGAATTGGAGTAAATAAAATGAATGAAAACAAAAGTAAATATGATTTAGACGTTCTTCAGATACTTGAAATGCTTCTGAAGCGTTGGTGGATATTGCTGCTTGCTTTGGTCATTTGTGTCGGTGCCGCGTTTGGATATACGAAATTCTTCGTTAAGCCCACCTACACCTCCACTACAAGTGTTCACGTGCGAGGCGGCGGAAATCTGAATATTTATCAGGCTATATTGGCAGGTCAGTATCAGTCCGGAGACTATAAGGAAATACTGAAGTCATACGACACTCTGCGCGAGGCTGCTGAAAACCTGAACGCTCAGCTTGAAGCTGAAGGCGGCGAGGCTAAATTCAGTGAGGCTATGCTCCGCAGTATGGTAAGCTACAGTGTGATCGAGGATTCCAATATATTTGTAATCAGTGTCAAGGGTGCTGATCCTCAGGAGACCAAGCTTGTTGCCGATGAGGTTTCCGAAATATTCAAAAGAAGAGTCTTCATTATAACTAAGGCAGACGTTTCCTCTGAAGACGTTGAGTCGGCAAGAATAGGTGAGCTTAATCCATCCGGAATGAGCAGAAATATCATTATCGGAGCAGCTCTCGGCTTGATCATCGGAGCCGGAATCGCTATTCTGCTTGGCATAACCAACGACGTAATTTATTCCGACGATTGGATACTTTCCAAATATAAGGATGAGGTTCCGCTTTTGTCAAGTATTCCCGACGTCAATGGCTCTAAAGGAAAAGGATACTACAAATATAAGTATTACGATTATTCCAGCGAGGACTCTAAGGCTAAGTCCGCAAAAGCTGACGGTAAGAGCACGAAGAAGATCGGTAAAGACCTTGATTTTGCTTCATCCGAAGCGTATAAGCTGCTCAGAACCAATATAATGTTCTCTGTTCCCGACAGACAAACGGGTAAGGTGATAGGTGTTACCAGCCCGTGTCCTCAGGAGGGAAAGAGCACGACCTCTATTAACCTTGCATATTCGTTAGCTGAATCGGGAAACAAAGTTCTGCTTGTTGATTCGGATATGCGCAGACCCTCCATTTCTAAAATGCTTGAAATGTCCAGAACCCCCGGTCTTTCGAACAGATTAGCCGGCGGAGATAAGGATGCGGTCAACATAGGAATTCTGCATGAGAATCTTTCGATAATGTTCTCGGGCGATATTCCTCCCAACCCCTCAGAGCTTATCAGCTCGCCCAATATGGCGGCTCTTATAGAGGAATTCAGAGGTGCGTATGATTACGTTATCGTTGACCTTCCTCCCGTGACTGCGGTTTCGGATCCGCTTATCATGTCCAAAAACATTGACGGATTGGCAATAGTTATACGTCACGGTCACACAAGAACCAGAGACGTTGCAGAGACTATGAGACAGCTGAGACTTGTCAATGCGAAAACTCTCGGCTTCATATACAACGGAGCGCAGAGAACGTCAAAGTCCTTCTATCGTAACGCTTGATCGAAGGATTTCGGTAATTTATTGTTCGTAATTAAATTTAAAATAAAAAAAGATGCCTACGCATCTGTGAAAGAAAGGATTTTTTATCATGAAAAAGACACTTATCCTCGTAATTTCCCTTGTTCTTATGCTCTGCATGTGCTTCTCTGTTGCAGCAGCCGACGTTAACAGCCCCGAGCTTTCCGACACCGAGACCACTGAGATAACCGAGACCACCGAGACCGGTACCGGCGACGAGTCCGAGACTACCGACAAGCCCTCTACCGATAAGCCTGCTGACGACGACAGCGTAATGACCGCAACTATCGTTATCGTTAGCGTAACCGTTGTTATCATTGGCGGTATCGTAGTATTCTACGTGCTCGAAAAGAAGGGCGTACTTGCTAAGCTTAACAAGAAATAATTATAGGCAATAAGAAAAACTATTCGCGCGTAAATGCGCAATAAGCTGCGGCGATCGCCGGGCGAGATGAAAAAACAGCGACATATTTACGTGCCGATCGGTCGAATATAGATACATTTGGTATCTTAATGTCAAACCTTTTGTGTAACGGAGAATAAAATGAAAGCTAATTTCAAAAAAATCATGCTTGTCGTTGTGCTTTTTGTGAGTCTTGCTCTGGTGGTCGCCGTAGCTTTATATTTTGGCGAGATCTCAGAGAACGGCAATGGCAATATCCCTGAGGGAGATTCTGATCCCGAGAGCTCAATGGGAGCTATTTATATTGACGGCGAAAAGTATTATCCAAGGCTTGGCGTCCGCAATTATCTGATCATGGGAATAGATAAAGAGATGGATTCCGAAAAACGCGGACAGTCGGATTTTATTATGATACTTTCTCTTGATCTTAATAAGCAGGAATATACCGTGGTTTCTGTCAACAGAGATACTATGGTCGAGGTGGATCATTACAACACCAAGGAGGAGAAGGGAATCACAAAGGTCGAGCAGATCGCCCTTTCTCATGCATACGGAAAAAAGGACGTTGCAAGCAATATTCAAAAATGTAACAATACCGCGCTTTCAGTGTCGAGACTGTTCAAGGGGATGCATTTCGACGGCTATATTTCTATGACTATGGATGCCGTTGAGGTGATAGTGGATACTATTGGAGGAGTCGAGGTTCTTGTAGAGGACGATCTTTCTTCGTATGATGAAAGATTGAAGCAAGGCGAGACCGTTATGCTTGACGGCAAGCTTGCCTTGACCTTTATCAGAGCAAGACAGGGAGTGCCGGACAATGCCAACACCAATATCGCAAGAATGAGACGTCAGGAAACATTTTTGAAGGCGCTTTTCGCAAAGCTTGGAGATGAGTCTGTCATATCCTCGTCCATTGAATCGTATGAAGAAATTGCCGAAAAGCTTGTCAGCAATATGGAGCCCGAGGAGCAATTGGATTTAGCAACAAAGGTCTCTAAATATAACAGAAAGGATTCCTTGACACCCGACGGTGAGCCTTCGTATAACGAAAACAGCAAATTGATAGAATTTTACGTATCGGAAGACTCTATCATAAAGATTTTGAAGGAAGTATTCTATGAAAAAGCAAATTAAAGAGCTCGAAATACCCGCTGATTTTCTGGACTTCCATTCTCACGTTTTGCCCGCTATCGACGACGGTAGCCGCGACGTAGAAACCTCGCTTGAAATGCTAAAAATTCTATGGTCGCAGGGCGTTAAAAGGGTAATTGCAACTCCTCATTTTGATGCCACAAGGCTTTCTCCGAATGAATTTCTCCAAAAAAGAGACGAATCCGAGCAGATATTGCGTAAGGCTATGGATGAAAGCGGAGACAAGGACCGCATGCCTGAGCTTTTGACCGGTGCAGAGGTCTTCTATTTCCAAGGAATCTCGAGCTCTGAGGCTATGAAGGAGCTCTGTGTGTCCAATACCTCGCTTTTGCTGTTGGAGATGCCGTTCTGCCCGTGGAGCAGGTCCGAGGTTGAGGAGGTTTTGACCATTCGCGAAAAATTAAACGTGATTCCGGTCTTGGCGCACCTCGACAGATATTTTCCGTTTCAGAAAAAAGCCGTTTTGAATGAAATGCTGAGCGGAGACGTGCTGGTTCAGATAAATGCCGATGCGTTTTTGAACGGAAAAACGGCGAGAAAGGCTCTTAAATTGATGGACTCGGGCAGGATCGATTTTCTGGGCTCCGACTGTCACAACCTCTCCTCCCGCGGCCCGAATTTTGATAAAGCGGTCGAGGTCATTTCCAAAAAGAAGAGATCGGCGTCGCTGAGCGATATTTATAAGTCCGGGAACGAATTTTTTTAAATTTTGAATTTTTGAAAGGTAATGCATGCGAAATAAATTAACCGTGATCCTTGGAGCAGCGCTGCTGCTTGTGCTCATCTTCATCTGGGGAAATTCAATACTTTCTCCCGAGGTGTCTGGAAAAATAAGCGGCTTTGTAGGGGATGTGATGGCGGACGTGCTTGGCGAAGGTGATAGCTCGACCACTGTCGGAGGGCTTCCCGTACGCAAGCTGGGACATTTTTTTGAATATCTCGGTCTGGGTGTCGTCGTCCTGCTGTTTTTGGCAAGCTTTTTGAAAAATCCCGCGCTTCGCTTCAGTATTTTGGTGTCTGCGGGACTTGCGGTACCGCTCATCGATGAGACTATACAGATATTCAGCGGCAGAGGTCCTTCGCTGACCGACGTGTGGATAGACGTGGCGGGATACTCTTTGGGATGCGTGCTGGCTTACTTTGCCGTTATTATCGCGAAAAACACCGTTTTGAAAAGTAAAAAATAACAATAACAAGTCAGATTTGTCAAGGCTTTTTGTAATCTTTCCCGATTGCGATATTTTTGAACAAAAAATCGCAGGGAAAAGCTAAAAAAGCCTTGACTTTTTTAGCTTTTTGTGATATTATTATATTGTAATTTTTACGGTTTCTGCGACTGACGGAATTGAGTGGATTTACCACGGTGGAACAGAGATCTATATTGCCGACCGTCTGGGCTCACTTACTTCCTTATGGGATAAGTGTGCCGTTTTTTATTTGCGGCAATTTTTGTTGAATTTAAAATAATAATTACTATACTTTGGAGGCTTAAAAGCATGAAAAAAGTCGGTATCGTTATGGGAAGCGCAAGTGATATGCCTGTTGTTAAGAAGGCAATTGATACACTTGCGTCTTTTGATATTCCTTACGAGGTTCACGTCTATTCCGCACACCGCACTCCCGTGGAGGCGGCAGAGTTCACCAAGAATGCCAAGGACAACGGATTTGGCGTTATGATCGCGGCGGCGGGTATGGCGGCACATCTTGCGGGCGCGGTCGCGGCAAACACCACCCTTCCCGTTATCGGAATCCCTTGCAAGTCCACGAATCTCGACGGACTTGACGCGCTCCTGTCTACCGTTATGATGCCCTCGGGCATTCCGGTAGCAACCGTTGCTATCGACGGAGCGACAAATGCGGCTCTTCTCGCGGCGCAGATATTGGCTCTTTCCGATCCCGAGCTTGATGCTAAGATCGTAGCAAAGAGAGAAGCAGATGCTAAGGCGGTGCTTGAAAAGGACGCAGCGATCGCCGCTGAATACAATAAGTAATAGGTTTTATATCATCAGCAATTTCATTATAAAGAGGTATATCAATGGGAGGATTTTTCGGAATCTCATCAAGACGTGAATGCCTGTCGGACGTTTTCTTCGGAACCGACTATCATTCGCATCTCGGAACAAGACGCGGAGGTCTTGCGGTTTATGACAGCGAGCTTGGACTTCAAAGGGAAATACACAACATCTCGAATTCGCCTTTCAGAACTAAATTTGAGCGAGTTTTTGAGGAAATGCGCGGCACAAGCGCGATCGGCTCTATAAGCGATAGCGACCCACAGCCCCTTCTTATCAGATCGAAGCTTGGAACCTATGCTATTGCGACCATTGGACTTATCAACAACGTTGATTTCCTTTTAAAGGAGTATTTTTCTCATACTGCAGGTCATTTTAACGCTATGACAGGCGGTCAGATAAACTCCACCGAGCTGGTGGCGGCACTTATAAATCAGAAGGATAGCTTTGCTGAAGGAATAAAATTTGCAAATGACGTTGTCGACGGTACGGTTTCGGTACTTATTCTGAAGGAGGGCGGCAATATTATCGCCGCACGCGACAGACTTGGCAGACTCCCGATCCTGATCGGAAAGAACGAAGACGGATATGCGGTCACGTTTGAATCCTTTGCTTATCAGAAGCTGGGATATGAGGATTGTTGCGAGCTGGGCCCCGGTGAGATAGTAGAGATAAGCCCCGATAATATCGAGCAGCTGTCTCCTCCCGGACAAAGGATGAAAATATGCGCTTTCCTCTGGTCGTATTACGGATACCCCACCGCAACCTATGAGGGAGTAAACGTTGAGGTAATGCGATACCGCAACGGACAGATAATGGCAAGAAATGACAAGAGATCCGGTCTTTGCGACGGTATCGACTACGTAAGCGGTGTTCCCGATTCGGGCACTCCCCACGCTATCGGTTATTCCAACGGAAGTCAGCTGCCTTTTTCCCGCCCCTTTATAAAGTACACCCCCACCTGGCCCCGTAGCTTCACACCTGCCAAGCAGACAGACCGAAACAAGGTCGCCAAGATGAAGCAGGTTCCTGTACACGACCTTATTCAAGGCAAAAATCTGCTCTTTGTAGATGATTCCATCGTGCGCGGCACTCAGCTTCGTGAGACGGTCGAGTTCCTTTATGAGAACGGTGCAAAGTCGGTGCATATGCGCTCGGCTTGTCCGCCCATTATGTATAGCTGTAAATATCTGAATTTCACCCGCGCAAACAGCCCCATGGAGCTTATTGCCAGAAGGGTGATCCATGAGCTTGAGGGAGATGACGGCATCAAGTATATTGCCGAGTACAGTGATGGCAATACCGAAAGAGGCAAGAAGCTCCGTCAGGTCATTTGTGAAAAATTTAAGTTTGCATCGCTTGAATTCCAATCTGTCGAGGGAATCGTTGAGGCGATAGGACTTCCCGCGGATCAGCTCTGCACCTATTGCTGGACGGGAAAAGAAGATTAAATTTTAAATTATAAGAATTAAAAAGAGAGGGAATATATTATGCATAACAATTCTAAGAGTGAGAGCTACGCAGCTGCGGGCGTTGATATTACCGCAGGCTATAAAGCGGTCGAGCTTATGAAAAAGCATATCGCAAGAACAAAGAACGAAGGTTGCCTTGATGACGTAGGCGGCTTCGGAGGTTGCTTCGGTCTTCCCATCGCAGGCATGGAAGAGCCCGTTCTCGTTTCGGGTACCGACGGATGCGGAACCAAGGTGAAGATGGCGATACTTATGGACAAGCACGACACCATCGGTATCGATGCCGTTGCAATGTGTGTGAACGATATTATCTGCTGCGGCGCAAAGCCTCTCTTCTTCCTTGACTATATCGCTTGCGGAAAGAATATTCCCGAGAAGATCGCGGCTATCGTTGGTGGTGTTGCAGAGGGTTGTGTACAGTCGGGCGCGGCGCTGATCGGCGGTGAGACTGCCGAGCATCCCGGTATGATGCCCGTTGAGGACTATGACCTTGCAGGCTTTGCGGTCGGTATAGTTGATAAGAAGAAGATTCTTGATAACACAAGAATGGCTGAGGGTGACGTGGTTATCGCACTCGCCTCCACCGGTGTTCACTCCAACGGATTTTCCTTGTGCCGTAAGGTTTTTGAGATAGATAAGAACCCCGATTCTCTCTATGTCCCCAATGAAAAGCTTGGCGGCAAGAGCATCGCGGAAACTCTCCTTACTCCCACAAAGATCTATGTAAAGAGCATACTCGCGCTTCTCCAGCAGGTTGACGTTAAGGGTATTTCTCACATCACCGGCGGCGGCTTCTACGAGAACATTCCGAGATCGATCCCCAAGGGTCTTACCGCTAAGATCAATAAGAGCGCGGTAAAGGTGCTTCCCATTTTCGAGCTTATCGCAGAGACCGGCAATATCCCCGAGAGAGATATGTATAACACCTACAATATGGGCGTCGGTATGAGCGTAGTAGTCCCCGCGGCTGAGGTCGATAAGGCACTTGAGATCCTTACCGCTAACGGCGAAACCGCGTATGTTATCGGCGAGATCGTTGCAGGCGACGACGGCGTAATTCTTGAATAAATGTAAATATTTCGCGGATTTAATACGATTGTAATCTAAAAATCGTAGGGGACGGCGCCCTCGACGTCCCGTGGCGTAAAGCATAAAATTTTTTCACGGCGGGGCGTCGAGGGCGCCGCCCCCTACGGCTTAACCGAATGCGAGATTCGCTGAGGTTAGGTTATACAAGGAGAAAATATGACAAAAATTGCAGTTTTGGTATCGGGTGGCGGTACCAATCTCCAGGCTCTCATTGATGCGGAGCAGAGAGGTGAGCTTGGTGAGGGCAAAATAAGCCTCGTTATTGCCTCCAAGCCCGGTGTTTACGCTCTCGAAAGAGCGGCAAATGCAGGAATCGAGGGTAGAGTTCTTGCTCGCAAGGATTATGATAGCATCGCGGCATACTCCAAGGCGCTTGCCGACACTATGACGGCAGAGAAGATCGACCTTGTGGTGCTTGCAGGCTTCCTTACCATCATCGATGAGCAGGTCTACGAGGCATTCCCGAACAAAATTCTTAATGTGCACCCCGCCCTTATTCCTTCCTTCTGCGGAAAGGGATTTTACGGTCTCCATGTCCACGAGGCGGCACTTGAGAAGGGAGTTCGTGTCTCGGGTGCGACGGTACACATCGTGACCCCCGAATGCGACGCGGGACCTATCGTGCTTCAGAAGGCGGTTGCCGTTATGCAGGACGATACCCCCGAAACGCTTCAAAGACGAATTATGGAAGAGGCTGAGTGGAAGATACTTCCCGAGGCGGTAAAACTCTTCTGCGACGGTAAGATCACCGTTGAAAATAATAAGGTCTATATTAAAGATTGATTTAAACATAGGAGAAATAAAATGAAGGTATCTACTATCAAGGACGAGCTTAACTCTCTCGCCTACCACGGCAGAGGAATCATTATCGGCAAAAGTGCCGACGGCAAAAAGGCTGTAACCGCTTACTTCATTATGGGTCGAAGCGTCAACAGTCGCAACAGAGTTTTCGTCGCTGAGGGCGAAAACATGAGAACCAAGGCATTCGACGAATCCAAGATGGTAGACCCCCATCTGATCATATACTATCCCGTAAGAGTGCTCGGCAATAAGACCATCGTAACCAACGGTGACCAGACCGACACTATCTACGATCTTATGGACAAGCAGATGACCTTCGAGCAGGCGCTCAGAACACGCGAGTTTGAGGATGACAAGCCCAACTTCACCCCCAGAATTTCGGGTATTATTCACTGTGAGGGCGGTCAGATGAACTATGCTATGTCTATTCTTAAGAGCGCGGAGGGCGACGACTCCTCCTGCGAGAGATTTACATACGCTTACTCTAACCCCTTATGCGGTAAGGCAAAGTTCATCCACACCTACAATTGCGACGGCAACCCCCTGCCTTCCTTCGAGGGCGAGCCCAAGACTCTCGAGCTTCCCGATGTGGAAATAGACGAGCTCACCGACCTTATCTGGACAAATCTTAACGAAGACAATAAGGTCTCTCTCTTCGTCCGCTATATCGACGTCGAAAGCGGCGAGACCGAGACCAGAATAGTCAATAAAAATGCATGAAAATAATAGAGCTTGATAAGTCACAAAAAGGCTCGGTATTACCGCATCTGTTTGATATTTTACACTCCAATATGAGCAAAATTGCCCCGACAGGCAATTCCTACGAAGAGGATTTGTCGTTTTGGTTGTCTTGCGTATCGCCCGCTCTCGATAAAGAGCCGAGAAAAATATTGCTTATATATGACGGCGAGATTTTAGCAGGATTTTTCCAATATTTTGTTAATAATGGCTTGTTCATGATGGAGGAGATACAATTTTGTGATGCTTATAAGGGATCGGGTGCTTTTCGTGAGCTTTACGCTTATCTGACGGGCGTAATTCCCGAAAATACCGAGCTTGTAGAGGCTTATGCAAACAAGTTCAATTATAAATCTATTGAAATTCTCAGGCATCTTGGCCTTGAAATAATAGGAGAGAATAAAAACGGAAAATCTTATCATTTCAGGGGCAGATATGAAAATATTCTCCGAAAATACGGTGAAAAATGATTTTTATGAAAGGTAACACAAACTAATGAAAGAATTTGAGTTGAAGTACGGTTGCAATCCTAACCAAAAACCTTCTAAGATATTTATGCACGACGGAAGCGAGCTTCCCATCGAAATTCTCAACGGCAGACCCGGATATATCAATTTCCTTGATGCGTTCAACTCCTGGCAGCTTGTCAAGGAGCTTAAGGAAGCTCTCGGTCTTCCCGCAGTTACCTCCTTCAAGCACGTCAGCCCTACCAGCGCGGCTGTTGGTCTTCCTCTCTCCGAAAAGCTGAAGAAGGCTTGCTTCGTTGACGATATTGAGGGTCTTGACGAGTCTCCCCTCGCTTGCGCATATGCCCGCGCAAGAGGAACCGACAGAATGTGCTCCTTCGGTGACTGGGTAGCGCTCAGCGACGTTTGTGACGTTACCACCGCAAAGATGATCGCCCGTGAGGTCTCCGACGGTATCATCGCTCCCGGCTACGAGCCCGAGGCTCTTGAAATCCTCAATGGCAAGAGAAAGGGAAGCTACAATATCGTTAAGATCGACCCCGATTTCGTTCCCGCAGAGGTTGAAAGAAAGCAGGTTTACGGCATTACCTTCGAGCAGGGAAGAAACAACTACAAGATCAGCGCGGACATTCTTCAGAACGTGGTTACCGCTAATAAGGATATGCCCGAGAGCGCAATCCGCGACCTGGTTATCGCGCTTATTACTTTGAAATATACTCAGTCCAACAGCGTTTGCTTCGCCGTAGACGGTCAGGCTATCGGTGTCGGAGCAGGTCAGCAGTCGAGAGTTCACTGCACCAGACTTGCCGGAGGCAAGGCAGACACCTGGTTCCTCCGTCAGAGCGATAAGGTGCTGAACCTCCCCTTCAAGTCCACTCTCGGACGTCCCGACAGAGACAACGTTATCGACGGTTACATCAACCAGAACGAAGAGGACGTTTGCGCCGACGGCAACTGGCAGAAATACTTCACCGAGCAGCCCCAGCCCTTCACCAAGGAAGAGCAGAGAGCATATCTCGACACTATCGACGGCGTAGCGCTTGGTTCTGACGCATTCTTCCCCTTCAGCGACAACATCGAGCGTGCAAAGAAGAGCGGTGTTAAGTACATCGCAGAGCCCGGCGGATCTATTCGTGACGACGTAGTTATCGAGTGCTGCGATAAGTATGGAATTGCTATGTGCTTTACCGGCATGCGTCTCTTCCACCACTAATCAACACGGTAAAAATTTCGCAATGCGGCGTTGCTCCTCGAGTGCGGCTCGACGTAGGTACAACTACGCCTTCGCCTTGCCCTCTCCGGTGCGCCTTGCCTTGCAAAATTTTTTCTCGCGTTGCTCTTTGCTCAGGTGAAGATAAATTCAGTTTTGAATCATTACTTCGCTTATAACAAAACAATTTTTGAAAGTTTCTTTGCTTCTTTCTTTTCAAAGAAAGAAGAGAAAAAAGAAATGGAGAACAAAATGAAAATAATGGTAGTAGGCGGTGGCGGCAGAGAACACGCCATCATAAAGAAGATAAAAGAGAATAAGAGCGTTGAAGAAATATTTGCGCTCCCCGGAAACGGCGGTATGGCATCTGATGCCACTCTTGTTGATATCGGTGCCAAGGACATCGAAAAGATCGTTGAATTTGCGGTAGCAAATAGCATTGATTACGCTGTTGTCGCTCCCGACGATCCGCTGGTGCTTGGTTGCGTAGATGCCTTGGAGGCAAAGGGAATTCCTTGCTTCGGTCCCCGCGCCAATGCGGCTATAATCGAGGGAAGTAAGGTATTTTCCAAGAACCTTATGAAGAAATACGGCATTCCCACCGCGGCATACGAGGTGTTCGACGATATGAATGCGGCACTCAAGTATCTTGAGACCGCCCCCATCCCCACCGTAATCAAAGCCGACGGTCTGGCTCTCGGTAAGGGTGTTATAATCGCTCAGACTCTTGATGAGGCACGCGCGGCTGTAATTTCCATGATGCAGGATAAGCAGTTCGGCGCAAGCGGTGACCACATCGTAATCGAGGAATTTTTGACAGGTCCCGAGGTGTCCGTCCTTGCGTTTACCGACGGAAAGGTTGTAAAGCCTATGATCTCCTCTATGGATCATAAGCGCGCAGGCGACAACGATACCGGACTTAACACCGGAGGCATGGGAACTGTCGCTCCCAACCCCTATTACACCAAGGATATTGCCGACGAGTGCATGAAGACGATCTTCGAGCCTACCATTGCGGCAATGAACAGAGAGGGAAGAACCTTCAAGGGATGCCTCTACTTCGGACTTATGCTGACCCCCAACGGACCTAAGGTGATCGAATACAACTGCCGCTTCGGTGACCCCGAGACTCAGGTCGTCCTTCCTCTGCTTGAAAGCGATCTGCTTACGGTAATGCAGGCGACCACAAATGGCACTCTTGCTGAAACAGAAGTAAAATTCAGTGATAAAAATGCCTGCTGTGTAATTATGGCATCAAAAGGCTATCCTCAGTCCTATGAAAAGGGCTATGAGATGACCATCCCTCAGGATGTCGCTCCCGACGTTTACGTAGCGGGCGCAAAGCTTTCTGACGGAAAGCTTCTGACCAACGGCGGTCGCGTGCTTGGAGTTACAAGCGTTGCGGAGACTCTCGAGGAAGCTATCAAGGCATCCTACGCCAAGGTTGAAAAGATAGATTTCGGCAATGCATATTACAGACACGATATCGGTCAGCGCGCGCTGGCTGCTAATAAGGAGTAAATGATGGTTTACAGAATATTTGTTGAAAAGAAAAAGGAGCTTGCCCACGAGGCGGCAGGACTTTATTCCGAGCTTAAAAATCTTCTTGGAATAAAGAATCTTGAGTCGGTTCGCGTTCTCAACCGCTACGATGCCGACGATATCTCTGCAGAGATTTTTGAGGCGGCAAAGTCTACAGTTTTTTCCGAGCCTCAGCTTGATATCATTTCTGATGAGCTGGTAGCAGAGGGCTATGTTTTCGCGGTCGAGTTCCTTCCCGGTCAGTTCGATCAGAGAGCGGATAGCGCGGCTCAGTGTATCCAGATCATGTCCTGCGGAAGCAGACCCACTGTAAGAAGCGCAAAGGTCTACGTACTCGGCGGCGACCTCTCCGAAAAGGATATTGCCGACATCAAAAAGTACGTAATTAACCCCGTCGAGGCCCGCGAAGCTTCTCTTGAGAAGCCCGAGACTCTTGCGGTGCAGTATGATATACCCACTTCTGTCGCTACCGTAGACGGATTTATCACCATGAGCGACGATGAGCTTGCCAAGATGGTCAAGGAGCTCGGTCTTGCCATGGATATCGACGACATCAAATTCTGCCGCGAGTATTTCGCGAGCGAAAAGAGAGATCCTACCATTACCGAGATCAGAATGATCGATACATACTGGTCGGATCACTGCCGTCATACTACCTTCCTGACTACTATCGACAGCGTTAAATTCGAAGACGAGCTTCTCGAAAAAACATATAAGGAATACTTGGCTACAAGAGAAAAGCTTGGTCGCACCAAGCCTCAGAACCTTATGGACATCGGTACTCTCGCGGCAAAGTATCTTAAAAAGACAGGTCAGCTTAAGAAGCTTGACGAGAGCGAGGAAATAAATGCTTGTACCGTTAAGATGACCGTCACCGTTGACGGCGTGGACGAAGAATGGTTGCTTCTCTTCAAGAACGAGACCCACAACCATCCTACCGAGATCGAGCCCTTCGGCGGCGCGGCAACCTGCATAGGCGGTGCTATCCGTGACCCTCTGTCGGGCAGAAGCTACGTTTACGCGGCTATGCGCGTGACCGGTGCGGCAGATCCTACCGTTCCCGTCAGCGAGACTATCCCCGGCAAGCTTCCCCAGAGAAAGATCGTTCAGACCGCGGCGGCAGGCTATTCCTCCTACGGTAACCAGATCGGTCTTGCTACCGGTATGGTAGACGAGCTCTATCACCCCGGATATGCGGCGAAGAGAATGGAGATCGGTGCGGTCATCGCGGCGGCTCCTGCTCAGAACGTTCGCCGTGAGTGCCCCCTCGACGGTGACGTAGTTATCCTTCTCGGAGGCAGAACCGGACGTGACGGTGTCGGCGGCGCAACGGGCTCCTCAAAGGCGCACGATTCTCACTCTGTTGAGACCTGCGGTGCCGAGGTTCAGAAGGGAAATGCTCCCGAGGAAAGAAAGCTTCAGCGTCTCTTCAGAAACGCAGAGGCTTGCAGAATGATAAAGAGATGTAACGACTTTGGCGCGGGCGGTGTGTCGGTTGCTATCGGTGAGCTTGCAGACGGTCTCGACATCGACCTCAATAAGGTACCCAAAAAGTACGAGGGTCTTGACGGCACCGAGCTTGCAATCTCCGAAAGCCAGGAGAGAATGGCTGTCGTTATTGAGAAAGAAAATATTGAAAAATTCATGGCTCTTGCCGAGAGCGAGAACCTCGAGGCTACCGTGGTAGCTCGCGTTACCGAGGAGCCTAGACTCCGCGTTCACTGGAACGGCAAGACCATTATTGATATCTCCCGTGAGTTCCTCAACTCCAACGGAGCGGAGAAGCATATCGACATAGCTCCCGTGGCAGCAGACTGTAACTATGAAAAGGACGAAGTTGTAGACTTTGCTGAGGGATACAAGGCCCTTGCAGCTGACCTCAACGTCTGCTCCAAGCGCGGTCTTTCGGAAAGATTCGACTCCACCATCGGCGCAGGCACAGTCCTTATGCCCTTTGGTGGTAAGCACCAGAAGACTCCTATCCAGGCTATGGTGCACAAGGTGTCCGTTGAGCAGAAGCACACCGACACCTGCTCCTATATGTCCTGGGGATATAACCCCTATATTGCCGAAAAGTCTCCCTACCACTCTGCATACCTGGCGGTAGTTGAGAGCGCGGCAAAGCTTATCGCAACCGGTGCTTCCTATGAGGACGTTTACCTCACCTTCCAGGAATACTTCGAGAAGCCTATGAAGGATGGCGCAAGATGGGGCAAGCCCTTCTCGGCTCTCCTTGGCGCGTTCCGAGCTCAGGTCGAGCTTGGTATCGCGGCAATCGGCGGTAAGGACTCTATGAGCGGAAGCTTTGAGAAGCTTGACGTTCCCCCCACCCTTGTTTCCTTTGCAGTTACCACCGGCAACGTAAACGAGGTCATTACCAACGATGCAAAGGCGGCAGGACACAAGGTAGTCCTTCTCGCTCCCGAGTACGGTGAGGACAACCTTCCCAAGGCTGATTCTCTCATCGCGCTCTTCAATAAGGTTACCGCTCTTATGAGAGAGGGTAAGGTATATTCCGCATACACTCCCACCTTTGGCGGTGTCGCAGAAGCAATTTACAAGATGTGTATCGGTAACGGCTTCGGATTTGCATACGATAAGTCTATGAGCCTTGACGATATCTTTGGATATAATTACGGCGCGTTCGTCCTCGAGGTTGCAGACAGCGTAGAGGGCAAGACCGTTGGTTGCATTACCGACGACGGCAAGTTTACCTACGGTGACGCATCTGTTTGCGCAGGCACTCTTGAAAAGCTCTACGAGGGCAAGCTTGAGAGTGTATTCCCCACCCTTGAAAAGGACGAAAACAAGACCTACGAGAGCTTCTCCTTCTCGGCAGAAAAGAGAGTAGCCCCCGCTATCAAGGTCGCTCGTCCCAAGGTCCTTATCCCCGTATTCCCCGGCACCAACTGTGAATTCGATTCCGCAAAGGTAATGAGAGACGCAGGCGCTGAGGCAAAGATCTTCGTTATCAATAACCTGACTCAGGACGGCATTCAGAGAAGTGTTGAAAGCTTTGCAAAGGAGCTGTCCGATAGCCAGATGGTATTCGTTCCCGGTGGATTCTCGGGCGGTGACGAGCCCGACGGATCGGGTAAGTTCATTATGGCGTTCTTCCGCAACCAGCAGATCAAGGACGGTGTTCACGATCTCCTGAACAACCGCGACGGTCTTATGTGCGGTATCTGTAACGGCTTCCAGGCGCTGATCAAGATCGGTCTTGTACCTTACGGAAAGATCATCGACACCGACGAAAGCTGTCCCACCCTTTCCTTCAACACCATCGGTCGCCACCAGTCGAAGCTTGTAAGAACGAGAATCGCATCCAATAAGTCTCCTTGGTTGGCTAATACTAACGTAGGCGATATTTACACCGTGGCGATCTCTCACGGTGAAGGTCGCTTCCTCGCCTCCGATGAGCTTGTTCGTCAGCTTGTTGCAAACGGTCAGATCGCTACACAGTACGTCGACCTTGACGGAAACGCGACAAGTGACATCCGCTACAACCCCAACGATTCCACCTTCGCGATCGAGGGTATCACCTCTCCCGACGGACGCGTATTTGGTAAGATGGGTCACTCCGAGAGAATCGGCAACGGACTTTACAAGAATGTTCTCGGCGAGTTCGATATGAAGATGTTCGAGAGTGCAGTTAAATATTTCAAGTAATATAAGGAGAATTTCAAATGGCGTACTTAACCGACATTGAAATCGCACAATCAACAGAAATGAAGCACATCCGCGACATAGCAAAGGTCGCGGGTGTGGATGAAAAATATCTTGAGCAGTACGGCAATTACAAGGCGAAGGTCGACTACGCGCTTCTTAACGAAAGCGAAAGAGCCGACGGCAAGCTGATCCTCGTTACTGCAATTACCCCTACCCCCGCAGGCGAGGGTAAGACCACCACAACCATCGGTCTTGCGGACGGACTCAAAAAGATCGGAAAGAATGTTGTGGTAGCTCTCCGCGAACCCTCTTTGGGCCCCGTATTCGGAATCAAGGGCGGCGCGGCAGGCGGCGGATATGCGCAGGTAGTTCCTATGGAGGATATCAATCTGCATTTTACCGGCGATTTCCACGCTATCGGCGCGGCAAATAACCTGCTTGCGGCAATGCTCGATAACCATATCTATCAGGGAAATGCGCTTAATATCGACCCCCGTCGAATCACCTGGAAGCGTTGTGTCGATATGAACGACCGTCAGCTTCGCTTCGTTACCGACGGTCTCGGCGGCAGAGTCAACGGTGTTCCGAGAGAAGACGGATATGATATCACTGTTGCAAGTGAAATTATGGCGGTGTTCTGCTTGGCTTCCTCTATCGCAGACCTTAAAGAAAGACTTTCCCGCATCGTGGTTGCATACACATACGACGAAAATCCCGTGACCGCAGGTGACCTTAAGGCTGTGGGCGCTATGGCGGCGCTTCTTAAGGATGCGCTGAAGCCCAATCTCGTTCAGACTCTTGAGGGCACTCCCGCGTTCGTTCACGGCGGTCCCTTTGCGAATATTGCTCACGGCTGTAACTCTGTTATCGCTACCAAGATGGCGATGAAGCTGGGCGATTATGCCGTTACCGAGGCAGGCTTTGGCGCGGATCTCGGAGCTGAAAAGTTCCTCGATATCAAGTGCCGTATGGCAGGACTCACCCCCTCGGCTGTGGTTGTGGTTGCTACCGTCCGCGCTCTTAAAATGCACGGCGGCACTCCCAAGACCGAGCTTGGAGCAGAGAACCTCGAGACCCTTGAAAAGGGAATCCCCAACCTTCTCCGTCACGTTTCCAATATCAAGAATGTATATAAGCTTCCCTGTGTAGTTGCAGTCAACCGTTTCCCCACCGATACCGATGCTGAAATTCAGCTCGTTATCGAAAAGTGCCGAGAGCTCGGCGTAAACGTTGTGCTTTCTACCGTTTGGGCAGAGGGAGGCGAGGGCGGTCGCGCTCTTGCTGAGGAGATCGTAAAGCTTTGCGAAGAGCCTAACGACTTCACCTTCAGCTACGATACGGGCGCGTCTATCCCCGAGAAGATCGAGGCGATAGTAAAGAAGGTCTATGGCGGCGACGGAATCATTATCGCGCCTCAGGCTCAGAAGCAGATCGCAACTCTTGTGTCTCTCGGTTATGATAAGCTGCCCGTTTGCATGGCGAAGACCCAGTACAGCTTCTCCGACGATCCTACAAAGCTGGGCGCGCCCGAGGGCTTCAAGGTCACCGTCAGAAACGTCAAGGTCTCGGCAGGTGCAGGCTTTATAGTTGCCCTCACCGGTGATATTATGACCATGCCCGGTCTTCCCAAGATCCCCGCGGCAGAGCGAATCGACGTTGACGATAACGGAAAAATTTCGGGATTGTTCTAAATGAATATGTGCGGGGAAGAAGAGATTCTTTCCCGCATTTTTACGCGTTTTTGCTAAAATGACAAAAGATGATTTGCTTTTTTAAAATACTACTGTCAATTGTGACATTTTTGATAAAAATGCCTTTATCTGCTTGACATTAAGGACATTTTATGATATAATATGAAAGATATAAATAAAGTTGTTTTTAATTTGTAAATTTTTTGAAATGGAGAATGAAAATGGCAGTTATGAAGGCAAAAATGAAGGCTAAAGCGACAGAAATCCAGTCGTTGGCTAACTGTTTCCTTTTTGCGGACGGCTTTTCTTCCTTCAATTCTTCCGAATATACTGTTTTTCCCGGTTTTTGCGACGTGCATGTGCATTTTCGTGAGCCGGGTTTTTCTTATAAAGAAACGATTGCGACGGGTTCATTGGCATCGGCTCGCGGCGGATACACCGACGTGTGCACAATGCCAAACTTGAATCCCGTGCCCGACAGTATCGAGAATCTTGGGAAGCAGCTTGATATTATTGAAAAGGACGCTTGCATCGGTGTTCATCCTTACGGCTCTATTACCGTGGCTCAGGCGGGTCGCGAGATAGCCGACCTTGAAGGTATGGCAAAGAACGTTATCGCCTTTTCCGACGACGGCAAGGGTGTCCAGGACGCCGAAATGATGCGCGAGGCGATGCAGAGAGCAAAGGCTCTTGACAAGATGATCGTGGCGCATTGCGAGGTCAACGATCTGCTCTTCGGCGGCTATATCCACGACGGCGAATATGCCAAGGCTCACGGTCACAGAGGTATCTGCTCCGAGAGCGAGTGGCGACAGATCGAGCGAGACCTGAAGCTTGCGGAAGAGACGGGATGCGCTTATCACGTCTGCCATATTTCCACCAAGGAGAGTGTCGAGATCATCCGCGAGGCGAAAAAGAGCGGCGTTAACGTAACCTGTGAGACCGGTCCTCATTACTTAGCTCTTACAGACGCGGATCTTCAGGAGCACGGCAGATTTAAGATGAATCCCCCTCTTAGAAGCGAGGCAGACAAGCTGGCGCTTATCGAGGGGATCGTAGACGGAACCGTCGATATGATCGCCACCGACCACGCGCCCCACTCGGCAGAGGAAAAGGGTAGGGGTCTTGAAAAGAGCGCCTTCGGTATCGTGGGAATCGAAACGGCGCTCGCTACCATGAATACATACTTAGTGAGAACAGGAATCATTACCCTTGATAAGCTTACCGATCTGCTGGTCTACAATCCCCGAGAGAGATTCGGTCTCCCTGCGGGTGAAAGCTTCAGCGTCTGGAGGCTTGACGAGGAATTTACCGTCGATCCTGCAGAGTTTATCTCAAAGGGTAAGGCGACCCCCTTTGAGGGCGCGAAAATGTACGGAAAATGCTACGGCACCGTATATCAGGGAAAAGTGGTTTATAAGGCATAACAGAGAATAATAAACGGAGGATAAATATATGGCAAAGAGAACTGATTTGAAGAAGATTTTGATTATTGGCTCAGGACCTATCGTTATCGGTCAGGCTGCAGAGTTCGACTATGCGGGCACTCAGGCGTGTCTTGCACTGAAGGAGGAGGGCTATGAGGTAGTTCTGGTCAACTCCAACCCCGCTACCATCATGACCGATACCACAATCGCGGACAAGGTCTATATGGAGCCTCTGACTCTTGAATATATTGCAAAGATTTTGAGATATGAGCGTCCCGACGCTATCGTTCCCGGTATCGGTGGACAGACCGGACTTAACCTTGCTATGCAGCTTGAAAAGAAGGGCATCCTTAAGGAGTGTCACACCGAGCTTCTCGGTACCTCCAGCGAAAGCATCGAAAGAGCAGAGGACAGAGAGCTCTTCAAGGAGCTTTGCCAGTCTATCGGCGAGCCTACGATACCCTCCGAGATCACCTACGATCTTGAGGAGGCAAAGGCGGCGGCTGAGAGGATCGGCTATCCCGTAGTTCTTCGTCCCGCGTTTACCCTCGGCGGTACGGGCGGCGGCTTCGCTAACAACGAAGCAGAGCTTGTGGAGGTAGGTCTTAACGCGTTCAAGCTTTCTCCCGTTCATCAGGTTCTTATAGAAAAGAGCGTTAAAGGATATAAGGAGATCGAGTTTGAGGTTATGCGCGACTCCAACGACCACGCTATAACTATCTGCGGCATGGAAAATATCGACCCCGTCGGAGTTCACACAGGTGACTCTCTCGTTGTCGCTCCTATAATGACTCTTTCCGATCACGATAAGAAGATGCTCAACGATTCTGCTATCAAGATCATCCGCGAGCTTAAGATCGAGGGTGGATGTAACGTTCAGTTTGCTCTCGATCCCAATTCCAGCAATTATTATCTCATCGAGGTCAACCCTCGCGTTTCCCGTTCCTCCGCGCTTGCATCCAAAGCATCGGGATATCCTATTGCGAGAGTTACCGCGAAGATAGCTGTAGGTATGGCGCTTGAGGATATCAAGATTGCCAACACCAATGCGGCATTTGAGCCCAGCCTCGACTACGTTATCGCAAAGCTCCCCAGATTCCCCTTCGATAAGTTCACCAATGCTTCCAACCTTCTCGGAACTCAGATGAAGGCGACCGGTGAGATCATGGGCATCGGCTCTAACCTTGAGGAGTGCCTGCTTAAGGGTATCCGTTCTCTTGAGACCGGCGTTAATCACCTCTATCATCAGAAGTTTGACTCTATGGATAGCGAAGCGCTCAAGGCTTATATCACAGAGTTCAGAGACGATAATATCTTTGCTATCGCGGAGCTTCTCCGCCGCGGAACTCCCGTCGCTGAGATCCACGAGATCACCAAGATCACCGCTTTCTTCCTTGAGGCGATGAAGAATATCGTCGAGATGGAAAGCGTGCTTGCTAACAATATCTTTGACCTTGAAACGCTCAAGGCGGCAAAGAAGATGGGCTTTGGCGATAAGTATATCGCAAAGCTCTGGAAGTGTGCCGAGCTTGACGTGTTCAAGTTCAGACGCGAAAACAATCTTTTCCCCGTATTCCGTATGGTTGATACCTGCCACACCAATGCATACATTCCTTACTTCTATTCTTCCTATACCGGTGAGAACACCTCCGTGCTTACCAATAAGAAGAAGATCGTGGTTCTCGGCGCAGGTCCTATCAGAATAGGTCAGGGTGTTGAGTTCGACTATTCCACCGTCCACGCGGTAACTACCATTAAAAATTCCGGCTACGAGGCAATTATTATCAATAATAACCCCGAAACCGTTTCTACCGACTATACAACGGCTGACAAGCTCTACTTTGAGCCCCTCACTCCCGAAGACGTAATGAACATCATCGAGTTTGAAAAGCCCGAGGGCGTTATCGCATCTCTCGGCGGTCAGACCGCAATCAACCTGGCCCAGCCCCTCCACGATCTCGGCGTAAAGATCATCGGTACCGATTGCGCCGCAATAGATAAAGCAGAGAACAGAGACGCGTTTGAAAAGCTTCTTAAGGAGCTTGGCATTCCTCAGCCCGAGGGTCGCGCCGTCACCAAGATCGAGGACGGTGTTGCCGCCGCGGCAAAGGTGGGCTACCCCGTGCTTGTTCGTCCCTCCTTCGTCCTTGGCGGAAGAGCTATGCAGATCGTTGCAAACGAGGAGCAGCTCCGTCACTACCTTAAGACCGCCGTTGAGATCGACGAGGACAAGCCCGTTCTCGTTGACAAGTACATCAGCGGTAAGGAGGTCGAGGTCGACGCTATCTGCGACGGGCAGGACGTATTCGTTCCCGGTATTATGGAGCTGGTTGAAAGAACCGGTGTTCACTCCGGTGACTCTATAAGCGTTTATCCCGCGTTCTCTATCTCCGATAAGGTAAAGGGCACTATTCTTCAGTACGCGAAGAAGCTCGGTCGCGGAATAGGAATCGTTGGTCTTTACAATATTCAGTTCATCGTTGACAAGAACGACGAGGTGTTTATTATCGAGGTTAACCCCCGTTCCTCCAGAACCGTACCCTTCCTCTCAAAGTCTACCGGCTACTCTCTCGCTGATATTGCCACCGAGTGTATTCTCGGTAAGTCACTGAAGGAGCAGGGAATCTTCTGCCTCTATCCCGAGGAGAAGAACCGCTGGTACGTCAAGGTTCCCGTATTCTCCTTCAATAAGCTTCGCGGACTTGACGCTTACCTTTCTCCCGAAATGAAGTCTACCGGTGAGGCTATCGGATATGACGATAAGTTCTACAGAGCACTTTATAAGGCTCTTCAGGCATCGGGCATGCACCTGCAGAACTACGGAACCGTATTTGCAACCATCGCGGATTGCGATAAGGAGGAGGCGCTTCCCCTTATCCGCCGATTCTATAACCTTGGATTCAATATCGAGGCTACCGAGGGAACGGCAATGTATCTCAAAGAGAACGGTATCAGAACCCACATTCTCAAGAAGCTTTCCGACGGAAGCGAGGAGATCGCGGACTCTATCCGCCAGGGACATATCGCTTACGTTATCAATACAAGCGATCCCTCGTCCTCGGGTGTTACCCGTGACGGCTTTGAGATCAGAAAGTACGCAACCGAGAATAACGTAACTATGTTTACCTCTCTCGATACCGTAAGAGTTCTCCTTGACGTATTGGAAGAGACAACTCTTACGATCTCTACCATTGATGCATAAAAAATAATAATTTGTAGGGGCGGGGCGGTTTGATCACAGACCGGATCCCGCCACCCTGCCATAAGGAAACATAATGAAACAAACGATTTTTACGATAAAAGAAAACGTCGCACTTACAAGCAACGTGTTCAGAATGCTGCTTGAGGGCGACACAAGCGATATTACCAATTGCGGTCAGTTTGTCAATATAAAGCTTGACGGACTCTTCCTTCGCCGTCCTATTTCGGTCTGCGATTGCGATGGAAACATTCTGACCCTTATATATAAGGCGGTCGGAAAGGGAACCGAACAGATGAGCAAAATGAGTGCGGGCGAGACTCTCGACGTCCTTACCGGCCTTGGAAACGGCTACGACACAAGCGCGTCGGGCGAGAATCCCATGCTGCTCGGCGGCGGTGTCGGTGTGCCCCCTATGTATATGCTTTGCAAAAAGCTTATAGCCGCAGGCAAGAAGGTTTCGGTTGTTCTCGGCTTCAACACCAAGGACGAGATCTTCTACGAGAATGAATTCAAGGCTCTCGGCGCTGACGTAACTGTCACAACAGTTGACGGCTCTTACGGAGTCCGCGGCTTCGTTACCGACGTTATGAAGGACGCAGAGTATTCCTACTTCTACACCTGCGGTCCCGAGCCCATGCTTAAGGCGGTCTATAAAACGAGTAAGACGAGCGGTCAGTTCAGCTTTGAGGAGAGAATGGGCTGCGGCTTCGGCGCTTGCATGGGCTGCTCCTGCAAGACGATCACAGGATATAAGAGAATTTGTAAGGAAGGCCCCGTGCTTAAAAAAGAAGACATTCTTTGGTAAGCAACTCGCCGAAGGCGAATATCACTTTGCCGAAGGTAAAATATCACTTTGCCGGAGGCAAAATATCACTTTTGCGTAGCAAAAATATCACTTGTGCTGCGTGTGAAAGGAATTTTTATGAATACTAAAGTTAATCTTTGCGGAATCGAGCTCTCGAACCCCGTGATCCCCGCCTCGGGCACCTTTGGATTCGGTTATGAGTTCGCTGAGCTTTACGATATAAATATGCTTGGTACGTTCTCCTTTAAGGGAACCACCAAGGATCCTCGCTTCGGAAATCCTACCCCGAGAATTGCCGAGACCCCAAACGGTATGATCAACGCGGTCGGTCTTCAGAATCCCGGTGTTGAAAAGGTCATTTCCGAGGAGCTTCCCAAGCTTAAAAAGTGCTTCAATAAGCCTGTTATGGCTAACGTTTCGGGCTTTTCGGTTGAAGAATACGTATATACCTGCGAAAAAATAGATAAATGCGACCAGGTCGGCTGGATAGAGGTCAACGTAAGCTGTCCTAACGTCCACGGCGGCGGAATGGCATTCGGAACAAGTGCCGAGGGCGCGGCTGAGGTAGTAAGAGCGGTCAAGGCGGTTACTACCAAGCCTATTATCGTTAAGCTTTCGCCTAACGTGACCGATATCGTCTCTATAGCAAAGGCTTGCGAGGCGGCAGGAGCAGACGGAATCAGCCTTATAAATACCCTTCTCGGTATGAGAATCGATCTTCGCACCAAAAAGCCCGTAATTGCCAACAAAATGGGCGGATTTTCGGGTCCTGCCATCTTCCCCGTAGCGGTAAGAATGGTGTATCAGGTCTCTCACGCGGTAAATATCCCCGTTATCGGTATGGGCGGAGTTTCAAGCGCAGAGGACGTGATCGAAATGATGCTGGCAGGTGCTACCGCTGTTCAGGTGGGCGCGGCTAACCTCGTTGATCCCTTCGCTTGCAAAAATATCATTGAGGACCTTCCGAGAGTTATGGAAAAATACAGAATCGAGTCTCTCGAAGGCTTGAAAATAGACTAAAAAGCATTTCAGGAGGACATCCCAATGTTATATTCAGCTTTGTCACTTAACGGCGCGTGGAGAATGGACTACTCAGAAGAAAAGTATTCTTCTGAAGCGCTTCCCGAATTCAAGGGAGGAATAGTTGAAAATGCCGTTCCCGCATACTGGGACGATATTACCGATAGCTTTAAAAAGCAGGAGTTTTACCGTGCACTCCGAATAAATCCCGAGTACGGTATTTGGGAGTACCCGATAAAGCACTATTGTCCCGATATGGCACTCCCCAATATCATGGGCAACTTTTTCTATCGCCGCTCTTTCCTCTGCGAAGGAGTGGAGAAGAATGCAACCCTTTATTTCGGCGGTGTTGCAAATGCGGCATCTGTTTGGTTAAACGGTGTATTTTTAGGCAGACACGAGGGCTATAGCGCTCCCTTTGAGGTGGCTATTCCCGAAGGACTCCTTATAGACGGCGAAAACACCGTTGTTTTGTCGGTCTCAAATCACCGACTTGAGGGATTTGACGGTCAGCCTATCGTAGGACTTACCTCGAGAGCCGTCTGCGAATACAGCGGCGGCATTACCGATTCCATCGAGCTTCGCGTCTATTCCTCGCCCCTTCGTGACGTTGCCGTACTTATTTCCGAGGATTGCAAGAGTGCTCGGGTTGAAATAGAGGCGACCGACAGGGTCTTTCTTGAATGGTCGGTGCTCGACGGAGGCGAAATTCTGAAGAGCGGAAAGGCGGACGGAGATTTTGCTTTTGACACCGACGCTCTTGAATATTGGAGCCCCGAGAACCCGAAGCTCTATACTCTCAAGGTGACCTGCGGTGACGCTACTTTTGAAAAACAGTTCGGTGTGAGAAGACTTACCGTGGACGGCGTGCATTTCCGCCTTAACGGTGACCCCTACTACATGCGCGGCATCTGTGAGCACTGCTACTATCCCGAAACGGTAAATCCCCCGCACGATAAGGAATTTTACCGCAACGTAATTAAGAAAATTAAGGAGCTTGGCTTCAATTACATCAGATTTCATACCTATATTCCCACCGAGGAATATATGCAGGCGGCAGACGAGCTTGGAATACTCATGCACGTCGAGTCGCCCAACAATACGACTCTTGAGGAGTGGAAGGAGATCGTTGCCTTCTGCCGCAGACATACCTCTACAGTGATCTACTGTTGCGGAAACGAGCTTCAGCTTTACGACGGCTTCCTCGACCATCTCCATAAGTGCGCCGACGAGGTGCATGAGAAGACCGACGCGCTCTTCTCACCAATGAGCGCTCTCCGCGGACTTGAATATGCCTTTGGCAACGAGCCCGACAAGATGGACGAGGTTGTGAAAGAGCCTATGCCACACAACCCTCGCAGATTTGCTTACGCAAATGAATTCTGCGACGTTTATAATAGCTATACCTCAGGTCACCATAGCTATTTTTCCGCCAATTGCGATATTAATAAGGTGGATAGCTGGAGCGAGATCTACGGTAAGCCGAGACTCAGCCACGAGATCTGCATCGACGGTACCTATACCGATCTTTCCTTGAAGGATAGATACAAGGGCACCCGAATTGGCAAATATTCGAGAATGCTTGAGTCGCTTGAGGCTCACCTTGAGAGCAAGGGAATGCTTGACCGCGCGCCTCTTTATTTCAAGAATTCCTGCCAGTGGCAGAGAAGAATAAGAAAATATTGCTTTGAGACCGTAAGACGCGGTGAAAATATCGCGGGCTACGATTTTCTCGGTCCCATCGATACCCATTGGCACACCTTCGGCTATGACGTTGGTATGATGAATGAGTTTTATGAGATGAAGCCTACCGAAACCGTCGAGAACGTGCTGAGATACAATTCTGCTACGGTTTTGCTGAACGATCTCGGCAGACGCGCTAACTTTGAGTCGGGTGAGACCTTGAATTGCAAAATACTTGTCTCCTGCTTCGACGTTAAGGCTATTGAAAACGCTACGCTGACGGTAAGCCTTACCGCAGGTGATGAGACCGTAAAGCGTGAAACGGTCAACGTGAATTTCATTGAGGGCGGTAAGATAAGTGAGCTTTACGAGCTTGATGCGATCATGCCCGAGACTCTCAAGCCCCGTGAAATGACCCTTAAGGCTGTGCTTGAAGCCGATAATTTCTGCGCTGAAAACGAGTGGGAGCTTTATCTGTATCCCAAGACCGCAGCGGTTGAGGACTACGGCGACCTTGTAGTTTCAAACGGAATGGGCGAGGACAGACTTATGTCTCTGCTTGAAGAGGGCAAGGACGTAGTAATATTCGGTGCAGGTCCCTTTGAAAGCAACGGTACGTCGATGAAGATAGCCTTGGCGGGCAGATCAATGGGCAACCTTGCCACTGTCATCAATCCTCATCCCATACTTGAGGACTTACCCCACGAGGGATTTTGCTCATGGCAGTTTGAAAGCCTTTTGGAGGAGGGTCGCGCCGCGGTGCTTGAAAGCGACAAGGTGCCCTTCGAGCCTATTATCGAGGTGGTATCCTCACATAAGAACGTCGTTCGTCAGGCGGCTATCTTTGAATACAAGGCTCTGGGAGGAAGACTTCTTGTTTGCGGATTTAAATTCCGTGATGGCGATATAGCCGCCCGTTGGCTGAAAAAGCAGATAATCGATTATGCTATGAGCGAAAAATTCGCTCCGAAGACAGAGATCGACCGCGAGGGACTTTCTTCTCTTATTCACTCAAGAGAAGTCAAGAGCGCGGAAAACACAAATTTCGCGTTCAACCCCAACGACAAGACCGCGATCAGAAAGAAATAATAATTTGAAAGGATATATAAAAATGGGAAAAGACGTAATTATCGCCTGCGATTTTGACAGTGCGGAAAAGACATTTGCATTTCTTGACAAGTTTACCGGCAAAAAGCCCTTCGTTAAGATCGGTATGGAGCTTTACTATGCGGAGGGTCCTTCCATTGTAAAGGAGATCAAGGCGAGAGGACATAAGATATTTCTCGACCTCAAGCTCCACGATATCCCCAACACCGTAAAAAAGTCTATGGCGGTTCTTTCTCGCCTCGATGTTGATATGACTAACCTCCACGCGGCAGGAACCAAGAGAATGATGGAGGCGGCTATCGAAGGACTTACCCGTCCCGACGGCACTCGCCCCATGCTTATCGCTGTAACTCAGCTTACAAGCACCGATCAGGAGGCTATGCAGAATGACCTTCTCATCAACGAGCCTATCGATAAGGTGGTTATGCACTACGCTCATAACGCTATGGAGGCAGGACTTGACGGAGTTGTTTGCTCACCTCTCGAGGCTGGCAAGGTTCACGACACCTGCGGCAAGAGCTTCGTCACCGTAACCCCCGGTGTTCGTTTTGCTGATGGCGACATCGGAGACCAGAAGAGAGTTATGACCCCTGCCGAGGCAAAGAAGATCGGCTCCGACTATATCGTAGTAGGAAGACCTATTACCGCAGCGGCTGATCCCGTCGCGGCTTACGAGCGTTGTGTTGCAGAATTCGTTGATTAAGTGCAGAATGCAGAGTGCAGAATGCAGAGTGCAGAATGCAGAGTGCAGAGTGCAGAGTGCAGAATGCAGAGTGCAGAGTGCAGAGTGCAGAATGCAGAGTTAATAAGAGTGCGGTATGAATAAATCAATTATTGAAATTAAGAGTTTTGATTTTGCAATAAGAATTGTAAAACTGTACCAATATCTTACCTTGGATAAAAAAGAATATGTTTTATCTAAGCAACTTCTCAGAAGTGGTACAAGCATTGGAGCCAATGTTAGCGAAGCTCAAAGAGGACAATCTAAACCCGATTTTTATTCTAAGATTGCAATTTCCCTAAAGGAAGCTAACGAAACTCAATATTGGATCCGCCTTTTGCACGCAACGGGTTATATAAGCGACAATGAATATTTGAGCTTAAACTCAAATATAAACGAAATTATATCTATTTTAGTTGCTATATGCAATTCGAAAGACAAATAATGAATTTGATTATTTGCGCTTAATAGATACATTATAATAAATGTTTTTCGCCAAAGGCGAAAAACTACCTTAACTCTGCACTCTGCATTCTGCATTCTGCACTGTTAAGTTTAATAAAAATTTAAGGAGAAACAATAAAAATGGAAGCATACAAGAGAGAATTTATACAGTTTTTGGAGAACGCGGGCGTTCTCAAGTTTGGTGATTTCACCGCGAAGAGCGGCAGAAAGATCCCCTATTTCATCAATGCCGGAATGATCAAGACCGGCAGCGACATCGCTACCCTCGGTGAGTTCTACGCAAAGGCATACTTCGAAAAGCTCGGAAAGAAGCAGGCTGTGCTTTACGGCCCTGCATACAAGGGCATTTCGCTTTCGGTTTCCGCGGCGGTTGCACTTTCCAAGAACGGTCTCAACGTGCCCTTCTTCTTTAACCGTAAGGAGGTCAAGGACCACGGCGAGGGCGGAACCTTCGTAGGCTACGTTCCTACCGCAGGCGAGGAGATCGTTATTATCGAGGACGTTATCACCGCAGGCACCGCTATCCGCGAGAGCATGGAGATCCTCTCCCACCTTGAGGGCACAAAGGTTGCCGCAACCTTTATTATGGTAGACCGTAAGGAAAAGGGTCAGGGCGAAAAGGGAGCTATGCAGGAGATCGAGGAGCAGTTCGGCTTCCCCGTATACTCTATCGTAGACGTTTACGACATCATCGAATATCTTGAAGAGGACGAGAAGAACGCAGAAAACGTTCAGAGAATAAAGAATTACCTCGCTGTCAACGGCGCAAAAGCCTAAATTTATCAAGGAAGATTAAATATGAGACACCTTATTGATATTCAGGAGCTCTCCACCAAGGAGATCGCGGAGCTTGTCAGCGTTGCCGAGGATATAATCGCAAATCCCGCAAAATATGCCGAGGCTTGCCACGGCAAGAAGCTTGCGACCCTCTTTTTCGAGCCCTCCACCAGAACAAGGCTTTCCTTTGAGGCGGCTATGTACGAGCTTGGCGGTAACGTTTTGTCGGTCTCCAGCGCGGGCTCGTCCAGTGCGGCAAAGGGAGAGAGCGTTGCCGACACCGCAAAGACGGTCTCCTGCTACGCTGATATTATCGCAATGCGCCATCCCAAGGAGGGCGCGCCCTACGTGGCTTCAATAAACTCGTCTATCCCCGTTATCAACGCGGGCGACGGCGGACATAACCACCCCACCCAGACTCTTGCGGATCTTCTCACCATCTGGAGAGAAAAGGGAAGATTTACCGACCTCACCGTAGGCTTCTGCGGCGACCTTAAATACGGCAGAACCGTTCACTCGCTGATCAGCGCCCTTTCTCGCTATACGGGAATCAAGGTGGTGCTCATCTCTCCCGCAGAGCTGAAGCTTCCGAGCTACGTAAGAGAAGAATATCTCGAGGCAAAGGGCATCGAATTTGAGGAGACCACCGATCTTCTCGCCGCTATGCCTTCTCTCGACGTGCTCTATATGACCCGAGTTCAGAGAGAGAGATTTCCCAATGAGGAGGACTACCTCCGCCTGAAGGACAGCTACATCCTCACTCCCGATAAGCTTGAGGGCGCAAAAGCCGACCTTTCGATCCTCCACCCCCTGCCCAGAGTCAACGAGATCGCCGTCGCTATCGACGACGACAAGAGAGCCTGCTATTTCAAGCAGGTGCTCAACGGCAAATATATGAGAATGGCGCTCATTCTTAAGCTTCTCGCAAGCAAAAACGAGAGCGTTGAGGCGGAAGCGGGCGAATTTACAAGCGAATTCGTCTGCAAAAATCCCCGTTGCATCACCACCGTCGAGCAGGAGCTCCCCCAGAGATTCAAGCTGACCGATAAGGCAAACGGCATTTACCGTTGCCATTATTGCGAGGTCAAGGCAAAGGAAGATAAACTGATATAACGTTAAATTGGGGCGATCTTTCGCCCCAATTTTAAATTTAGAGTAATTGTGATAGTCAAATTCGATAATGATACCGTTTTGAATACTGCAATTTGCTAATCATTCAATTCAAAAAATGCACCCATTCCTTCCGTTTCATCGGAAAAGAGGTGAGCGTGTCAAGATCGAGATGCGCGTTTTTCATCCGCACCGCGCGGATCTTGCGGCAATCGTAGGTGGTAAAATAATAGACTAACCTCTCACTGTCCATGCAGGAGGTGTAAACGGTACGAAGCTGCCTTTCGTCGGCGCGGAAAAGCCCGTGGGGCTGATTGACAGTGCCCATAATATGAAAGAATCGCGAGATCGCCTCCGTCCTTTTCTCGGCGGCAAGGGTATACTCCTCGGCTTTTGCAGCCCTTATAAACCGCGAGGTGGATGACAGATCTCCAAGTATCGGCTCGCCGCCGTCCCCGTGCTTTTCGAGAAGCCTGCACTGTGTCGGAAAATCTGGCGCGTTGGTGAGAACTCCAAGAGTATTTTCATATATCTTCAAGCCCTCTCTCACCGATTCAATAACGAATGAGCCGTCTCTGTCACCCACTAACCAGTGAAGAGGAGTAGAGGGAAGAGCATCCGAAAAGCTCTCGGTAGTAATGTTGACCCCCTCCAAAGCCTCCATCGCCGCCTTTGCGCTGTCAAAATTGCAAAGTAACCAGGGTATAAGCTCAAAGGATGCAAGATTGTGCTTTTCAGACGCCTTTTCGTGATATTGCGCCAAGGCAGGGAAGCGCAAAGCCGCCGCGCAAAGTCCCTTTTCGTTCATCGCGTCGTAGTAAAGCGGAACTCCGTCTGCGATGTGCGCCGAACCGATGATCGCGTAGTGCTCGTATAGCCTGCCCTCGTGTAAAAAATCTAATTTAAATCGGCGTGGTGTGATCACGATCTCCTCGTCGAGAGAATATTCAAGATCGAGAGTCCTGCCGAAAAGGTGATATCTTGTCGTTTCATTAATTGCAGTGCACATATTTTATCCTCGTTTTTGTATATTATTTGCGCCGCAAGATATAAAAATACGAAAACCGCAGACCTTTTTGATCTGCGGTTATAAATTTTAGTTTGAATTTAGATTTCTTATGCCTTGCCGAGTCGTGCAAGTCTCTTTTGCTTCATAACTCTGAAAAAGAAATATATGAAATAGAATGCAGTAATGTAAATTATGAAGATCGCCCAAACGAGGAAGGGATATATTACGGGATGACCGCCAACGAGATTGAAAATGATGTCGTAGGGTGTTCCGTCGCCCGCCATAAGGAACATATAGTTATAATCAATGGTTACGTTAGCTGTGTACGCGGCAACGCAAAATCCGGTGAGGATAGAGAAGGTGATCCATATATTTCGCTTTTTCATGCTCGCCATTTTTGAAATGACTATGTAGAGCGACGCAAATCCCGAGATCGAATGAGTGATACCCGAGATAACGTTGACGAAGGAGAGCACGGGGTATGAGCCGTAATTCTGTCCGGCGAAATAAGTACCCATAATAGCACCAAGTATTCCGAAAATAAAGACGAAATCGAGTGCCGCGTTTTTAAGTCTGCCCTTTGCAAATGCGGCAAGTGGGATCGCGATCAGCTGTATGCTGCAAAGGAAAAGAGGAAGATTCTTGGTTATAGGCGAGATATCGCCGGCATCTGCCCTTAAGCAGCAGGTGATAATTTTTATAAGCTCAAAAGCGTTGATCAAAATCGCAGACCAAACGAGCACCTTGTTTCTTTCAGCCATATCCTTTTTCTTGAAATGAAGACCGAGAAGGATAGCCGCCGCCGTCATAATTATCATTAAGGACGTGACAAATGTCAGGTGTTGCCACGACATATATCCGTCTGCATCACGAAGAAACTCGCAGTTGCCATCCACTACGTGAAGACCGAAAAATTCCTTTGCCCAGTACGATAAATTCACCCAGAAATTTCTGAAAAAAATATCCATTTTTGCCTCCGTTGATTTAAAACGATAACTCGGCTTTTAATTAAAGAGAAGCATATTCGACATGAATTTCCGAATTCTTACATATTATAGCATATATTTTCAAATTTGTAAACACTTTTTTTAATATTATGAAGGTTATTAAAAAGTCCGCAAAAAATAATATACTTTTCAGAAAAAGTATTGACATTTTCATTTCTCTTTGGTATAATAATAAAGTTAAATAGATTGGGATGTCGCCAAGCGGTAAGGCACCAGACTTTGACTCTGGCACTCGTCGGTTCAAATCCGGCCATCCCAGCCAGAAAAAAGCACTTGCGTAAGCAAGTGCTTTTTTCAACGAAATTTGCCCTTCGGGCAAGTGAAATAGCTTCGCTGTGAAATATTTGCTTCGCAAATGTGAAATATTCGCTGACGCGAATGTGGGCAAATTTCATTTCACATTGCGACGAAGGAGCAATATTTCACAATTCACGAAGTGAATTATTTCACATTCGGCGTATGCCGAATATTTCACTAAAAGAATTCGCCTCTAAAGTTTTTCGGATTTTTATAGATGCATTTCGGGCATTTCGTGTCTCCCGACAGATTCGGACTTGCGAAATACTTGAAATATTTACAAAATTGTGGTATAATACGGATAGTATAGAAAGTGAAAGGTGCAGATACCGATCAAATTCCCCCGTGAAAGGAGCTCTGCAAAATGAAAGAAAAGATAATAGCAAAGCTCAAGCACTATCTTAAAACCGCCGTGTTGTTCGTACTGAATCCGCGCCTCTTGCTTTGCATCGGTATCGCCTGGCTTATCACCAACGGCTGGTCTTATATTATGCTTGGCATCGGTACGTTTTGGGGTATTGGATGGATGATCGCCGTCTCGGGCGCATATCTCGCCTTCCTCTGGCTGCCCGCCACTCCCGAAAAGATAGTCACCGTTGCTATCGCTATCGTGCTTCTGCGGTTTTTGTTCCCCAAGGACGAAAAAACGCTTGGTATTCTGCGTAAATTGTTCGCGGAAGCCAAGAACTCTTTGAAAAGAAAGAAAAAGCAAAAGGGAAGAGCGGAGGAAGAGCAGAAAGAAGAGCGCGAGAAAAAGAGAAAATAATGCAAAAATGTCGAATAAAGCCTTCAAAAATCTTTTTTTAATTGTTAATATTGTATATTGACAAAAATTGCTTTCGGGAATATAATATCAAGGTACATTATATAATATGTAAAAAACGCGCCCTTGCGGCGCTTTTTTGCGGAATTTTTTAATCTATAATTATAAAACGGAGATTTTTTTATGGACAGTGCTGCAACGGTTCAGGTATTGATCAGCATATCGGTATGCGCTCTTGCCGGACTTCTTATGTCGCGTATTTGTAAGCTTTTAAAGCTCCCCGCAGTAACGGGTTATCTTATAGCCGGAATTTTGGTCGGCTGCTTCTGCCTCGGCAGATTTACGCTCCCCGGCGGATTTCACCTCGGCTTTGGCGAGCTGGAGCACGGACTCGGAATAGTCTGTGACATCGCCCTCGGCTTTATCGCCTTCTCGATCGGTAGCGAGTTCAAGCTTGCCGAGCTTAAAAAGACGGGTAAGCAGGCAACGGTTATCGGTATCTTGCAGGCGGTAGCAACTACTGTCGTTTGCGTTATCGTGCTTATCGCCCTTCATTTTATCCTTCTTGCCACCACGGGCAAGGATATTCTTCCTATCCCTGCGGCACTCATTCTTTCGGCTATCGCAGCCGCGACCGCGCCTGCGGCGACCTTGATGGTAGTCCGTCAGTATAAGGCAAAGGGTCCCCTCACTAACCTGCTCCTTCCCATCGTTGCTCTCGATGACGCGGTAGGTCTCGTTATCTTCGCGGTACTTCTCGGAATCGCAAAGGCGATCGCAGGCGGCGAGCCCGACGTTATTTCTATCGTTGTTGAGCCTCTCGTTGAGATCGTGCTTTCTGTAGGTATCGGCGCGCTCCTCGGCTTTATCCTTTCCAAGCTTGAGAAGATCTTCCACTCCAACAGTAACCGTTTGAGCCTGGTTATTGCATTCATTTTTGCAACGGTTGCGATTACCGAGCTTCACGATCTTCCCGCGATTTTTGGCGTACATATCCACTTCTCCTCGCTCCTTACCTGTATGATGTGCGGAACTATATTCTGCAACGTCTGCGAATGCTCCGACGAAATGATGGCGAGAGCCGATAGCTGGAGCAAGCCCCTTCTCATTTTGTTCTTCGTCCTCAGCGGTGCGGAGCTTGACCTCAGCGTATTTACTCAGCCCCTGCTCGTCCTCGTCGGCGTGGTCTATATCGTATCCCGTTGTATTGGTAAGTATTTCGGCGCAATGGGCTCGGCAAAGATGACCAAGTGCTCCCCCGATATCGTAAAATATCTCGGTATCACCCTCTTCCCCCAGGCGGGTGTTGCGCTCGGTATGGTAAGCACCGTCAAGAGTGACGGAGTGCTCAGCGCAGAGATCGCGAGCGTGGTATCCTTCGTAATTCTTTTCGCCGTTCTCGTTTACGAGATCGTCGGACCCGTTATGACCAAGTGGGCACTGACTAAGGCGGGAGATATTACCGAAAAGCCTGCCGACTCCAGCAGAAGACGTAAGAACGTAGCGCACGAGCGCCATGACCGCCGCTGGTTGGGATTCGGTCACCACGGTAAAAAATAATTAAAAATTAATGTATAAAGAAGCCATTGCTTGAGCATAATCCTTTTATCACAAAAGAAAGGATGCTTAAACAATGGCTTCTACTACTAAATTACTTATCTGTACGTTTCTCATTCTTGCCGTGGCACTTGCCGCAGGACTTTTCCCCATTCACGGGGAAGAGGAGATCTATGACACCGTGATCCGACTTCACGTCCTTGCCAATTCGGACAGTGAAGAGGACCAAGCACTAAAATTGAAGGTTAGAGACCGAGTGATAGAGCTTGTCTCCCCTGCCGTTGAGGGCTGCTCGTCTCAATCGGAGGCAATAGCGGCAATCGGCGGCATTATGAACGACCTTAAATCGGCAACCGCAGAGGTGATAGCAGCCGAGGGATATGACTATTCCGTCAGTATTCTCATCGGCGATGAATATTATCCCACAAAAAGCTATGAGACCTGTGCCTTCCCGTCGGGCGAATACGTCTCTCTGAGAGTCTGTATAGGAGAAGCGGAAGGACAAAACTGGTGGTGCTGCCTTTTCCCACCCCTCTGCCTCTCGGCGGCAACCGATAGCTCCGACGAGGATAACGAGGACGCCTTTGCCTCGGTAGGTCTTACCGGCGAGCAGTACAAAATAATCACCGAAACCGATAAACCTAAATATAAAGTCAGATTTAAAATACTTGAAACGATCCAAGGAATATTTAAATGAAAAAGCCGCTTTTGCGGCTTTTTTGCGTAAAAATTTGGGTTTGTCGGTGAAAATAGCCTTCTCCGCTGGAGAAGGCTCACCGACAAATCAAAATTTGCCATGACTGATCGATATTAGCAACAGATTATCGGGGCGATTTAACATTTTTTTCATACTTTATTTAATGCTTGTTTAATAAGGTGTATATACACGCAACAAAAAATATGATATAATACTATTACCTAAAAACGATTTATCGTGTAAAGAAAGGGAAAAGTATGAAAAAAATATTGATTTTCGCACTGGTAGCATTAATGGTGCTGCCCCTGGCAGTAGCTTGTTCAAACGTTGAGTTTGAGATCAGCTTTATGGTTGACGGTGAAGTGTACGCGACGGTAAACACCAACGGTCAGGATATTATCAAGATGCCCGATGATCCTCAGAAATTGGGATACGAATTCCGCGGTTGGTACTGGGACGAAGGCACATGGCAACAGCCCTTTACCGCAAATTCTCTCCTCGATGCACCCCTCTCGTCAAATATGAGAGTATATGCGTATTTTGCTACTTACGGAACACCTTATCCGGATAGCGGTAATAACAATAACAGTAACAGTAACAATAATAATTCTTCATCAACAGATGATCTCAGCGGTGCATATATAACCAAACCTTGCGATACTAAACTTGTTCACTCCTATACTGATAGCGTAAACAATTATTTTGTTTATAAGATCGGAAAGGTTGACAGAATTCCTCTATATATTTATGAAAAGCGAGGACATGATGGACAATCTGCCTTTAAGATGACTACGGAAATAGTTGAGGGTACTTGTGAGTCGGTTATGAATTCCAAAAAAGTGGAACAGACCTTTGCGGTTTCCGGATCGGTAGAATTGGAACTCAAAGGCAAGATATCCGCACAGGCAGGTATAGACATATACGATATTGTCAATGTAGGGGCGCAGGCAGACATTGATGCTAAAATAGCAGGTTCTGTTTCTGGAAATTATTCGCATTTTACAAGCGATGAGTGCAGAAATGAAATAACCACCAAGTTGGAGAAAACATATTATAATGAAAGATCTTATCCTGAAACAGCGCCTGCAGGTATGTATTACACGGCGGTAACATGCTCTTGTGATGTATATGTTACTATCGTTTGCAACATACCTGAGCGCACGGTTAAGATAGTATATTCAACTCTTGTTTGCGAAGGAAGCATTGTAGAAGATACACGCATATACAGTAAAGATCAGGATTTAAGTTTAGACCCATCCAATCTTTTGACATTCAACACCTCGATTTTGAACAGTGTAGATCTGTTTGGAAACATTGAGGAGAACAAATACATAGTAAAAGATATTTATCTCAACGATTTCTATAACTGTGCCGAGGCTGAGGGCAAGTCCGAGGTAAGCTTTAAGGAGCTGTACAACAAGTATTCTTCGGATAATGCGAAAAACAAGATCAATTTCGCATTTATGGATAACTACGATCCCGAAACCGGTGTGCTTACGCTTTACGGTAAGGAGGGCGGCGAAGAGGTTGATAAGTATGTGATTCACGGCATGTATAAGAAGCCTGACAGCAAGGACTACACGATCAATACCGTGTTTAAAGACCTCTCCTTCTCCATTTACTCCAATCACGATATTGAGATAGAATTTGATAGCTTTGCTTTTGTTGCTCCCGAGCAAAAGAGCGCAGTATATGTGGATCCTCAATCTGACGAGAATATTAATCTCACAATCAAATCTTCCGGAAAAGAAAATCTTATAATAGGTTGTGAACATACGAGCGGCGCTGGTATTACAGGTGGACTTATCAGTAAACTGCCTACAATTGATGTTAGATCGATTAATTCGTTAACTATAACCGGATATGCGACTATGTCGATAACCGGAGGCGATGGAATCCGAACTGCTTTAGCAACAGGGTACGGAAGTAATGCAATTGCCGGCCAAGCAATAACGGTGGATATGAGTTCAAATGTTATGCTTATACTTAAGGGCGGTAACGGAGCCAATGGTTACAGCCACGCGGCAGATGACAACGATGGTAACGGAAGCGACGGTAAGAAGGGCGGAGATGGTGGAAAAGGCGGTGACGCTGTTGATACAAGCTCGTTTACTCTTGAAAACGGAAACTGCCAGATCATTGCCGGAAACGGAGGAAACGGCGGTGCGGGAAGCGAGTGCAACGGAACGATTTTCAATAAGAGAGTTGGCGGAAACGGTGGAAACGGAGGCGCAGGCGGTATCGGCATAACATCGACCTCAGGATCGTTGACAGTTACGGTTAACGGTGGATCTCTTACAGTTAAAGGCGGAAACGGCGGAAATGGCGGAACTCGCGGCGGAGTGCATAATCACGGTGAACCCGGTGCGCAAGGCAAGGGCGGTGCTGCCGGTGTAGCTTGTATGTCCGGTGCAACTGTGACCGATAATACCGATAGATATACCGAAACCACAGGTAAAAACGGTTCTGAAGGTACAGGCACAAATCAAGATTAATAATAACTATAATAACAAATCCCTCGACTTCGGTCGAGGGATTTGTTGTTAAATCTCGATATTTTCAAATTTCTCCTCCAGCAGCTTCAGATACAGCCCACCAACTACGCTTCGGTGTCGGCAGCCCATGGCAAGCGAGGTAACGGTGTCGTAAAAATCGTTCATCGGCACTCTTGCGGGGGTCAGGTGATATCCCAACCACATGGGCTCAATGATCTTTTCAAAGCCCTCACGATCGGGGGCAAGCATTGCTGTCCACAAGAGCCAGTCGCTCTTGGTGTAGGTGTGCAGGCTGTCAAAGGGCAGACCGTAGGGGTTCATATTAGCAAGATTTGCGCGTGTCTCTCCCTCGTAGACCTCGGCAGGGAATAGCTTCAAGCCCCAGAGCTTGTCCCAGATCAAATTATACTTCATGCCGCGCGTCTCGGGGCGGTCAAAGGTCAAGCGGAAGCTGCCGTCGCTGTTTTTGGCTCTTTCTACCCAGCTCTTCGCCATCTCGCGCGCGGTGTTCATATAGCCATCCGCCTCACCGTGGCGGTCAAATGCCTTGAGAATCAGCGAATACGCGGCAATGCCGATGATCGCCTTGAGAGAGAGATTGCAGTTGTGCGCCATGTGACCCGCGAAATCGTCGGAGCAGAGCTGGTTTTCGGGATCGTTGCCGTATTTTTCAAGATATTTTACCCATTTGGCGAGAGTCTCCATGTGAGGAGCGACAAAATCGGTCTTATTCTCAAACAAAATGATATTTTCCATAAGGATCAGAATGTTTCCGCATTCCTCAACCGGCATCTGCATTTCAAGAAGCAGAACGCCGCCCTCCCTGAGACCGTATCTCTGCGTGCCGAGAATAGGATAGCTGCCCGCGTCGTGGGGAGCAAAATCGTATTTCCACTTTTCGCTCGCGGCAAAGCGGAAGATCGGGCGCAAAGTCGCCTTAAGCAGCTCGGTGTTATAAAGCAGCATAAAGGGCGATGCGGGGTAGGTCACGTCAACGGTGCAGGAGTGACCGCCGCTGAAGCACTCCTTTGAAACGTAGATAAGCTCGCCTTTTTCGTCGAGTGCCAGCTTGTGCGCCGCCAAAAATTGACGGTATGCAAGGCTCACGAGGTCGGCATATTTTTCACCGCCGCAACCGGTGGCTTTTTTATAAAGCTCGTCCGCTATTGCATCGCATCTTTTGCGGTTTTGCGCTACCTCAGAGAGAGCCTCGGAGATCGCCGCCTCGATCGAAGGCGTTACGCTCTTCCAATAAGCGTCGCAATCGTGACCGAAATAGTTGAAGCTGTGCACGTCGTCGTAGGCGAAGGCTACCGCTTCGGTATCGCCCTCGGTCATAGGCAGAGAGACAGAAATATACGTCATTTCGTCCTGACAGAAGGTCTCGGTCAGGGCATTTTTATTGCTTGAAGCAAGATAGAGATATCCCCAATCGATGCGAAGATCGTCTCCGCTTCGCCAAAGCACTCTCTGCGCCACACTTCCCATTCTGATAGCGGGAGAACCGCAAGAAAGAGTGAGAGCGTGGGTCTCAACGGGCTCAGCACCCTTTAAGTCGATGCAAAGCTCCTCGCCGGCGGCGATCTTAAGCTCTACAGAGTGATCTTTGCCGTCAAGAGCGGTATATTTAGCCGTCATATACGAAACGGGTCGCGAAAGCCTGTAAAGATCGTCGGTAAAAGGGGACGAAAAGAATGAAAGCTCCAAACGGATCTCCTCGCTCTCAAAAGCGTAGCTTGTGACTGTCGCGGTCATTTCAAAGGCGGTCTGACGAATGGCGGGAGTCTCTCCCGTACCCATAAAGCGGAATACCTCTCCGTCAACGGTGACTGATCCCTTTATTCTGTTGGGCTTTGCCGACCAGTGCTGAAGATCGGTATCAGTCAGTATATTTGACGGAGACCAGACCGTAAAATATGGGTCAATGGTGATTATCGGTATTGCCGGTGGACGAAGTCTCATAATGCTTTTCCTTTGCTGTTATTCGAATTTTTTAAGACAGATCTGAACCTGCTCGTCGCTTCCGACGATAGACACAAGGTCACCCTTCATAAAGGGACGGGTCGCGGAGGGAGACACGGTAACCGTGCCGTCATTAGCGGTTATAGCTATAATGTTGATGCCGAATTTTTTGCGGATATCAAGCTCGATAACCGTCTTTCCGATCCATTTTTCGGGAACGGTGATCTCGGCTATCTGGAAGCCCTTGAATTCCATAAAGTCGGTCACTCTGTCTCGCGCGAGTGTGAATGCCAAGCGCTCTCCAATGTCCTTTTCGGGGAAGATTATCATATCCGCGCCCACCTTTTCAAGCACGCGGCGATGACCGTCGTTTATAGCTCTCGCTATGACGGTCTTGATGCCCATCTCCTTCAGCTTCAAGGTAAGAAGCACGTTGGCATTGATGTTTTCCGCTATGCAGACGATGGCGCACTCGTAGTCGGCAACGCCTGCCGCCTTAAGGACCGCATCGTTGGTGCAATCACCAATTATCGCGTTGGTCACGTTGTCTGCGATCATGTTTATCTTGTCGGCATCAAGGTCGATGACCAAAACCTCCTTGCCGTCTGCCGTCAGAGACTCGGCGAGAGTCTGTCCTAATTTTCCAAGTCCGATTATGCAAAAGCTTTTCATTGTTCTTCTCCTTGAGAATTAATAAAATTTTGTTATCTATCCTATCAAAAGGTCCGCGTCGGGGTATCTTATGGTAGACTCGCCCGAGCTTTGATTTATCATGAGAGCGTATGTTACGGTCAGTATTCCGACTCTTCCGAAATACATAAGGAATATGAGTATTATCTTGGGCGCGATACCGAGGCTTGCGGTGATTCCGGTTGAGTTACCTACGGTGCTGACCGCGCTTGTGACCTCGTATATGACGTCCATAGCTCCAATATCACTTGAAAGCGAGAATATTGCCACCGACGACGCGAGAATGAGAAAGAGCTGAACGAAGATAACCGATGCCGCGCGAATAAAGCTTGAAGGGGATATCCTGCGATTGAACAGAATGGCATCGTTTTTGCCGATCATATTGCAAAAGATCGTATAAACCAGAACGCCAACGGTAACCACCTTGACACCTCCCGCGGTAGAGCCCGATGCTCCGCCTATAAACATAAGAATGAGCGAAAGGATCTGAGTGCCAAAGCCCATCTCTCCGTTATTGAAGGAGGAAAATCCCGCGGTGCGGAGCGAGACCGAATGGAAGAAGGATGCGATAAGCTTGCCACCCACCGAAAGGTTTCCGATGGTGTCGCCGTTGTTCCATTCGAGAAGAGCTACAAGCACCGTTCCGCCTAAAAAGAGGACGGAAGAAATGATGAGAACGAATTTTGTATATGCGGAAAGTCGCTTTTTTCTCAATATCATTTCTTTCACGTCGAACCAGACCGCAAATCCGATGCCGCCCACGATCACAAGTGCCGAAAGCGTAAGGCATACGAAGGGGTCGTCAATAAAATATCCCATAGACGACGCGTAAGCTATGCCCTCTGCCCCTGCCGCGTAAAAGTCTCCCATCAGATCAAAGCCCGCGTTGCAGAATGCCGAAACCGAGGTGAAAATGCTCTTGAAGATCGCCTCGCCGATAGGGAAGATCTTCGCAAAGCGAACGAACAGAAGAATAGCTCCCACAGATTCCGCCACGGCGGTTCCGATAGCCACGCTTTTTAAAATTCCACCTACGTCTGCGTAGGAATTAAGATTGTATGACATCGCCACAAGCATTCTGTCTTTGGGCGAGAGCATCTTTTTAACGATCTTTGCGATAAGCACCGCAAAGGTCATAAATCCGATGCCTCCCAGCTGTATCATACACAGAATAACAGCCTGTCCGAAGATGCTCCAAGTGGTAGCGGTATCGACCACCGCAAGACCCGTCACGCAGGTGGCGCTGGTGGCTGTGAAAAGCGAGGCGAGAAGCCCGGGATGCTCAACACCGTTTTGTACCGAGAAGGGAAGCATCAAAAGAGCGGTTCCGAGGGCAATTACCGAAATAAATCCCAAGGTGAAAAGGCGCATAGCCTTGATCTTACCGGCCTTTTGCTTTTTTGCCGCTCTTGATCCCTTTATTTTATCTGTAAATCTCAACTTATCATCTCCAATCATGAGATATTAATTATATTATATATAAAATCAATATAATTGTCAAGATTATTTCCGTCAATATTGACACGGACGGCTTTTTGTGTTAAAATAAAATGAATAAATATGTTTTGGAGAAGATTTAACATGAATGAAATTATAAAAAGACCCGAATTGCTCTCTCCCGCAGGTAATTTTGAAAAAATGAAGGCGGCTCTGCTTTACGGAGCCGATGCGGTCTATCTTGCAGGACAGAGCTTCGGCATGCGCTCTGCGGCGGATAATTTTACCGTGGAGGAGCTTTTTGAGGCGGCAAAATATACTCACGAAAGGGGCAAGAAGCTCTATCTGACGCTTAACACTATGCCTCACGGCGACGAGTATCCCGCCCTGCGCGAATTTTTGAAGGCAATAGACGGCTCGGGCATTGATGCCTGCATCGTGGCAGACCTTGGCGTTATGGCTACGGTCAAGGAGATATTGCCCGAAATGGAGATACATATCTCAACTCAGGCGAGCATAGTTTCCCCCGAGGCGGCTCTGGCATACGCGGCGCTGGGAGCGAAGAGACTTGTGCTTGCGCGCGAGCTTTCCTTTGAAGAGATAATCGCTATCCGTCGCGCTCTTCCCGAGGATATCGAGCTTGAAGCCTTCGTCCACGGCTCAATGTGTGTATCCTATAGCGGCAGATGTATGCTCTCGAATATGATGGTCGACCGTGACGCGAACCGTGGCAGATGCGCTCAGCCCTGCCGTTGGAATTATATAATTTATGAGGAAAAGAGACCCGATCTGCCTATCCCGATCGAGCAGACCGAGCTCGGTACCTTTATTATGTCCTCCAAGGATATGTGTACCGTGGAGCACATTCCCGAGCTGATCGCGGCAGGCATAAACTCCTTCAAGATCGAGGGAAGAATGAAGAGCGCCTACTATACCGCGGTGGTCACCAACGCTTACCGTATGTCAATAGACGCATATCTTGCCGATCCCGAGGGCTATGCCTTCGATCCTCTTTGGTACCGTGAGCTGGAGTGTGTCTCTCACCGCGAATACTGTACGGGATATTATCTTGATAAGCCGATTGAAAATGCTCAGCTGGGCTCGCATACAGGCTACATCCGCGACAAGGCATATTTTGCCACCGCTACCGAGTATAATGAGACCGAGGCGGCAAGGCTTGCGGAGTCGGGAATTGCCCTTGAAAACGAGAGCGGAAGACTTTACCGCTTTATCCAGCGCAATAAGGTAAAGGTCGGCGACTCCGCCGAGATGATCTCCCCCTCCAAGGTCGGCAGAGCGTTTACCACAAGCGAGCTTTATCTGCCCGACGGAGAGGCTGTCGAAAGCGCGCCTCATCCTTCAATGATATTCTGGTGCCGCGTGCCCTTTGATGTGTTTGAGGGCGATATAATGCGCGCCGGAGAATAACGTTCACGCAATAAGCGGCGCGATACTGCGTCTCCCTACGCAAGCAGGCTTGCTGTCCTCACAAGCAGCTATATTCCCGCAAACAATGCAGAAAAATTATAAAATATGATATTAATACTTTCCTTATTGAAAGTTTTTGGATTTCTTAAAACCTTTTTTCCAAAAAGGTTTTAAGCCGCCGGAGGCAAAAATGACAGAATTTATAGAATTGATCAAAGCCGTAATATTCGGCGTTGTTGAAGGAATAACCGAGTGGTTGCCGGTGAGCTCCACGGGACATCTTATTCTGCTTGACGAATTTCTGAAATTGAATACGGCTCCCACCCTCGGCGCAACCTTTGCCGAGGAGTATATGAGTATGTTCGAGGTGGTCATTCAGCTTGGCGCAATAATGGCGGTGGTCGTAATGTTTTTCGGTAAGCTCAATCCCTTTGCAAGGGCTAAAAGCGCGCCCGAAAAGAAGAGCACGTGGACGCTCTGGCTGAAGGTGTGCATTGCCAGCGTTCCTGCCGCGCTTATCGGTGTGGTGGGAGATAAAATATTGGAAATAGCTACCGGAAAAGACATCGACGGCTGGATATTCAACGCCATCACCGTTGCGGCGGCGCTCATTATCTACGGTGTGCTCTTCATCGTCGTGGAAAAGATATATAAAAGCAAAAAAACGGCTGTCGAGTCGGTAGATGCTATCAGCTACACGCAGGCGGTGATCATAGGTTGCTTTCAGACTCTTTCCATAGTTCCCGGAACGTCCCGATCGGGCTCTACCATTCTCGGAGCAAGATTTCTCGGTGTTTCAAGACCTGCCGCGGCTGAGTTTTCCTTCTTCTTGGGAATACCTGCTATGGTGGGCGCAAGCCTTATAAAGGGCTACGGATTTTTCGATTACGTTATGGAGAGCGGTGTCGAGGTTCCTATTCTTGCCTGGTTCGTGCTGCTTGAAGCAAGCCTTGTAGCCTTTGGAGTTTCGATGGTTGCCATCAGGTTCCTTATGGAATTCGTAAAAAAGCACAGCTTTTCTCCCTTCGGCATATACCGTATAGTCCTTGGCGCATTGGTCTTGCTCTATTTCATCCCTAAAATGGTGTAATTTATGGAAAAATTAAAGATCTACCTCCCAATAATAGTGGAGGGAAAATACGATAAAATTAAAATTAAATCAATAGCCGACGCCTGCGTTATACAGACCGACGGCTTTGGTGTTTTTAAAAACAACGAGAGACTTGCGCTTATCCGTCAGATGTCGGAGAAAAGTAAGATAATTCTTCTCACCGATAGCGACGGAGCGGGCAAGGTCATCCGCTCCCACCTGACGTCGGCAATACCGAAGGACAGGCTTATCCAGCTCTATACTCCGCAGGTCAAGGGCAAGGAAAGGCGAAAGGAAGCTCCCTCCAAGGAAGGCTTTTTAGGAGTCGAGGGCACCGAGGTCGAAACACTCAGAAGGCTTCTCGAGCCCTTTGCGTCGGGATTTTCTCAGACCGACAGAGCCGAGATAACCAAGGCGGATCTTTACGAGGTCGGTCTTACCGGTGGCAGTGACAGTGCGGAGAAGCGCGATAGCCTTGCGGTCGCCTTAGGTCTTCCGCGAGGAATGACTCCCAACGCTCTTCTGGCGGCGCTTAACGTTATTATGACGAAGGAAGAATTTGTAGAAAAGACAAAAGATATCGACGCCTGATCGCTTTGCGATAAATTTTGATTTGTCGGGGAGAGATAAGTGCGGAGTGCAGAATGCAGAGTGCAGAGTTATGGATGATTTTCGCAAGAAGCGAAAATCTACAATTATTTAAATTTTCTTGTTTTTATAATGTGAAATTAATGAGGAAAACCGACGAAGGAGGTTTTCAACCTAAACTCTGCACT
>JBGVHJ010000100.1:0-11650 GCA_045122255.1 Eubacteriales bacterium | reverse complement strand
ATGTAGCTCCCTCTGGTCGCAGTGATGTGATGTGTTCCTTTACACGCCCGAAGGGCACATCACAAGGCGAAGCCGTCATCACGCACGAAGTGCGCATCACGTTCCGCGCAAGCGGAACACATCGTTCCAAAAACGAAAAAGTCAATAAAACAAAGGGGGTTGAGTCTTTGAGACGGTTTTAAGTGCATCCTTAATAGATGCCGTTATTTAGAGTATACCATAATTTTGAACGTTTGTAAAGAGTGATGTTGCGGCGTTGCCGCAGTGATGTTATGCTTCGCATAGTGATGTTGCTCCCGTTGGTCGCAGTGATGTGATGTGTTCCTTTACACGCGCGAAGCGCACATCACAAGGCGAAGCCGTCATCACGCACGAAGTGCGCATCACGTTCCGCGCAAGCGGAACACATCGTTCCAAAAACGAAAAAGCAGTCCATAGGACTGCTTTCGTTTTTGGTTGCGGGGAGGGGATTTGAACCTCCTGACCTCCGGGTTATGAGCCCGACGAGCTACCAAGCTGCTCTACCCCGCGATATATATACGGAAGATGGTGCCGGTGACCGGTCTCGAACCGGTACGATACTTTCGTATCACGGGATTTTAAGTCCCGGGCGTCTGCCAATTCCGCCACACCGGCAACTTATTATCTCTGTCCGTGCACATTATTATATCACAATATTTTCCCTTTGTCAACCCCTTTAATCAAATTTTTTTAAAAAAACAAAAAGTTTTTTATTGAAAGACCTTAAAACCGCAATTCCCCACTTGACAAACACAAAAAAATAATGTATAATATCTGATGCAAGGGCAAGGCTCAAAATAAATATTCGGTATATTCCTGCGATATGGGCAGGTGTTTCTACAAACCACCGTTAATGGTTGACTACCTTTTAAAGTAGTCTGCCTTTTTTATTTTCATTTTAAAATTAGCTTTTGGAGGTTTGTATGGAATTTTTCGTTGAAAATTACAAGATATTTCTTGAAATTTTCGGGTATATCGGAACGGCGCTGGTTATCATTTCGATGATGATGACCTCGGTGGTCAAGCTGCGCATCATCAATATGAGCGGAGCCTTGATAAGCATGATCTACGCGGCGCTGTGCAACACGTGGCCCGTGGTTCTGCTGAATGCCGCCCTGCTCGGCATCAATCTGTTCCACACAATAAGATATTTCGTCGACAAAAGGAAGTCGAAGGGATGACGTAAAAAGGGTCTGAACCAAACGGTTTGGACCCTTTTTGTTGATAAATTGGTGTTTATCGGTGAGACGATTGCTAACGAAAGCCTCCCTTGTGTAAAGGGAGGTGGATCGCGTAGCGAGACGGAGGGATTGTAAAAGTAACATTTCACAGTAAAACAATCCCTCAGTCAGCTTCGCTGACAGCTCCCTTTACACAAGGGAGCCTTACCGCGTAAATCTGTTTCGCTAACACACCGACAAATCAAAATTTGAAGCTCCGACCAAAATTTGTGCCGGCTTTACCCTCTCAAAGCTACCGATCGGAAGCAGATCATCCGGAACGCGAGCACACCCTTTGGCGCATAAATAAAGCGTAATTCCCTTTTAGCAAAAAATCCCCCACCGCATCGCGGTGGGGGAAGAAAATTTATTCAACTTCTACCTGATATTCTACGCCTATAGATTTAATATAATAAGCTCTTGCGGCGTTAGTACATACAAATCTAATTTCTCCAGACAAATTATCAACATTTATAGTATATTCTTTTGCACTATTATTGAAGTTAATAGTACCTGCCAAGGTGTCTCCCACATAAACCTTAACCGATCCTGACTGATAACCACAAGTATTGATTTTCACCACAGATACATTAGCGAAAGAAGATACCGATGCTAATTCCATACTTGTACAAGGGGAACTTTTAGATCCAAACTGGAAACCACGACCACTAGACGCATTATCCATTCCGAAGAATCCAACACTACCCGAAAGTGTCCAATCAATACCATTTAATTTTGCAGTGCCAACTTTACTAAATGCTCCACTTGCAAATGTATAAGAATAGGTCTTATCCGTATAAACAGGCGCATCATCATCAGCCTCAACAACGGCAACGCTAACAGGACCGTTTACAACATATCCGCTTTCTGCCATTGATTCAGCAGTTATTGTTGCGGTAGAACCGGTCAAAATGTTAGTTACTTCGAAGTTAATTACCTTACCGGCACCTGCGGTAATGCTGCTTACAAACTTAACGGTCTCGCCAGCCTGAACCATACCTGCGGTCTTGCCGTCGAAAGTACAATCGGTAGCATTAACGTATACGAGATCAGCAATGTTCTTATCATTATTGGTCTCATCATCATCAGTGGTATTGAAGAAAATGCTTGCAGCATCTGCATAAGCAAGAAGAGCCTTGAACATTGCAAGCTCTGCGCCCTCTGCCTTGTTTGCGCTTACGTACATACGCTCGTAAACGTACTGGAGAACGCTATAATCTACAGTTGCGGTCTCTTCGCCGTAGGCTACGGTAAAGGTAACTACAGTGTCGATAGCCTGAGCTGCAACACCCTCGGAAACCATGCATGCATAATCTGCATCTACTTCATCCTCTTCGGTCAACTCATAGGTCTCAATATCAACAGGCTGACCGTTTACAGTTGCAGAAACGGTTGCACCTACGGGAGCATTATATGCGAACATAAGCTGATACTTTTCGCCGTACCAAACGTTCTTAGCAACGATCTCAACAGTTGCTTCGTCAGCAGCGAAGGTGGTGAACATAAACGCACCCATAAGCATAGCACATACTAAAGCAAGGGATACGATCTTAGTGAAATTAAACTTTTTCATTTTGTTTTTGTCCTTTCTTTTTTGTGTTGTCTTGGTTGCGATCAAACCCAACCGCCGGGGTTGTGACCACCGCCGATACCGTTTCCGCCGTTGTCTTCGTTTCCGTCGTCGACACCGGGTTGTCCAGATGTGGTGATAATGTCTTGATTGAGCAGAATGATCTCAAGTTCTGCAGGGGTATACTTCTTTTTCACGGTCTCACTCCTTTGTAAAAAAAATAGTTCATATTAATTATATCACATATTGTAAATTTTTCAAGTATTTTTAAAATTTTGTCAAATTTTGTTGATTTTTTAAAAATGCGTTTCATAAAATGACCGTTTTTATACATTTCATACAAATATCAAAACACTTCTCAAAGCTCTTTCCTGCTTCTCTTCCTTAAAGTTCAAATAAATTTGCAAATTTATCTTGAAAATTGACCGAGGAAGTATTATAATTATAGTAAAGATATAATTTGAGTGAATTAATTGCTTAATTGAATTGAATAATTGTTTTTGGATTAAAAATTGCGATTTATCGGTGAGGCGATGGCTAACGAAAGCCTCCCTTGTGTAAAGGGAGGTGGATCGCGTAGCGAGACGGAGGGATTGTAAAAATAACATTTCACAGCAAAACAATCCCTCAGTCAGCTTCGCTGACAGCTCCCTTTACACAAGGGAGCCTTATTGCGCAAATCTGCCTCGCCTATCTCACCGATAAATCAAAATTTGAAATACAAAACAACCTGTTTTACCTCTTCACAAGAATGATAAAAGCAGATAACCGTTTGGGGCAAACGGTTATCTGCTTTTAGTTATATTAAGCACTTCAGATAAATAGAAACTTGATTTCCTTTGGAATTCGTATATACAAATCCGTTTGTTTCAAAGCCGAGGGAGCGGTGCAGCGCTATGCTTGCGGCATTATTGAGCCTTATCTGTTGAGAAACTATTTTGAATCCCTTTTCTTTCGCAATTTGACAAGCCAACGTCACGGCTTCCTTGCCGATTCCCTTTCTTCGATACTCGCCAAAGACCTCGGGACCGATCGACACGACCTCCGACGAATGCTGATACAAGGAAACCGTGCCCACGATCTTTCCGTCGGATACGATAGCAAGCATCTCAAAATACTTGCCTTCGAATTGTTTTTTGCTCCAATCGCAAATAAGAGCTTCTACTTTTTCTGCAGACAAATCCGAATATCCGTATTTTTGCAACTCCGAAGCGTCTTCTTTTTCAAAATTTCTCAAAAGTATCATTTATTTTTTCTTCTTTGCTTCTTTATTTAATTTTTTAATGTACTCAAAGGTCTCCTTCTCGCCCTTCGCTTCAAGCATACGGAGCCATTCTTCAAGCAGGTCAGCGGTCTCATTGTGCATCTTCGCTCTGGCATTTCCCCTGAGATAATACTCAAGCGCCGCCGAATCGGTATAATCCTTGCCGCGGTAGATCTTGCAGGCCGCAACTCTGTCGCAGAACATCTCGGTGACGTAGCGGAGCGGCATCGGTACAGGCTCATAGCGCTTTGTGGTCGTGTTTATATCGACCCAATATTCAAAATGGTGCTTGTTCCTGCCCTTGTGGTGCATCCACGCCAGCGAATAGCCCAAAACGTCCCTCTCCTTTTCATTCGGGCTTCTCGTACCGAGATAGTATTTCGCGCCCGGAATAAATTCGGTGGGAGAGTATTTTGAAAGGTCGTGGAAAAGTCCCTGAAAGCCGATTCCGCACTTGAAGCAGTGTCGGATAACGGCATGACGGTGCTTGGTTATGGTTTTAAAATGTTTGATTGGATGTGACATAATTATTTTACCGCCTTAAATTCAACTCTTTCGATTAGATTAAGGTTTTGGAAATTATCGAGCATCATCTCGGCATGCTTTAAGGCAAAAGGATTTTTGAGGTTTTCGGGCTTGTGCGCATCGCTTCCGATCACTACGTCACAGCCGATAGCGTTTGCGATCTGCCAGAACGCAAGAGTCGGGTAATTCCTTACCTCCTGCAAGCCGTAAAGGTTGATCTCGAGAGGAAGCTTGTGAGCGTTTGCGCTTTCGATCAGGCGAGTCATTTTCCTCTCATAGACCTCAAGATTGCGGCGATAGAAGATCACGTCGGGATGGGCAACGTAGGTAAATTTATCGGTCTCTATACCCTTTATTACCGTATCAACGTAGTCCTTCAAGCGTCGGTCAGAGTCCTTCTGCGCGCCGTTATAAAACAGGGGATCCTCGTACATATCTCCGAAATGCTGACCTAAAATTAGATAATCCACGGGAAAATCCTTGATATAGTCTATAAATTTATCAAAAAAGCCTTCGAAATACTCCGCTTCAAGACCAATATGGAGCTTTATATCATTTTTGTATTCCTCACGGAGTCCGACAAGGATATTAAAATGCTCCTCCGCCTCGCTCGTCTTCATTCTCATGGCAAGAAGTCGGTCAAGATTTGCCTCGGGCACGTCCTTGGGAAAGGGCATGGGCGCGTGCTCTGAAAAGCCCAGCTCCGAAAAACCGAGCTCGATTGCCTTTTCAACGTATTCTCTTTCTGTTCCCGTAGCGTGACCGCAACGGTATGTGTGGGTGTGGTAGTTTGTCTTCATTTATACACCTTCTTTGGATTTGCTGATTCTATTACCTATAATTATATCACTATTCTCTCTCCTTGTCCATAAAAATCAAAGATTTTTTCAAAAAGAATATTTCGGAGCAAAAGTCAAGTATTGTTGTGTTATTCTGAAGATAGAAAAAACAACACGGAAAGCCGCGCGGCTTTCCGTGTTTATATTATATGCTTTTTCCGTCTTTTATCTCATTCCGACACCTTAAAGAGCACCTTCATGGTGTTGGTCTTTCCGCTGATGATCTCCTGAAATACCTCCTGACCCTCGTCAAGGGGCTTAACGTGAGAGATTACGGGCTCAAGCTTGTCGCCGTATTGCTTCAGATAGTCGATAGCGTCCTTATAATCAAGCGCGGTATAAACGCGAGTGCCGATGATCTGCTGCTCGGCAAAATTAACAGTGCGAAGATCAAGAGGAGTGGGCTCCTTGAATACGCTGAGCAAAAGGATCTCACCGCGTACACCGGTCAGATCGGTCATCATCTTCGCCGCCGATGGATGTCCGCTTGCCTCGACCAAAACGTCAACACCCTCGTCGTCGTTGTTTGCGTAAATGTATTCCTTGACGTCACACTCCTTGGGATTTACAACGTCAAGGCCGAGAGCTCTTGCCGCCTCGATCCTGGCAGGCTGAGTCTCAACGCAGAAAAGTCTGCTGACTCCGCTGTCCTTGAGCATTAGCGCGCTGAGAAGACCCATGGGTCCGAGACCGACGACCGCCGCCGAGCCGTGGAACATTTTTTTGATCATTCTGAGTCCGTGGACTACCACAGCCGCAGGCTCGATGACGGTGGCAAGCTTGAAATCGAGCTCGTCGGGAAGCTTCAAGAGGCACTTGTCGGGGATAGCGGCATATTCTGCCATACCGCCGTCAACGTCGATGCCGTAGAAGCGCAGGGTCTTGCAAACGTGGGTGTTACCGGCAAGGCAAGCGCGGCACTTTCCGCAATAGTAAAGGGGGTTGATAACCACTCTGTCGCCGATCTTAAGGTCGGTATCAGCACCCTCGCCGATAGCTTCAACCGTACCGGTAAATTCGTGACCCATAATAAGGGGGGTCTTGGCTCTGGGGTGTTTGCCGCAGTAGATGCCAACGTCGGAGCCGCAGATGCCTGCGTATGCCACCTTGATAAGCAGCTTGCCCGTGTAATCCGGAATAGGTCTCTCTTCTATTACTACTCTTTCTTTTTCTGTCCAAACTAATGCTTTCATTATGTAATTCTCCTTGTTTTTTATGATAAATTGCAATTTATCGTGGGGATAAAAGAGTGATATTGTTGCGTCGCAACAGTGATATTTACCCTGCGGGAAGTGATATTGTTGCTTCGCAACAGTGATATTCTATTCGCCTTGTAACTTTCAACGCGCGCAGCGCATATCACTGCCAAAGGCAATATCACTGCGAAGCAATATATCTCGCCGCCGGCGAATAGAACTGCCGCAAGGCGCCGCCTTGCGGCTTACTTAACCATATATCCGCCGTCGACGGGAATGATAGCGCCGCAGATATAGTCACTCGCCGGGGATGCCAAAAATACGGTAAGTCCCTTCATGTCGTCTGCCTTACCCCATCTGCCTCTCGGGATGCGCGCGCTGATGGTCTCAAATCTCTGGGGATTTGCAATAAGCGCGGCATTGAGATCGGTCTCCATATATCCGGGTGCGATAGCGTTAACGTTTATGCCCTTGCCTGCCCACTCGTTGGTCAAAGCCTTGGTAAGCTGCATGACCGCGCCCTTGGAAGCCGCATACGCGGGGACGGTCTGTCCGCCGAAGAAGGAGAGCATGCTTGCCACGTTGATGATCTTTCCGCTACCTTTCGGAAGCATTATCTTGCCTGCCTCTTGGCAGAGAATGAATACCGAATTTAGGTTGACGTCTATCACGTGCTCCCAATCCTCATAGGGGAACTGCTCGGCAGGATGGCGGTGGATAACACCTGCGCAGTTTACGAGAATGTCAAGGTCGCCGCCAAGCAGCGCCAAGCCTTCACCAAATGCGCGGTAATTCTCCTCCTTGATGCCGAGATCAGCCTGAACCGCCTTGCAATTCAGCTTCTTTGCCGATTCATACACTCTTTCGGAGGATCCAATAATGACCACGTCACATCCAGCCTCGCAAAGCGCCTCCGCCATGCTGTAGCCGAGACCGCGAGTGCCGCCCGTCACGATCGCCTTTTTGCCTTGAATATCAAACATATTGCTCATAGAAAAATACCTCTTTCTGCTTTTTTCTTAATTTTATCAAATTTAAAAAGCAATGTAAATTGGCAAAATAACAAATGATATTGACAATTCGGTAGAAATGCGCTATACTGTTCTTGAAGGGAGTGAAACTGATGCCGGAAAAATTCTCAAAATTCGTTTACGGTGAAAAATGCACCTACAAGCATGCCAAGGGAACCAGCGCGTACCCGTCGAGGGAATTTCATAATTACCACGAAATATTACTTTTTGTTGGTGGAGAGACCACCTTTATTTCCGAGGAAAAGCGCATTCCCCTCTCGCCCTATCAGACCGTGGTGATCCCGAAGGAGACCTATCACCAATTTCTCAACGAGCGCGACGAGGAATATCACAGATGCGTTTTCAGCTTCTACGACACTCCCGAGCTCGAGAGCCTGATCGACAAATGTATGGGAGCTCCCCGAGTGATCGAAGCCGATGCCGAGCAAAAAATGCTATTTCGCAGAATGAACGAGACCATAGATAAGGCTTGCTCCGAAAAGGAAAAACAGATATTGATGAACGCTCTTCTCACTCTGATACTCAGCGTAGTAGCAGACGACCGCTCAGCCGTAAAGGAAGGAAGCAGACCCTCCGAGGTGACGGCAAAAGCTATCGAGCTTATAAACGCAGACATCTGCGGCAAAATTTCGATCCCTCAGCTATCAAAGCAGCTAAGCGTGTCGGTCTCTACCCTGACCCAGACCTTCCGCCGTGATATGAACATTTCGGTATATCAATATATATTGCGAAAAAAGCTGATCTTAGCTCAGCAGAAGATCAGAGAAGGCGAGCCCGCCACCTCAGCGGCTATCTTGTGCGGCTTTAACGACTATTCCGGCTTCTACAAGCAATATAAAAAAATGTTTGGTGTCTCGCCCTCTGACAAGGCGGAAAAATTTGACGCGCCGTAAATCTCCTGCAATATCAAAGAAAACCGCGCACCGCGCGGTTTTCTTCATTTTCTCTTATCTATTCTCTATTCTCTTTTATCTCTTATCTTTTCAACCATTTCCTAAGGTACTGTCCCGTATACGATCCCTCGACAAGAGCGACCTCCTCGGGAGTACCCTCAGCGACAATCGTACCGCCGCCGTCACCGCCCTCGGGACCGAGGTCGATAATATGGTCTGCTGACTTTATAACGTCGAGGTTATGCTCGATCACAAGCACGGTATTGCCTGCGTCACAAAGCTTCTGAAGCACCTCAAGCAGCTTCGCCACGTCGGCTGTGTGCAGACCGGTGGTGGGCTCGTCGAGAATATATATGGTCTTGCCCGTGCTGCGCTTTGAAAGCTCGGTTGCAAGCTTTACTCTCTGCGCTTCACCGCCCGAAAGGGTGGTTGACGACTGACCGATCTTTATATAGCCAAGCCCTACGTCGTAGAGGGTCTGGAGCTTTCTTCTTATTTTGGGAAGACCGTCGAAGAAGGCAATTCCCTCCTCAACCGACATATCAAGCACGTCGAAAATATTTTTACCCTTATATCTGACCTCAAGAGTATCCGTGTTGTATCTCTTTCCCTTACAGACGTCGCACATTACGTATACGTCGGGCAGGAAGTGCATCTCGATGCATTTCACTCCGTCGCCCTCGCACGCCTCACATCTGCCGCCCTTGGTGTTAAAGGAAAATCTGCCGGGCAGGTAGCCTCTTGCCTTTGCATCCTTGGTGGAGGCAAAAAGATCGCGGATATCGGTGAAAAGCCCGGTATAGGTTGCAGGATTTGATCTCGGTGTGCGACCGATGGGGCTCTGGTCGATGCAGATGACCTTATCGAGATTCTCAATACCCTCGATATCCTCGCATTTACCCGGATAAGCGATGGCGCCGTTGAGGTCGTGCGCAAGCTTGGGATAAAGTATGCCGTTGACAAGCGACGATTTACCCGAGCCCGAAACACCGCTGACACATACGAATTTTCCGAGGGGTATCTTCACGTCGATGCCCTTCAGATTATGCTCCGCCGCGCCCTTGACGGTAATATATTTTCCGTTGCCCTCGCGCCTCTCGGTGGGGGTAGCTATCCTCTTTCTGCCCGACAGATACGCGCCCGTGATCGAATCGGGGTCAGCCTTTATCTCCTCGGGTGTACCTGCCGCTACGACGTGACCGCCGTGAATTCCCGCGCCGGGACCGATATCTATGATATAATCCGACTCCTCCATAGTCTCCTCATCGTGCTCGACCACGATAACGGTGTTACCGAGGTCACGGAGCTTTTTAAGAGTGGCGATCAGCTTGGAATTGTCTCTTTGATGAAGTCCGATGCTGGGCTCGTCGAGGATATAGAGCACGCCCACGAGAGACGAGCCTATCTGCGTCGCAAGTCTTATTCTCTGCGCCTCACCGCCCGAAAGCGTTCCTGCCTTGCGCGACATAGTGAGGTAGTCAAGACCGACGCTGACGAGGAAGCCGAGACGGGCGCGGATCTCCTTTAAAATATCACGTGCTATCGCCTGCTCGGTGTTGGAAAGCTCGAGAGAGTTTACGAAGGAAAGCGCATTTTCAATGGAAAGCGAGCAAAGCTCATGGATATTTAGTCCACCCACGGTGACCGCAAGCGACATAGGGTTAAGTCTTCGTCCCTGACAGTGGGGGCAGGGTGCTTCCTCAACGAATTGCTCGTAATACTCGGCGCTCATACCGTACTGCATTCTCTGCTCTATCATGGCGATAAGTCCCTCGAATTTTGCCGCCTTTTTGTGGGCTTCGCCGCCAAAATAACGGACTACGTCGTAGGTCTCTTCGCCGGTTCCATAGAGAAGCTTGTCAAAGGCATCCTTTGAGAATTTTTCGATTGGCGTGTCGAGATCAAAGCCGTGACGCTGACCGACAGCCGCAAAGAGAGGGCCGTTCCAGCTCTCCTCCTCCAACGTCTTGAATCCGTTTACGTTGATACCGCCCTCGGAAAGACTGAGCTTTCTGTTGGGAATAAGCCTTTCAACCGAAATTCGCCTTGTGTCGCCAAGACCTGAGCAATGGGGGCAGGCTCCCTGCGGATTGTTGAAGGAGAACATACGGGGCTCAAGCTCACCGCCCGAAATTCCGTGCTCCTCGCAGGCATAGGACTGTGAGAAGGTCAGCACCTCGCCGTCGCTCTCTTCACCGTCACGGGGAACGGGAACGATTATAAGATGACCGTCGGCAAGGCTCAGTGCGTTCTCGACCGAGTCGGCAAGTCGCGATCTTATTCCCTCGCGCATAACGAGACGGTCAACTACTATCTCGATAGAGTGCTTTTTGTTTTTGTCAAGCTTAATTTCTTCGCTGAGGTCGTAGAGGTTTCCGTCGACGCGTACTCTTACGTAGCCGCTCTTCTTGGCACTCTCAAAAACCTTTTCGTGCATACCCTTTTGAGCTCTTACAACCGGCGCGACCACAAGGAATCGCTCTCCCTCGGGCAGCTTCATTATTCTCTCTATTATTTGATCCACGGTCTGTCGGCGGATCTCCTTGCCGCAGACGGGACAGTGCGGAATGCCTATTCTCGCGTAAAGTAGACGGAGATAGTCGTATATTTCGGTGACGGTTCCCACCGTAGAACGGGGGTTTTTCGAGGTTGTCTTTTGGTCGATGGAGATCGACGGCGAAAGCCCGTCGATGGAGTCCACGTCGGGGTTGTCCATCTGACCCAAAAACATTCTCGCGTAGCTTGAAAGCGACTCAACGAAGCGGCGATGACCCTCGGCGTAGACCGTGTCAAACGCCAAGGATGACTTTCCGCTACCCGAAAGTCCCGAGAGCACAACAAGCTTGTCCCTCGGTATCTTTACGTCAATATTTTTCAAATTGTGGACGCGCGCGCCCTTTATGCTTACGTATTTTTCCATATAATTTCCTATCTGAATCTGTTTATATAAGCTTCAAATTTTGATTTGTCGGTGGGTTAGCGAGGCAGATTTACGCGATAGGCTCCCTTGTGTAAAGGGAGCTGTCAGCGAAGCTGACTGAGGGATTGTTTTGCTGTGAAATGTTACTTTTACAATCCCTCCGTCTCGCTA
>JBGVHJ010000099.1:0-2443 GCA_045122255.1 Eubacteriales bacterium | reverse complement strand
GAGAAGGCTATTCTCCCCGACATCACGGATCCAAGTTAAGTATGCCGTCCTCGTGGGTGAAATACAGCTGCGCGCTGAAGAAAAGGTGATCCTCCTCCCATCCTTCAACGATGGCGTAGAGCCATATCTGCAAATAACCCTTTTTCACGTCTTCGGGGAATACTATATCAACATTCTCTTTGTATATCGGGTAAAATTCGCCGTATCTTGGGAATATAAAGGTGGGAATCTTCTCCTGCTCGGTGGAAAGGAACTTATCGGAATACCAGGATTCGTTGTAATCGACGCGCTTTTCCCATACGGGCTCGGTATTAGCGCTCCAAGGGGCTTCAGCTATACGGTAAACAACGTAAAAGCTGTTTTCAACCCCCTCGCCGTAGCCGCCGCCGATATCCAAGCGACCGAGACCCACCTCGAATGTCACGGTGATATCTCCTTCGCCCTCATAGGTTGCTTTCTCTGCCTCAAGGCTGATGACCTCGGTCACACCCGCGTCACCGGATGCGGGAGAGGTCTTGAAATAGAACTCGCCCTCAGGCTGGTATCTGTAGCCGTTATCGCAGGAATACATAAGGACAGAGGAGAGCAAAAGTGCAGCACAAACAAATATCAGAAATATTTTTTTCATAGTTTCACCTCCGCGTTCATTTATATTATATCAGACCGGATCAGAGCTGTCAACCGACTTTTTTCGCGCGCCTTCTTCTCTTGATAGCGACCTTAACTATTATAAGAACTATTATAAGAGCTGCAATAGCAACGATAATTATCGGAAGAGACAGAGGCAGAAGCACGGGAGTTACCGCCGCGATGACGATTGCGGTGCCCTTGAGCAGAGCCAGACTAAAATCAACTCCGCCGAAAAATGCACCCTTAAGCTCCTCGATGAAGGGAAGCTCCTCCTCAATCTCGGTGTATTCAACCACCTCGGTTATATCGAGGTAGACGGTGGAATACGATACCTTGCTGTCGTACAAACGGAGTCTTGTCTTGTAGACCTCGATCTCCTCGATCACGTCGTAAAGCTGATTCTGAAGATAAAGCAGGGTGTCGATGTCCTTGTAGTCGGTGTAATTGTCGTACATTTCCTGAAGCGACTTCTTCTGAAGCTCAAGTACCTCGATCCTCGCTTGAATGTCGTAATACTGATTGGTTATTTCCTCAACGTTTGAGGAGGAGCGGACTACGTTCAGCATATTTCCAAGCTCGGTATTGAATTCGTCGAAGCCCTCGGCAGGGATGCGGAGAGTGTAGCTTGCGCTTCTGTTGCCGCCGTTTCCGTAGCCGTCAAGCTTAGAGCCGTAGACGGAGGAGTTTTCGACGTAACCGCCCGCGGTCTTGCAAAGCTCTTCGATCCTGGCTATGCTTTCGTCGAATTTGCGTGTTTCGGCGGTCACCCTTGCGGTTTTGATGATCTTGCGCTCGTATTCGCCGTCGCCCTTGTCAAAAGACGGGTCTCCAAGCTCAAGATTGATGTCGCCGCCCATCTCGGGTGATTCCTCGGGATAGAAATTGCCATCTGCTTCCATATCCATCGATGCCGAGCAGGACGTGAAAGCTGAAAGGGTGAAAAGTGTTGCGAGTAAAAGAATTGCGAGTGTAAATATTCTGCGTTTTTTCATAGCCGTAACCTTTCTGCGCCTTGGCAGTTGATTTGAGATTTTTGCCTCTCTATCCAATAAGTCGATAAATTTTGCGAAAGGTTACATTTTTTTGAAATGTTTTCAAGTTTTGATTTATGGGGATGCGAGGGGAGGCGCGCGTTACTTTTCTTGAAATGAAAACTGCAAACTCGCAAGCGAGATTTCCGCGAGCTTGCAAGCAAGCTCTGTAACCAAAAGAACTTCCCCTAAAATTATTTGGTGGTGTAGCCACATTGTCATTTTACACCGTGAGGATTTTAAACAAAGCCTCACTGCTATCGTGTTGCAAGTACGATTTAAATCCTTTATTTAAAAGAGTTTGCAATACACTCGAAACACGGTAGAAGATATATTTTGATTAAAATCTCCACGATTTTATTTGACCATATGGCTTCTCTATCTATTAATTTTAGTGAAGCTTTTTGGCTCCACCTTTTTCTCGAAAAAGGTGGAAACCGCGTCCCCCGCATCCCAGATAAACTGCAATTTATAAAAATGGGAGGCGATTACGCCTCCCGAAATTTTAAATTTTTTTACCGTATGCCTCGCCCTCGTATTCATCCATGAACCACTCTGCGACCTTAGTCATTCTAATAGCGATCTTATCGCCGTCGAAGGTGACGTAGGTGTGCATATTTCCGAGGCTGTTGTCGAGGATATAGGTGCGAATATGCAGGGTCTTTTCATTTACCCATTCTGCCGACGCGAAGGCGTTCAGCTCACGGTTTGCGGGCAGATTGATCTGATAATCGTAGTAGTGCTTTTCGGGGAAGGTGAAGAAGACGTTCTTCGCCATTCCG